>DVIL01000013.1 GCA_018711305.1 Candidatus Coprenecus stercorigallinarum
AGAGGAGAACTCACAGAAGTGTAGATTTTATGAAAAATAATTTCTAATTTTGGCGATATTTTTAAAAGGAGAGGTGGCCGAGTGGTCGAAGGCGCGCGCCTGGAAAGTGCGTAAACTCCAAAAGGGTTTCGCGGGTTCGAATCCCGCCCTCTCCGCTAAAAAACAAAAAACTCATTTAAAAACTGTTTATTAACTAATCAAAAATTGTATGAAAAAATTCTTCATGTTTTTGGCAGTTATGGGTCTCATGACTTTCACTGCACAATACGCATCTGCGCAGGACGGAGACTCTCTCGCTACTGCTGATTCGTCCGAAATGGTAGCCGTTGAGCCCGCAGCCGAGGCTCCTGTAGAAGAAGCTCCCGCTGAGGCTCCCATGCATCAGGAAATCAAGAGGCTCTTCATCGAGGGTGGTGCCGGATTCATGGCCACCATCATCGCCTGCCTGGTATTCGGTCTTGCTGTCGCAATCGAGAGGATCATCTACCTCAACCTCGCCAGCACCAACACTGACAAGCTCCTCAAGAAAGTTGAGGACGCCCTCAACAACGGTGGCGTAGAGGCTGCCAAGGACGTATGCCGCAATACCCGTGGCCCTGTCGCATCGATCTTCTATCAGGGTCTGCTCCGCTACGACAAGGGAGTAGAGGAAGTTGAGAAATCCATCACATCCTACGGCTCTGTTCAGATGGGACAGCTTGAGGGCGGTCTCTCCTGGGTTACCCTCTTCATCGCTATCGCACCTATGCTCGGATTTATGGGAACTGTGATCGGTATGATTCAGGCATTCGACGAGATTCAGAGAGCAGGTGACATCAGCCCGACCCTCGTTGCAGGAGGTATGAAAGTCGCCCTGATTACCACCGTCGGCGGTCTTATCGTCGCCATCATTCTCCAGATACTTTACAACTATCTTATCGCCAAGGTTGACGGCATCGTCCTCTCCATGGAAGACGCTTCCATCTCCCTCGTGGATATGATCGTAAAATATCAGAACAAGTAATTTAACAATCTCATGACTAGCAAATTCACAAAAATATTAGAGATCTGTCTGCTGGTACTCTCTCTGGTAGGTCTGGTTGCATTCTTCATCTACAATGCGAACACCGGACTCTACACAGTAGCAAACGAGGCCGAGGCACTTGCCACCACCGGCATGCTCGATGTAGTGCTCTTCTGGGCATACGCGCTGGTTATCGCAGCCATCGTGCTTGTAGTGGTACTCTCGCTCATCAATATGGCGGGAAACAAGAAGTCCCTCAAGAAGACAGGTTTTCTACTGCTGATAGCCGTTGTGCTCATCGGCCTTTCCTACCTGCTGGCAAGCGGTGACCCCATCGCTGTCAACATGGAAGTACAGCCTACACATGCTACCCTGAAAATGACCGACACACTGCTCAACCTGAGTTATGCACTGGTTGTTATCGCATTACTTGCTTTAGTATGGGGCAGCGTAAGAAATCTTATTAAAAATAGAGGTTAATCAATTATGGCATCTAAGAAAACACCTGAAATAAACGGAGGTTCCATGGCGGACATCTCGTTCCTCATGCTGATCTTCTTCCTGATGGTGAGTACGATGGACCCCGAAACCGGTCTGGCCCGCCGTCTCCCCCCTATGCCTCCCGAGAACGCTCAGCTGGAGGACTTGAAGGTGAACCGTCGAAACATGCTCGACGTGAAGATCAACTCCAGGAACGGCGTTATGGCAGGCGGACAAGTTATTCTTTCGGATGCACAGCTTGAAGAGATTATTATTGAGTTCCTCACTAATCCCAATGACCGTTCGGATCTTCCCTCGAAGACCGTCAAGAATATCGAAGGCTTTGGAGAATACCCGGTATCTGAAGGTGTGATATCCCTCCAGAACGACCGTCAGAGTCTCTACAGCAAATATATTGAGGTTACGGACGTGATTGTGAGAGCTATCAATAAGGTCAGGGATGATTTCGCAATGGCACATTTCGGTGCCGTCTACAACGATCTTCCTGTTGACAAGCAGGACATCGTCCGCGAGGCTATCCCCAACCGTCTCTCCGAGGCAGAACCTTTGGATGTAACTAAACAATAAGGAGGAATATACAATGGCAAAATTCATTAGAAAAGGAGACAAGGGAACACCCGGTATCAACACAGCATCCCTCCCGGATATCGTGTTCATGATCCTCATGTTCTTCATGGTCTCCACCAGTATGCGTCAGACTGACCGTATGGTGAACGTGAAGCTGCCAGAGGCAACCGAGGCTACAAAACTCGAAAGAAAGGACCTCGCCTCCTACATCTTCATCGGTACTCCCTCGCTGCAATATCAGAAAGAATTCGGTACGGATTCCCGTATTCAGCTCAACGACTCCTTCAGGACAGTCAAGGACATCAGTGACTTCGTTGCCGCTGAACGTGAGGCCCTGAGCGAGGTTGACCGCGAGCTCATGAGCATCTCGCTTAAAATCGACGAGGGCACCCGTATGGGTATCGTCACAGAGGTTAAGCAGGAGCTCCGCCGCTGCTCCGCACTGAAGATTATGTACGCAGCAAGAAAGGCAACTACAATAAACTAAGCCTTTCCGCCGGAATTTAGAAATGGGTGCCTCATGCTTAGTGTGGGACACCCATTTTTAACTAATAAATTACTCATAAAATGAAAAAAATCGCACTCTTCGCACTTCTCGCACTGATTCCCATTCTGTCAACCGCACAGGAACAGAAAGCAAAATACGTATTCTACTTCATCGGTGACGGTATGGGGTTCAACCATGTGTCCCTTGCCGAATACTGGCTCGGCTACACTCAGGGCGTCTTCGACAGCAGACCGCTGTCATTCTCACAGTTTCCGGTACTCGGATGGGCCGTCACCCACTCGGAGTCCAACCTTATCACCGACTCAGCGGCTGCCGGTACCGCCCTGTCCACAGGCACTAAGACAAAGAACGGCATGCTCGGCACAGCACCGGACTCTTCAGCTCTGGAAAGCATAGCCTATAAGATTCATGACGCAGGATACAAGGTAGGCATCTCGTCCACAGTCGGCATCAACCATGCCACACCGGGTGCATTCTACGGACACAGTGCAAGCAGAAGCGACTACTATTCGATCGCATCCGAGATCCCATCCACCGGATTCGAATTCTTTGCAGGTGGCGGCGCAATCGAGAGTAACGGAGAGGACGGAGACGAGACCTCGGTATACGAGGCCATAGAAGACAGCGGATACATCATTGCAGAGGGCATGGATGATTTCGCTGATAAAAAGGACGAGGCAGGGAAGATGATGCTGCTGCAGAAAAACGGCCGGCTGAAGACCGAACTTCCCTACGCCATCGACATGAAAGATACGGACATGACCCAGGCAGATCTGGTAAGCGCATCCATCGATTTTCTATATGATGAGGACTGCCCCGGATTCTTTATCATGTCCGAAGGAGGCAAGATTGACTGGGCCAGCCACGGAAACGACACCAAGGCCGTTATCCTCGAGACACTCAGCCTTTCCGACGCAGTAGCTGAGGCCGTGGAATTCTACAATGCACACCCCGACGAGACACTTATAATCGTAACGGCCGACCACGAGACCGGCGGACTCACCCTCAGCTGGGAAAAGGGCTATGACCTGCTGTTCGACAAGCTCGAGGAGATACACTGCTCCAAAGACATGGTGTCCGAAGAAGAGAGAGAGCACATGAATGAAATATCACATGAGGCTCACATCGGATGGACCACAGGCGACCACTCGGGCGCAAATGTCCCTGTCTTCGCAATAGGAGCCGGCAGCACCCTGTTCTCCGGCAGGATGGACAACACCGAAATTCCCAAGAAGATCTGCGAGGCGATGGGAATCAGATTCTAACAAGGACATATAAAAAAACACATAATGGCACTAAAGAGACAGAAAATAGCGGAACTACTCCGGGAGACTCCAGGCAAGGAAGTACTTGCTAAAGGCTGGGTCAGGACAAAGAGAGGAAACAAGAACATAACATTCATAGCTCTCAATGACGGTTCCACCATCAACAATATCCAGATTGTCTGCGATATGGCTACATTTACCCCGGATGCTTCCTTCAAGGACATCACCACAGGAGCATGCATCGCCGTTACCGGAAATCTGGTCGAATCGATAGGCAGCGGGCAGAAAGTGGAGATTCAGGCCAAGAGCATCGAGGTCTACGGAACTGCTGATCCCGACAAGTATCCCCTCCAGAAGAAAGGCCACAGCATGGAATTCCTGCGTGAGATTGCGCACCTGCGTCCCCGCACCAACACCTTCGGAGCCGTTCTCAGAATCCGTCACGCCATGGCCTATGCCATTCACAAATACTTCAACGACAAAGGTTTCTATTACCTGCACACACCCCTTATCACTGCCTCCGACGCAGAGGGCGCAGGAGCAATGTTCCAGGTAACCACACTCGACGTAAGCAACCCTCCCCGTACTCCGGAAGGAAAGGTGGACTGGTCTCAGGATTTCTTCGGACGTCACACCAACCTGACTGTAAGCGGACAGCTCGAGGGAGAGCTTGGAGCCATGGCCCTTGGAGAGATATACACCTTCGGTCCGACATTCAGGGCCGAAAACTCCAACACACCGAGACACCTTGCCGAGTTCTGGATGGTAGAACCTGAAATGGCCTTCTACGAGATTGAAGACAACATGGATCTGGCCGAGGACTTCATCAAGTATCTGGTACGCTACGCCCTCGAACACTGCATGGACGACCTGATCTTCCTCAACAACATGATCGACAAGGAACTGATCGAAAGGCTGAAGGGTGTTATCAATACGGATTTTGTACGCACGACATACACCGAAGCGGTGGATATCCTCACCAAATCAGGCGCCAGGTTCGAATATCCGGTATCCTGGGGAGTCGACCTGCAGAGCGAACACGAAAGGTTCCTGGTCGAAAAGCACTTCGGCAAGCCCGTCATACTGACAGACTATCCCAAGGACATCAAGGCCTTCTACATGAAGCAGAACGACGACGGAAAGACTGTCCGCGGCATGGACGTACTGTTTCCCAAGATCGGTGAGATTATCGGCGGTTCGCAGAGGGAAGAGTCCTACGAGAAACTCATGAAACGCATCGACGAGCTGCATATGGACATGACCAACCTCTGGTGGTACCTCGATACCCGCCGGTTCGGTACCGCTCCTCACAGCGGTTTCGGCCTCGGCTTCGAGCGCCTGCTGCTTTTCGTGACAGGCATGAGCAACATACGCGACGTGATACCCTTCCCGAGGACTCCCAAATCCGCAGAATTCTAAAAGCCCATGCTCACCATCGGTATAGCCGGAGGTACCGGCTCGGGAAAGACCACTGTGGTCAGAAAGATTACAGAGCACTTCAAGGCAGGAGAAGTCGTTGTTGTCCCCCAGGATTCATACTACCGGGACAACAGCGATATCCCCCTGCTTGAGGACAGGCAGAAAATCAATTTCGACCACCCCTCAGCCATCGACTTCGACCTGCTTATACAGCAGCTCGGGGAGCTCCAGCGCGGACACAGCATCCAGCAGCCGATTTACTCCTATCTGACCTGCACAAGAGCTGAGGAGACTGTAACTGTAAAACCCGCACACATCATAATAGTGGAGGGTATTCTCATCTTTACCGACGAGAGACTGCGCAAGATGCTGGACATTCTCGTGTATGTGGACGCAGACCCTGACGACAGGCTTGTAAGAGTCATCGCCAGGGACACGATGGAAAGAGGACGCGATGTGGGCAAGGTCATCGACCGCTACGAGAAGACTCTGAAACCCATGCACCTGCAGTTCATCGAACCTTCCAAGAGATACGCCGACCTCATCCTGCCCCAGGGCGGACACAATCAGGTAGGCATAGACATGCTCATCGCCACCATTGAAAATCATCTCAAAAATAACTGACCCCCTCCGCCGGCTCACGGAGAAGCTGCGCAGTAGCCTGCTGTCCAGAATCAAAGCCGGACACGGTTCCCTGTGGAAGTACCTCCGCATGGATACTGACAACAAGGCGGGTCTGTATCTTACCATCATATTCCATCTGGTCATAATCATTGCCCTGCTATGCTGGTCCATACATACCCAGCTGACAAAGGACACCTCGTTCCTGATCGATTTCTCTTCACAGGAAGAACAGGAGAGACTGGCTGAACAGGCGCGGATGCAGGAGAGCGTTAGCGAAGAGCTGGACGCAGAACTCGATGCCCTTCTCAACGCCGCCCGCAGCCAGAGCTCCCAGACTGTCCGCAACGTGGCGGTGGACGCTTCCGAACCTCTCCGGGACGACCGTCACGACAACCCCGAAGATATCTACCGGGAGGCCAGAGAACTGCAGGAACGTCTGGACCAGTCCCGCCGGAACCTGGAGGAAGCCTCGTCATCTGACGACAGGGTCGAGGTGTACAGGGAGGACAGCGGACAGAAACAAGAAGCCTACCAGGGGCCTTCCGTAATTTCCTATACCCTTGAAGGACGCAAGGCAATGAGTCTGCCTGTTCCGGCATACAAGTGCATGGGGGGAGGAGACGTCTCCGTCAGCGTCATCGTCAACCGCAAGGGGTATGTCACAGGCGTAAAAATCATCGAATCGGTTTCCTCACCTGACCAGTGCCTGCGGGACTATGCCCTCAAGGCAGCTTCCCGTTCCCGCTTTACAGCATCCCAGGACGCACCTGAACGCCAGGCAGGGGAAATTGTCTACCGTTTCATAGCACAGTAGCAACGGCATATTTTTTGCAGCTTCCGACTTTGCTTAATAAGTCTATTAAATACTTTTTAAAGATGAATCACCGCATATTCGGATTTATAGCCTCAGCCGTGGCTGCCGGCGTATTGACGATTTCATTGTCCGGATGCAGGTCCGGTGAGACCGTGCACCACAAGCAGGCGACAGTCCCTAATGTAAAGACGGCAACCGCCCAAAGTATCGGCAGCACCCGTACTATCACATATCCGGGCAGGATCCAGCCCTCCCGGGACGTAAACCTGTCCTTCAGAGTTGCAGGACCGATTGCGGCCATCCATTTCCGCGAGGGGCAGCATGTTTCACAGGGTGACACACTGGCAGAAATCGAAGAACGCGACTATGCCATACAGCTTGCCGCGACGACAGCCAAATACGAACAGGTAAAGGCCGAAGCGGGCAGGGTCATCGAACTTTCCGACCGTGGCAGTGCGACGCAGAACGACTACGACAAGGCACGTTACGGTCTGGAACAGGTGGCCGCACTCTACCATGCCCACCAGAACGCACTGAACGACACCAAGATGCTCGCACCGTTCGACGGATACGTACAGCAGGTGCTGTTCGAGGCAGGTGAGACTGTCGGGGCCGGCATGCCGGTCATCTCCATCATCAGCGACGATGCCCCTGTCGTAAAAGTGGATATCCCTGCAGCAGACTACATCAACATAGACAGAGCGGTGCACAGCTGGTGCTCAGTGGACGTTTATCCTGACAGAGTATTCGGTCTGAAGCTCATCGACATCACAAAAAAGGCCAATCTCAACCAGCTATTTACCGCCCGATACGCTCTCCTGCCCGACTCTGACGGGACTATGCCGAATCCCGGTATCAGTACGGAGGTCAGCATAGAATTCCGTACGGAAGAAAAGACCTCGGTAAGCATTCCCGCCACCTCCCTATTCGAGGAGAACGGACAAAGCTGCGTATGGGTTGTAACACCGGAAAGCAAGGTCGAGAAGCGGACTGTGGTGACAGATAACATTGACCGCGACGGCAACGCCAGAGTGATCTCCGGACTGAGTGCAGGGGAGACTGTAGTGTCTGCCGGGGTACATTCTCTGAAAGATGGTACCAAAGTCAACGTCCTGCCAGGCAGGTCCGCCACCAATCCGGGTAATCTTCTGTAAAAAGACGCAGCCATGAATATAGCAGAATACGCCCTGAAAAACAAGATTCTGGTCGTAGCCGTGCTCATCTGCCTCGTCATCGGCGGAGCCTTCTCCTACAACAGCATGAGCAAGCTCGAAGACCCTGAGATCAAGGTAAAGGTCGCAGTGGTGGCAGCCGTCTATCCTGGCGCGACAGCTTATGAGACCGAACTCGAAGTTACCAGGCCGCTGGAAGAGACCATCCGCAAGATTAGTGAAGTAGGTGCAGTCACATCACAGTCTTTCGACGATATGGCCATCATCACCGTCACCCTCAAGACCACTACTCCTGACTCGGACACCCAGCAGGAATGGGATATGCTAAGGCGCAAGGTGAACGATGCAAAGGCTTCCCTGCCGGCCTCTGCCCAGGTAATGGTCCTGGACGACTATGGGGACGTGTACGGAATGTTCTACGCCCTGACCTTTGACGGGCACGGATATGACGACGCCGGACGATACGCAGACATGATCTGCCGCGAGATAAGCAATATCGACGGTGTTGCCAAGGCCATTTCCTACGGAAAACGGACACGGTGCGTGTACATAGACATGAAAACCGACCACATGGCCAACCTCGGAGTGCATCCCACAGAACTGTTAGCCACCCTGAATTCCCAGAATTCGGTCATCTATTCGGGCTACTTCGACACACCCGACCGCAGGATGAAGATAGAGATGGGTGACACCTACTCGGATATCGAGGATATCAGGAATCTTATCATCCAGGGGCACGAGGACGACCAGCTCAAACTTTCCGATGTCGCCGACGTGTCCTACGGCTATCAGACTCCCGTACGCAACTCCATGAAATACGACGGGCAGCCGGCCATCGGTCTGCTGATATCAGCAGAATCCGGAACCGACATCATCAAGATAGGCCGTCAGGTAGAACAGCGGCTGGAAGAAATCCAGGCCGGTTCCATACCCGCCGGAATGGAATTCCACAAGGTATTCTTCCAGCCCGAAATCGTCCGCAGCTCCATCAACACATTCATCGTCAACCTGATAGAATCTATCCTGATCGTTATCCTGCTGCTGATGTTCACTATGGGCTTCCGCAGCGGCGTAATCATAGCCACCAGCCTTGTGGTAATAGTTTTCGGTTCGTTCTTCATCCTGGACATGATGGACGGTACACTGCAGAGGGTATCCCTCGGCTCCTTCATCGTCGCGATGGGTATCCTGGTGGACAACGCCATTGTCATAGTGGACGGCATCCTGGTGGATATGAAGCGCGGAATACCGAAACCGCAATGCCTTACCAACATCTGCCGGAAAACAGCCATGCCGCTGCTCGGAGCGACTGTCATTGCCATACTGGCATTTTTCCCCATCTTCATGTCCCCCGACATGGCCGGGACCTACGTCAGGGACCTGTTTATAGTCCTGGCCGTATCCCTGCTGCTAAGCTGGGTTCTGGCCCTGACCCACGTGCCGGTACACTGCGACCTCACGTTGCGCTACCCCAAGGGCAGCGGCACTGAATCCGACTCGAAAGACCCTTTCGACTCGAAGATTTACAGATGGTTCCGCAGAGTGCTCGACTATGTGCTGGCACACCGTCTGGCCGCTGTCGGCATTGCCGTGATACTGGTCCTCGGCAGCGTCTGGTGCTACAGGTACATCCCCCAGATGTTTTTCCCTGACATGGCCTACAACCAGTTGTATATCGAATACCGAATGCCAGAGGGAACTTCTCCCGAGAAGGTGGAAAACGATCTGGAGGAAATTGAGGCCCTTATCCGTAAGGATGACAATGTCAACCACGTAGTCACCTCCCTTGGCGGCACCCCCGGCAGGTATTGTCTGGTAAGAGCCATAGCAGACCCGTCCCTGAGCTACGGAGAACTGATCATAGACTACAAGGACTACGACAGAATGGTCGAGAGCATCCCCATGATGCAGAAAAAGCTCATGGCCGCATACCCCGAGGCATACGTCAGAGTCAAGCAGTACAATCTGATGTACCGTCCCTACCCTATCGAGGCAATGTTCCAGGGGCCGGATCCTGCGGTGCTGAAAGACCTCTGCGCCCAGGCAAGGGCGATAATGGAAGAAAGCGATGCCACATGGCTGGTAACCGACGACTGGTCTCCTAAAGTGCCTGCTGTCAGGATTGAATACGATCAGGCAGCCGCCCGCCAGGCAGGGATCTCCCGCAGCTCAGCCGGAATCTCCGTAATGGCAGCAGCCGAAGGCATACCCTGCGGAACGCTCAACGACGGGGCCGAAAAATTAGGCATCTATATCCGAAGCACAGGAATGGACGGCGAACCGGTGGAAAACATCCGCAACACCCCGGTATGGGGCATGCTGCCGTCAATCTCCTCAGTTGCGAATATGGAGACTGTGCAGGGAGTAATGACCGGCACTACCGGACGGGAGGACATCATAGGCGCTCTGGTAACCCCTCTGCCGCTGAACGGTATAACCTCCGGAACCGCAATCGAGTGGAACGAGCCGAAAATCTGCCACTACAACGGTCAGAGAGCCATCAAGGCCCAATGCAACAATACCGCCGGGTACACCGCAGCACAGGCCCGTGACGCCATAAAGGAACAGATAGAGGCAATCGTGCTGCCCGAAGGCTACACCCTCACCTGGCTCGGCGAATACGATGCCAGCAGGCAGTCCACACAGTATCTGTTCAAGTACTTCCCACATGCGATAGTGATAATGCTGCTCATCATGATTGCCCTGTTCAAGGACATCAGGAAACCCCTCATTATCGTCTGCTGCCTTCCTCTGGTGGCCATAGGCATAGTCTTCGGCATGCTGGCTTCCGGCATGAGTTTCGGATTCGTCGCCATGGTAGGATGCCTCGGCATCATCGGCATGATGATCAAGAACGGCATTGTACTGATAGACGAGATAGACCGCCAGCTCAGTTCCGGCATCGAACCGTACAAGGCTGTCGTGGATTCCACGCTGTCCCGCCTACGTCCCGTAATGATGGCATCCATGACCACCGTCCTGGGCATGGCCCCCCTGATAACCGACCCGCTTTTCGGCTCACTGGCTGTCACCATAATGGGCGGCCTCACCGTAGGCACTCTCATCACGCTGGTGTTCCTGCCCGTGCTTTACTCATTGTTCTTCAAGATAAAAAAGGCCTGACATGAGACATACCCTACATATCTTCACCGCAATTGCAGTCATGAGTACGGCGGCCGTACTGACAGCCTCTGCACAACCGGGCAACAGATACCTGACCCTCGAGCAGTGCCGTACGATCGCCATAGACAGCAGCGCTGTACTCAGAAGCGCCAGACTGATGGAAGAAAAAACGGCCATGGACCGCAAGGCCGTCATAACCAATTTCCTGCCCAAGATTTCCGGCTACGGCCTGTACCTGTGGACATCCAACACCTTCGACTATGACTTCACCGGAGGTGCACTGCCCGTCTACAAGAATGTCTACGGCAACCTGGTTCCCGATCTGATGAAGGACGCATCAGGCAACATCGTTTACAACAACGGGATACCGGTTTTCAACCAGTACGCCGTCATTCCCCCGATGACCCTCAGCATAGACTTGGCAAATACATTCACCGCAGGAGTGTCTGTCACACAGCCGGTATTCATGGGAGGCAAGATAGTCGCAGGCTACCGGATGGCCGACATAGGGACCAGGATGGCCGGGCTCAACTCGGAACTCAAGGCCTCAGAGGTCATTGTCTCGGTGGATGAAGCCTACTGGCTGTACGTCAAGACTTGCAGACTGCTTGAAACAGCCGAGAGCTTCTGCGCTACCGTGGACAGCATGTACAACTTCGTGAGCAACGCCATTGAAGTCGGAATGGCCACTTCCACGGATCTGGTCAAGGTAGAAGTCCAGCGCAACAATGCTGCCCTTTCGCTGGCAAAAGCCAGGAACGGGCAGAGGCTGGCAATGATGAATCTGTGCCATGTCCTCGGCCTGCCCCTTACCACGAATATAGAAGTGGACCAGAGCGGTTTTGACCTGGACAGCACAGGGATTGTCCCTCCTGAGAGCCTCCTGTACGAAACCGACTCCATCGAGAACAGGCCGGATTACCGTCTGCTGGAACAGCAGGCAGAGCTCAAACGCAGGAATGTGGACTTCGTCCGCTCCGACTTCCTTCCCCAGCTCGGAGTCATGGCAAGCTACGGATACTCTTACGGACTGAAACTGCAGGATGAGACACTGCTCAACCAGGCCGGATTTACAGTGATGGCCACTCTTAAAGTGCCTATTTTTGCATGGGGCGAAGGATGGTTCAAGGTGCAGTCCGCAAAAAAGGAGCATGAAATGGCCTGTACAGAGCTGGAACAGCTTTCAGAGCTGATGGAACTCGAAATGACAAAGTGCCGCTATGCTGTCACTGAGGCGGCTCTGCAGGCGCAGATGGCAAAAACATCTCTCGAAAGCGCCGAGACTAATCTCAAGGTATGCCGCGACCAGTATGAGACAGGTATGGAGACCCTCGTCAACGTCCTGGAAGCGCAGACACAGTGGAGCAAATGCAGCAGCGAATGGATAAACGCCGTTGCCGACTACAGGCTCTCACTCACCAAATACCTGAAATCCATAGGCAAACTATAGAAACCATTTTGTTTTCTCGCAAATAATTGCCATTTTTGTAACTCATTTCTGGCAATTATGTACTACCTTAGACTGTTATTCCTGACCCTTGTTCTGTCATCGACAGGAATTTTCCCGGAGGCCCGGGCCGGAGACCGGACACACAGAGTCCGGGACATAGTCGGCAGGTGCGAGATTTCCAGACATATCACACAGGAAGAAGCCGAGCAGAAAGCACTTCAGGCTGCCAAGACCGAGGCCCTGCGCTCAGCGGGCATACCGGAAAGACTCTGGACGGTAACCGGACTCATCAGCGAGGATGACGGCTCCGGATTCAACCAGGTTCTCTCACGCATGACCACACTGCAGATGGACGGACTCGTCAGTGTACGCAGGGTCGAATATTCAGAAGAGACCGAAAACGGCAGACGCTACGCCGTTGCGACCATCGACGCTGATGTCCGCAGCGGAAAAGAGCCGGACCCCACGTTCATACTCGACATCGACGGGGTGGACGGCATATACAGTGAGGGCAGCGCACTCGGTTTCAAGGCCACAATTTACGGACACGATGCCTACCTGCACATTTTCTGGTTCGACAGGAACGGAGGTTCGGTCATATTCCCAAGCAGCTACGAGAAAAAGCGGATTTTCATCAAGGAGAACGGGTACGTGTTTCCGCTCGACGACCGCATACAGTACCTGATGGAAAGAATTGACAGAACCAGGGAATTCGAGACAATCAATCTGATTGCCGTCGCCACAAAGAGGGACATTCCTTTCCTCGAGGATGAAATCACATTCGAATCAGTGCTTGAATGGATTTTCAACATTCCTGCAGATGAGAGGACGGTATGGAGAGAGGCAGTGGTCATACAGTAAACCCGACAGACATGAAAACCTACTAAAACCAAATAGCTATGATCTGCGACTACAGACTAAAAGTATTCTACACCGTGGCAATAAAGGGGAGCTTCACCGCTGCAGCAAAGGAGCTCGGAATCACACAGCCGGCCGTCAGCAATCACATTTCCGAACTTGAGGGTGCCATTGGAGACATCCTGTTCTACAGAAGCCGACGTGAATCTGTACTTACCCATAAAGGAAAGATTCTGTTTGACTACGCTGAAAAAATACTCAATCTATACCGCTGTGCAGACAGGGAGCTGGTACCGGTCAGGCGCGATGAGCGCAAAGCCCTTGTGATAGCGGCAGTATCCGATGCGGCGAAGTTCATACTCAGGCCCCTGACAGAATACTATACCCGCATTTATCCCGGAACGGAAATCTCCATTCTGGAGAGAG
This sequence comes from Candidatus Coprenecus stercorigallinarum, assembly GCA_018711305.1. Taxonomy (GTDB): domain Bacteria; phylum Bacteroidota; class Bacteroidia; order Bacteroidales; family UBA932; genus Coprenecus; species Coprenecus stercorigallinarum. The sequence continues at coordinate 13,731 of DVIL01000013.1, forward strand.
GCAGGGATGAAGCTGCGGCCATGATTGCCGACCGCACAGCCGATATCGCCGTCACTGATGTTCCACTGGAAAATTACGACATTACTGTTTTCGCCACTGTTGCCGTCAACGGGGCAGCCGCACCGATGCGCACATACTACCTCTCGAGAACGGCAGACGGGGACAACCATGCAGTAGCCGACGATTTTCTTCTGTGCTGCAAGACCTTTAAATGAGACGTCACTGGAAAACCATACTGGCGGCCACGGTGCTGGCCGTAATATCCGTATCGCTGCTGAGCCGCAACAACGGTGACAGCAGCCGGGACAGCATGCTTGATGTCCACGGCGGCAGCGACGGGGAAAGTATCGGGTACGTTTCAATCAATGAGTTTCTTTCCAACGACATAAGCGGCTCCGCCGACGCCCTGGACGGCTACATCGAGAAATTCATGCGGAGATGGGAAATCAAGGGCGGCAGCCTCGCTGTCATGAAGGACGGCTGTCTTGTCTATGCCAAAGGATACGGCTGGGCCGATGAGGAAAACGGGGAACGGATGTCCCCGGGCAACATCATGCGCATCGCATCCCTGTCCAAACTCATAACAGCCACCGCCATCATGCAGCTATGCGAGCGCAGGGTACTGAGTCTGGACGACAGGGTATTCGGCGAAGGCGGCATTTTAGACTGCGGACAGTTCAGCGATATACGCGACAAACGCGTCAAGGACATCACCGTCAACCAGCTTCTGAGACATGAGGCGGGCTTCACCATGCACAAGGGAGATCCGCTGTTCACCACCAGGGAGATCATGATATGGGAGGACCTTGACTCGGTTCCGGATATGGACAGGGTGATAGAATACGCACTCGGAGAAAGGCTCGGCTATACTCCAGGGCAAGGATTCAGGTACTCCAACTTAGGATACCTGATCCTCACCAAAATCGTAGAAGTATGCAGCGGCATGGAATACGAAGAATACTGCCAGGAGAACATCCTCCATCCTGCAGGCTGCTACGACATGCATCTTGCCCACAATCTGTATGAGGAAAAATACCCCAACGAGGTACGCTACTACGAGACACACGATGCCGAACCGGTTCCCGCATTCGACAACAGCGCAGATACGCTCTACCGCCGTTACGGAGGCAGCAACATCGAAGGTCTTCTCGGAGCCGGAGCATGGGTGGCCTCCCCATCCGAATTTGTCCGCTTCGTAGCCTCCATCGACGGGGACCCCGTCATTCCGGACGTGATATCCGCGGAAAGCGTGCAGCGGATGACCGCCGACCCCTCCGATCCCTACCGTCCCATAGGATGGGTCAGGGCCGGCAACGGAGCCGACTGGTCCAGGACAGGTACGCTGGCGGGGACCAGCGCTCTTGTAAAGAAGCAGAGAAACGGCTATATCTGGATGTTTGTGACCAACACCAGCTCATGGAAAGGCTCTAAATTCACACGCTACATAGACAGGATGTACAGGACTGCCTCTTCCAGAGTGAATGACTGGCCGGAACTCGATCTCTATGCGGCCGGGGGGCAACAATAACCTCCGCGGCATTTGTTTTTTCACGCAAAAAAGATAACTTTGTAGGATGTATAACCGAACATGTACAGAGTAGTCCTATTTTTTCTATATGCGCTTTCGCTACTGCCCCTGAAAGTACACTACGCTTTCTCGGGCCTCATCGCATGGATGCTGCACAGAGTCCTCCACTACAGGATGTCGACTGTAGTGACCAACATATCCAGATCTTTCCCCGAAATGAGCTATGACGGGATCGACGCCACGGTCCGGGATTTCTACAGACACCTTGCAGATGTCATCGTGGAATCGGTGTGGAGCCTGAGCGCCTCCACCGACAAGATCGGCAGACAGGTCAGCATACGGGGACAGGAAGCGCTCAACAGGGCCATGGACCTGAACCGCAATGCGGTCGTCATGGTGGGTCACTTAGGCAACTGGGAGATTTTCACGGGGTTGCCGGATCTGAGGACACACTACGGCATAAATCTTGATAACAAAAACTTCGTTTACGTCTACAAAAGGCCCTCCAGCAAGACAGCTGAAAAGGTGATATCGCGGATCAGGACCAGACACGGAGCATGCTCCATCATCGAATCCCACAACATTATCCGCCATATTGTCAAGAACAGGGAAGGACGCGAGGCTTTCTTTTTCATCTGCGACCAGAACCCGCATATCAATACCAGCAGGTTCGTGGCCGATTTTCTGAATCAGAAAACCTACATGATAGAGGGACCTGAGACCATCGCGGCCAAAATGGGGATGCCGGTCCTCTACTGCGGGCTGATAAGGCACGGCAGGGGAAACAATGAAGCCCATTTCGAACTGATTACCGAAAATGCCTCCGAATGCAGCAGCGGATACGTAACCTCCGAATTCGCAAGACTGCTCGAGAAAGATATAAACGAAAACAAGCCAACATGGCTATGGAGCCATAAAAGATGGAAAACGAGAATAGTATGAAACTTAGAGTGATCCTTGCCCTGACACTTACAGGAGCCCTGTCCCTCAACGCCACGGGACAGAATGTCAACAGAATCGAACCGGGACAGACCCCTCCCGACGGAGTCGTCATCTACTCCCTTCCCTCCACATCCCTGCACCTGACCGTAGAAGCCGTATGCGAGACCTACACCCCTGGTCCCTACTGCCAGTGGGCAAAGAAGTATCTCGGCATAGACGTTCCACAGGAAGCCTCCACCAAATACACTCTCAGCAACATAAAAATGAGCCCGTACCTGGAGGCGGACCGTAGCTGCAGCTACATCGTCAACCTGGACGGATTCCTCGGCGAGGCATCCCCGGCATCCTTCTTCAGACTGTCTTCACAGGGTCTGCTTCTGCTCTCTGACGAGAATAAAGGAATGGAAAACACATGGAGATTCCCCTCCATGGCTCCCGACGCCTCAGTACTGGCTTCGGAGGCTACTGAAAACCTGACCTCCACAGAGACCACACTGTACCGCACAGTGCGCAACGACAAGGGCGGATACGACAGAGTCGCCGTACGCCAGAGCCAGGTAGTCGAGAAAAGCCCTGAAAAAAAGGCCCAGGAGGCAGCTTCGATGATACTTTCCCTCCGCCAGCAGAGAATCAACATCATCACCGGCAACACTGACGCGACTTTCAGCGGTGACGCTCTCAGGGCTGCCGTAGAAGAGATCGGACGGCTCGAAGAGGAATACATGAGCCTGTTTACAGGGACTGTCGGCACTTCTGTACAGAAAATGAACTTCGATGTCGTGCCGCAGGCCGGTCCCGCTGAAGAGATGACCATTGCATTCCGTATCTCCGACACACAGGGACTGATGCCGCCGGAAGAAATATCCGGCCGTCCCATCGTAGTGGAAATCACACCGGAGGACGGGGAAGCCGACTTCGAGTCCGGACAGATAATCGCTGAAGTGGAGTCGCAGAAAAAGAGGGCCAAGCACGAGGCAGCTCTCCGCGGAAATATTTTCTACCGCGTACCTGCCATCTGCTCCGTCAAGATCATAGACGGACAGAACCTGGTGCTCAAAAGCCGTGTTCCCATTTACCAGAAAGGACAGGAACTGACATTCCCTGTCCATGTACTCGTAAAATAATCAACCACTAAAAATACTAACAGTATGACTATTGACAATCTTGATCCCAAATGCGTGTGGAAGAACTTCTACGCACTGACACGGATTCCCCGCCCCTCGAAAAAGGAGTGGAGAGCCGTGGACTTCATGGAAAATTTCGGTAAAAGCCTCGGTCTGGAGACCATCCGCGACGAGGTCGGAAACATCATCATCCGCAAGCCGGCCACACCCGGCATGGAGAACCGCAAGGGTGTCATCCTGCAGGGCCACCTTGACATGGTACCCCAGAACAACAACGATGTCCGGCACGACTGGGAGAACGATCCCGTAGAGACATGGATCGACGGAGAGTGGGTAAAGGCCAAAGGCACCACCCTCGGTGCCGACAACGGACTTGGCTGTGCAGTCGCAATGGCCGTTCTCGAGTCCAAGGACCTGGCCCATGGTCCTGTAGAAGCCCTCTTCACCATAGATGAAGAGACCGGCATGACCGGAGCAAAGGCCCTCAAGGGAGGCATCCTCAAAGGTGACATACTTATCAACCTCGACTCTGAGACCGAAGGCGAACTGTACGTAGGATGCGCCGGCGGTCTGGACACCGATGCCGAATTCAGCTACAAGCCCGAATCCGTAAGCAAAGACATGAAGCAGTACAGCATCATCATAAAAGGTCTGCGCGGCGGCCATTCAGGAATGGAAATAAACGAGGGCCGTGCCAACTCCAACAAGCTGATGGCACGCATCCTCCTTCCCCTGCTCAGGGACTACAAGGGAGAACTCGTATCCATCGAGGGAGGTAACATGCGCAACGCCATACCCCGTGAGGCTCACGCAGTCATTGCCCTGCCCGAAAAGAAAGCCGGCAAAGCCCTCAAATGCATAGAGGCAGCCACAGCCGACATCAAACACGAATACGCCCCCATAGATCCCGGTATCGAAATCCTCGTCGAGGAGACCAAAGGCGCGAAGAAGATTATCCCCGCAGATACCGCCCTCAACGTTGTGAAAGCAATACTTGCATGCCCCTGCAACGTGGACCGCATGAGCCTCGTGATGCCTGGTCTGGTGGAGACATCCAACAACCTCGCCATTGTAAAGTCCGAAGGCAAGAAGATAAACGTGAAGACACTCATGAGAGGTTCTACAGACTCCGCCAAATACGCACTCAGAGATGCCATACAGAGCGCACTCGAGCTCGGTGGAGCAAAGGTACGCTTCTCCGGCGGATACTCGGGATGGCAGCCCAACATGGATTCCGATATCCTCAAGACCATGAAGCAGACCTATTCTGCACTCTACGGCAAAGAGCCTGAAGTAAAGGCCATCCACGCCGGACTTGAATGCGGAATCCTCTCCACCAACTATCCTCACTGGGATATGATCTCCTGCGGCCCCACCCTGATGTCCCCCCACTCTCCGGACGAGAGGCTTCTCATCCCCACCGTCGGGAAGTTCTGGGATTTCATCAAGGAAGTGCTCAAAAACATTCCGGTAAAGTAATTCAGGCAATTCTAACGAGTTAGATTTGCATTTCTCCCGGCTTCTACGTATATTTGCAGCCCTTTCCGGTGTCGGAAAGGGCTTTTTAATTACTAATCAAATAATAATCAAGATGTTAAAACAGTACGAAACCGTTTTCATTGCAACTCCCGTTTTATCTGAGGAACAGATAAAGGAAGCGGTAGACAAGTACCGCGATTTCATCACCTCCGAAGGAGGAGAGATCGTGTACGAGGAGGACTGGGGCCTCAGGAAACTGGCCTACCCCATCCAGAAAAAGACAACAGGGTTCTACCACCTGTTTGAGTTCAAAGCCGACTCCCAGTTTGTCGACAAGCTCGAGACACAGTACAGACGCGACGAGAGGATCATCCGTTTCCTTACTTTCGCAATGGACAAGCACTCTATCGCCTACGCCGAGCGCAGACGCAACAACAAAAAAGAATCCGCAACAGCAGCTAACACGACAAAGGAGGAATAAATCATGGCTATCAACAACGAAATCAGATATCTCAACCCTCCTACAGTAGAGGTTAAGAAAAAGAAATACTGCCGCTTCAAAAAAGCGCACATCAAATACGTGGACTACAAGGACGCTGAGTTCCTCAAGAGATTCCTCAACGAGCAGGGCAAGATTCTTCCCCGCCGTCTCACCGGTACTTCCCTGAAGTTCCAGCGCAAAGTGGCCCAGGCAGTTAAACGTGCAAGGCATCTCGCCCTGCTCCCTTACGTAACAGACTTATTGAAATAAGGAGGACAGTGTATGGAAATCATTCTGAAACAGGACGTCGCCAATCTCGGGCATAAAGACGATATCGTAAAGGTAAGAAACGGCTACGCTGTCAACTACCTCATTCCCCAGGGCATGGCTATTCTCGCCACCGAGTCTGCCAAAAAGGTACTCGCCGAGAATATCCGCCAGAGAGCTCACAAAGAGGCCAAGATCCGTGAAGAGGCCAGCGCACTCGCTGCCAAGATCAACGGAATCACCGTTAAGGTTACCGCCAAGATGAGTTCCAAGGGCAAGATTTTCGGTTCCGTGGGCAACATCCAGATCGCCGAAGCCATCGCAGCTCTCGGTGTGGAGGTTGACCGTCGCAACGTGGCCATAGCCGGTATGGACAACATCAAGGAAGCCGGCATCTATGATGTCACTGTGAAGTTCTACAAGGACATCAAGGCTGAACTCAAGGTAGAGGTAGCCGGAGACGGCACCGAGACAGCTGAAGAGACTGCAGCGGCTGAATAAACCTGCAGTACGGCAGAAATAAGAAGGGCGGCCCTGAGAGGACCGCCTTTTTTTGTACCGCAATTCTGCAGAATTTTATTACTTTCGCAAGATGAAATTCCAGAAATTATCCATACTTGCAGCGCTTCTGCTGCTGTCTGCCGCAATAACCGGCTGCCGTAAACCGGAAGCCGGATCAGGTTCTCTTGAAGGCCGCGTAACATACTCCACGGGGGAAGGAATCGTAGATGTAGCAGTGATTTACGGAGACTCAGCCGTGTACACAGCGACAGGAGGCACTTATGTCTATGACGGCATTCCTGACGGTCTGCAGGGAATCTACTTCAGAAAGGACGGCTACTACAGTACCATGCAGCAGGTGTATATCCCAGACGGCGGCACAGCTGTCTGCAACGCAGAGCTGGAACTGATAACTGCCGGCTGGGCTGTAGGCGCAGAAGACAGCGGATACGGAACCATCCTGCATACTACCGATGCCGGGACATCATGGGTACGTCAGGGCAACACATCATCAGTCCCGCGCGTACACCTGACCGACGTATGCGTTTTCAGCGACATGGTCTGCTGGATTGCAGGAGATGCGGATACGGCAAACAGCGCCACAGTAATCCTACACACTGCGGACGGCGGGCTCAGCTGGACAAACCAGGGAGCCTCCATCAGTGAACTGCCTCCCATATCCATAGCATCTGTCATATCCAAAGACGGGGACACTGTCTGGGCAGCAGCCGCAGACACCTGCGTCATCCTACGGAGCACCGACTCAGGCAGTTCCTGGGCATCCAGCAATGAATCATCCGGAATGGCATACTATACAGGCATTGCAACCATGGACGGCTACGAAGTCTGGTGTTGCGGGGTGACTACGGACGGACACGCCGCCATCGAACATACCTCCGACGGCGGCAGAAACTGGGAACTGATAAGCGTCTCTGGAGTCTACTCCGGCTTCGTCCCCTCCGACATATGCGTCACACCCGGTCCGATACTATATCTGGCGGGAGACAATACCACGGGGCTGATCCGTTCCGACAACGGCGGTGCCAGCTGGGTACAGATTGCAGGTGCCGGCACGGATATGCGCTGTATTGATGCCCACGATGACACCCATGTCTGGACAGGAGGCGACGGAGGCCATCTTTGGTTTACTTCCGATGCCTTTTTCACCGTCAGGGACATACGCCCCGCAGAAGAGATCTTTCCAGGAGGAGCCATCACATCTGTCGCCATGCTGCGGGACGGCAGAAGAGGAGCCCTTTCCGTCAAATCAGCGACCGGAGCGACCGGGTCCATTCTGTACACTACGGACGGAGGCAGCGTATGGACCGGCAGCTCAATGCCTTTCAACTTCAGTATTGACGCCGTCGATTTCGCCGGAGGAAATAACTGAGTTTGGCACGGTCTTTGTACTATCCTTAAGCGATAGTTTTTTCATAGGTTAAGTTTTAGGTTAAGTTAAGCAGTGTACCTCAAGTCGTGAGATTTGAGGTACATTCATTTTATATACACAACCGGGAAACCCTCACCCCGATCCACACCCCACCCCACACTCACACCACCTGCCTGGCCCCCTCTCCTTCTCCATCTCCTTCCCCTACCCGGCCGGAGAGTGCACCGTTCTGCACGGTTTCGGGGGCACTCTCCCCTACGGTTTTTCGTGCAACCTTCCTTCCAGGCATCTCAGGCAGCCCTCAGCCCTTAATAATTACCACGATGCTTTTTAGTTATATAGCATCTGGTTATGAATTAAGAGATTAACGAAAAAGAAAAATTCAAAGTGCGCCGAAAACCGGTTATTTTGATCGTAAAATGCTTTACTTGCAAAACACTCGGAAACACAAAGAAATGAAAATCAGGCATTTTCAACACAACTAAAAAGCATCGTGGAATTGGGACGAAGAAGAGGTTGTAAAGATGGACCGGCAAAAAGGAACCGGACTTCTTATGTAATAGTACGGCAGGTGACGAAACAAACACTTCGTAGAATCTGCAACAGCCGAATCATGGTTTGGAGAAGGCAGTCCGGATGCGTCTGATGCCAGTTGAACATTCCGCCCGATATGCAGCCATGGCTCACAACCGTATGCAGTGCATCACCCTGTTATTGTATATTTCTTATTATAAGACTATTATAAAGCACAACCGATCTTTTCGCCATGATTTTTCAGGTCAGGAAGAACGCCCTTACTTCTCAACCAACTGCATAACAGCAAGTTACAAAAACACTATGCGCTTCTGCTTACCGTTGCTTCGGACGGTCTTCGGTCTTCGCCCTTTGTCCATTATCCACATGCCCAAGCCGATAATAAACCACATCCAAACCCCTACGATGAGAGTTGCGCCAGCCGCCTGACCAAACGCAATGTCCGAGGCTTTGAATGCCAGAATCAAACTGTCCGTAGCAAATCTTTCGGTGATCACCGAGAAAAGTTTTCCTATCTCGGGCCGCAAACCGTCACATGCATCCCCACTGAATCACTACTGACCCGTTCCCTCCCCGACGTTACGGGAGAGGAAAGGTGGTATTTTCATTCGCAATATCCCTTTGAATGAGTGCTGTCTCATATTATTTCGCTATCTTTGTATTGTTCTGCAGAGTTACTGCCGGACAATAACATTTTGAAAGTGTTTTCGAACTGTCCTTAACCGAAAATGTGGCAATTTTCTCAAGACGAGGACAACGACAGCACTCATTCTTGTTTAGATCATGGCCATCGGTATCTCCATACCAGGTATTGCATCGTTATTCGTCTTGGGTTCGCCACAACCTTCGGTTAGATAAACGATCCATAACTGCACACATACCGGAGCAGGAAGATGTACGCGTCCCGACATAGGAATATCCGGCAGGGAGAAAAGACTAGCCGCCCTCGGCTCTAGAGGAAGGGGCCCGCCGCACAGCGGTGGGAGGGCCTGGTCTTTTCGACTGCCGGATATTCCTATGTCCTACATTGCATCCGGTTTATCCCCGGAGGTCCGATGCCGTGATGACTATCTCGTCGAGGGGGCGCTTGGGGACATGGTGGACCTGGTCGGGAGTACGCCAGTATCTGTACTGCCCGTCTTTCATGTCTTCTATCACCACTGTCTCCTTGGGTTTGCCGAGAGCTATCACGTTGAGTATCTTAAGATGCTCCGGAATACCGAGGATGGCGTGCAGTTCGGGGCGTCTGACTGCGGCTATGATGCATCCTCCGTAACCGAGCTCTACAGCCTGAAGGAGCATGCTCTGTGCCGTAATACCCTCGTCGCAGAGTGTACTCTGGGCCAATGAGGTATCGAGCAACTGGACGATATATGCAGACGGCCTCTCACCCTCCTCCGGCCCGTCCCAGTCCGTCAGATATCCTGCCCAGGCGAGGGTGGGGAAAATCCTGGAACCGAGTTCCCTGTCATTGGTTATGAAAAATTTAAGCGCCTGTATATTGCGGCCGGAAGGAGACAGACGCGCAGCATCTGCGATGATCCTCAGATCTGCATCCGTCACATCCGTCTCCTCATAGAAACGGCGGTAACTGCGGCTACGGTGCAAGGCTTCTCTTACATCCATGGCTACAGCACCGGAGTTATGGATATGATACGGACATCCTTGAGAGGACGGTCCATGGCATTGGTCCTGATGGATGCTATGCGGTCGATTACGTCAAATCCGTCCAAAGTCTCGCCGAAGACGGTATATGCGCCATTGAGATGGCTGCAGCCTTCCTCGCTCTGTACGATGTAGAACTGCGAGCCGGAGGATTCCCTACGAGGATTGGCCGTATCGCCCAGACGGGCTGCCGCCACCGCTCCTTTTTTATGGGTATGCGCAGGGATAATCTCGGCGGGAATGGTATAGTCGGGACCGCCGTTGCCGTACTCATCTTCTTTCGAGGGATCCTTGGTGTTGGGGTCTCCGGTCTGAATCATGAAATTATATATGACACGGTGGAAAAGTACACTGTCGTAGTAGTGCTGTGATGCCAATTTGATGAAGTTGTCCCGATGAAGGGGAGTGTCCGCATAGAGCAGGACTGTGATTGTACCTTCAGTGGTATGAATCTCGAAAATAGGCTCTTCCGGCAGGTCCGCCGGGTTGAATGCAAGAGTGCTGTCCATTTGTTCTGTATTTTTGGTGTCGGTTGTCTTTGCCTCTGACGACTGGTCAGATGCATTTTTACTACGGTTGGCGCAGGATGCTGCCGCGAGCGATACAAGGAGTATCAGGATAAAAATTTTTGATTTCATAACGATGTTTCCTTATCTTTGAGTGATTTTACAAAGATAATAATGCTGCCCCGAAAAACATCAATCTTTCTTGTTTTATTGTGCCTCATCATATCCGCAGCACCCCTCGGAGCACAGTCGGTAGGACTGGTACTGAGCGGAGGAGGGGCGAAGGGGCTTTCGCACATCGGAGTCATCAAGGCTCTGGAGGAAAACGAAATACCTATCGACTACATAGCCGGCACATCCATCGGTTCGATCGTAGGCGGCCTGTATGCCATAGGCCTTTCGCCGGATGACATGATCGCCCTCATGAAGACTAAAGAATTCCAGGCGTGGTACAGCGGAGACGGAGAGAGGGAGTTTTTCACCTACCTGTATTCGGGCTACCCTACACCCGCTATGGTCAACCTGCATCTGAAATGGGATGAAAATGCGATGAAAGAAGGGAAACGCAAGATGAAGTTTTCCCTGCCGACCAGCCTTGTGTCACCTTTCCCGATGGATATAGCATTCGTGCAGATGTTCGCCAATGCATCTGCTGCCGCCGGCTACGACTTCGACAACCTGATGCTGCCTTTCTTCTGCGTATCGGCCGATGTGCTGCGTAAGACAGAGTACGTATCCGACAGCGGAGACCTTGGAACGGCAATCAGGGCGTCCATGACATTCCCGGCCTACTTCAAGCCCGTAGTCATCGATTCGGTACTGCTTTTCGACGGAGGGTTCTACAACAATTTTCCATGGGAACTGATGCGGGAAAAATACCGTCCCGATGTGATTATCGGTGCCAAATGCGTAAAGGGAGAGCCCATAGGAGCAGATCAGGATGACCTGTACAAGCAGCTCGAGACTATCATGACGGTAGATACCGACTACGATATCCCGGAGGAAGAAGGCATCCTGATATCCGGCATCTACGAATATTCGCTTCTGGAGTTCGACAAGATTGACGAACTGGTTGAGAAAGGATATGATACAGCCATGCTGTACATGGACAGGATCAAGGAGAGAATACACAGACGGCGGCAGAAGACGACAGTGGACTCGATGCGCATAGCTTTCCGCCAGAAATGCCTGGACCTGAGATTCGACTCAGTCGCCGTAAACGGCAACCTGACCAAAGAGCAGAAACGCTATATCACGTCTACCATAACGGACAAGAAGGATACATTTTCGTTCGACCAGGCCAAGCGAGGATACTACCGAGTCCTGTCCACGAACGCGATTCAATCCTTCTATCCCACTGCCCGTATCAATTCCGACTCACTCTTCACCCTCAACCTCCAGACGGAGCCCAAGAATGTGCTGTCAGTATCGGTGGGAGGCAACATTTCATCTTCCTCCCTCATGCAGGGATTCATAGGACTGTCCCACACTCACTTTTCCCGCCACCCATGGAACGCGGCCGTCAATCTCGATATCGGCCAGTTCTTCACCGGTGCCGGCCTGTATTTCAGGCAGCACATAGGCATCCGGCCCCTCTTTCTCTACGAGATCATGCTCAACGCGCATAACTTCAACTACTTCGGCAGCAGCCAGGGCCTTATCTTCTCACGTTCCCTGGCCAGCAACATCCGGGAGAACGAAACATACCTTACCGTAAATATGGGCACCCCCATATCCTACAACAGCAGCATACTGGCTGAATTCGGTTTCACAGCCGGCATGAACCAGTACGTTTATTTTCCGGCCGACAATTACACCCAGTACGACAAGGAGGACCATACCCGCCTGCTCTACGCAACCGCCAGGCTCAAAATGGCACAGACTACCTTAGACTACAGCATGTATCCTTCCTCAGGAAGGCGGCGCCTGCTGGAATTCCGCTACATTTTCAGCCATGAGAGCCATTCCGAGGGAACAATGTTCGCCGACGGCACTGCCGTTGCGCAGCCTTTCAAGAACACCTTTCTGGCACGTCTGAACCTTGAGGACTACTACGACCTCGGCCGATGGTTCTCATTGGGATACAATATAGACCTGACCGTCTCCACAGCAATGAACCTGTGCGACTACACCTCTACCATGATTGCCATGCCGGCCTTCCAGCCCACAGTGCACAGCCGCACCCTGATGCTCGGGGCCTACCGCGCGCCCATATACATAGGTGCCGTCATCACTCCGGTCGTAAAATTCACGAAAACATTCTTCCTGCATCTGTCCGGAGGCTATTTCCAGCCATACAGAGCACTGGAGGAAACGGCCGGAGGAGGCTACACCTACTCGGACATATTTCCCCGCGGCAGTTTCATAGGGAACGCCGCCCTGGTATGGCAGTCCCCCATCGGTCCGATATCCATTTCCTGTGCCTATTACGAAGGGGCCGAGAAGGCAAAATGGTATCCTTCATTCAATATCGGCTTCCTGATTTTCAGGGAACACGGACTTAAAAACTAAAACGGGAAGACAATGGGAATGAAACAGATTCTCGGCAAGCTCGCCGGACAGACAGTTATCTACGGGACCAGCACCATCGTAGCCAGGTTTCTCAATTACATGCTGCTTCCCCTCTACACCTACACACTGTCCACGACAGACTACGGCATACTTACCGAATTCATGTCCTACATAGCAGTATTCCAGGTGCTGCTGACCATGGGACTGGAGACGGGCTGCTTCCGTTTCGCCAACAAGGAAGGCTACGAGCCCCGCAGGGTATTCTCGGGAGCGCTGGCGGCTGTCTCCACCGTATCGGCCGTATTCCTTCTGCTGACAGTCCTTTTCGGACGCAGCCTTGCCGTACGGATGGGATACGGAGACCACTGGATCATCTACATATACATAGGTATCATCCTCTTTTCCGACTGCTTCACCTCCATTCTCTTTGCAAAATTGAGGCAGGAAGGGAAAGCCTGGAGATTCGCCATATTCAAGGTTGTCAAGATACTTGCCGAAGCCGGCTCCAACCTGCTGCTGTTCCTCTGGTATCCCCGTTATGCGGCATCACATCCAGACAATCTGCTTTCAGGGCTGATCCCAGCCGTTCCGGATTTCTCCTACCCTATCTTTTCGATACTCGTCAGCTGCGTCCTGTGTTTCATACTATTCATTCCGGAGCTGCTGCGGATAGGTCTCGGAACTGACCGCCGGACCCTGAAAAACCTGCTGCGCTACTCCCTGCCCCTGATGGTGGCCGGACTTCCCGGGGTCATGAACGACTTTCTGGACCGTATCCTCTTCCGTTTTTTCAACGTGGACGACAGCCTGTGGAGGGCCGACTTAGGCGTGTATCAGGCAGCCGTCAAGGTAGCCGTCATCATGAGCCTCTTCGTGCAGATGTTCCGCTTCGCCGCCGAACCTTTCTTCTTCTCCAACACCCGGCAGAAGGACTTCAAGCGCATCTACGCCTCGGTGATGGAGTACTTCGTGATGTTCTGCATGCTGATATTCTTAGGCGTGACTTTCTATCTGGACATCATCCAGCTCATAGTGGGCAGAGACTTCCGCGAGGGCATGGACATCGTGCCCATAATGCTGATGGCCTACATGTTCATGGGCATGCTCTTCAACGTGTCGATGTGGTACAAGCTCTCCGACCGCCCCGTCTACGCCATATACATCACCCTGACCGGACTGGCCGTCACCGCCGTCATCAACATCGTGTTCCTGCCAGTATATTCCTACCACGCCGCAGCCTGTGGCCATTTCGCCAGCTATCTGATCATGCTGGTCCTCAGCGCCCTGTTAGGTCAGAAATACTATCCCATCCCATACCGCTGGAGCAAGATAAACAGCGTTATCATTTTCGGGTGCCTCCTATACTTACTTGCCATGGCCGTTCCGGACACCCTGCCCTACGGCTGGACCCTTGTCATCCGTACCCTCGTGCTGGGAATATACCTGGCCGGCCTCTTCCTCATAGAGAAATACTTCAGACGACATAAAACACATGTACATGAAAATCAAGATAGTAAATAACTCAAATTTCGGGGAGCCGGCCTACTCGACTCCCCTGTCAGCCGGTATGGATCTCAGGGCTAACCTCACTGAGCCGTTGATCCTTAAACCGCTGCAAAGAGCGCTTGTACCTACCGGCCTGCACATCGAGCTGCCTGCCGGCTATGAGGCCCAGGTCCGTCCGCGCAGCGGTCTGGCTGTAAAACACGGAATTTCAATAGTAAACTCTCCGGGCACCATCGATGCCGACTACCGCGGGGAGATCAAGGTTGTGCTCATCAACCTCTCCTCCGAGGATTTCCAGATCAATCCGGGAGAACGTATTGCACAGATGGTTGTGGCCCGCCACGAAAGGGTGGAATGGGTGCCGGTAACCGAGCTCGAAGCAAGCGGAAGAGGCGAAGGAGGCTTCGGCTCCACAGGACAGAATTAAACTTGAACAATGGACAGAACGACAGAAAACAGGCTGTACGAGGCGTTCCTCTCATCCACGGGGGTTTCGACCGACAGCCGCAGAATAGAACCGGGGGCAATGTTCTTCGCCCTCCGGGGAGAGAATTTTGACGGGAACCTTTTCGCAGCGGCAGCCTTGGAATCCGGAGCCGCAATGGCCGTGGTATCACGTGACAGCGGAATTCCGGACGGGGGAAAATACATAGTAGTGGACAACACTCTCGAAGCACTGCAGGCCCTGGCCCGGCGGCACCGCTCAAGATTCCGCATACCTGTACTCGGACTCACCGGCACAAACGGCAAGACCACTACCAAAGAACTGATCTGCGCAGTCCTTTCCGCACGTTACCGCGTCACCGCCACCATCGGCAACCTGAACAACCACATAGGAGTTCCCCTGACCCTGCTCCGCATTAATGAAGAGACAGAAATAGCAGTCATCGAAATGGGTGCAAACCATCCCGGAGAAATCTCCGCCCTCACATCCATTGCCCTCCCGGACTATGGTCTGATCACCAATGTAGGGAAGGCCCATCTCGAGGGATTCGGCTCGTTCGAGGGAGTCAGGCGGGCCAAGGGAGAACTTTACGACTACCTTCAGCGCACCGGCGACACCGTCTTTCTCAATGCGGACGACCGGGATCTCTGCGACATGGCCGCCGCCCGACCTGAACTGAAGACAGTAAGGTACGGCGTCAACGCGGAAGGCGCCTCCATCCTGCCTATGACTCCGGAGGAACCTTTCCTCAGGCTCAGGCTCTCCGAAGGACTTACCGTAAACACGCACCTCGTAGGCACATACAATGCTCCGAATGTCATGGCAGCTCTCTGCGCCGGACAGTATTTCGGAGTACCCCTCAAAGACGCGGCGGCAGCCATCCATGCCTACACCCCTTCCAATATGCGCTCGCAGCTGGAGAAAACCGGACACAACCTGCTCGTACTGGATACATACAACGCCAACCCGTCGAGCATGAAAGCCTCCCTCAGCAATTTCGCAGCATCGCAATTCCCCAGGAAGGTAGTGATTCTCGGCGAGATGCTGGAACTCGGAGCGGATTCATGCCTGGAACATGAAAAGGTGATAGCCGAAGTCGCCGCAATGGACTGCGTGAAAGCCATATTCGTGGGACGCGAATTCAGCAGGGCCGCCATCGCCTGTCCCCAGGCAGGGGATGAGAGGTTCACCTTCTGCGAAGATACAGACGGAGCCCACAAGCTGTTGGAGGAGGCACAGCTGACCGGCTGCACGGTACTTCTGAAAGGATCGAATGCCGTCGGTCTGCCACGTTTGAAAGATGTACTATAAATAATAAGGTCATGTCTGTAGCTGTTGTCATACTTAACTGGAACGGAAAAGGATATCTGGAGAAGTTCGTGCCGCTGATTCTGGAGAGGACACCGGAAGGTACGCTCTACGTAGCGGACAACGGGTCGGAGGACGGCTCGGTGGAACTGCTGCGCTCGAGGTGGCCTGAAGTCCGGCTTGTCTGCCTGGACCGGAACTACGGATTCACAGGTGGATACAACAGAGCTCTGTCCATAATCGGGCACTCCGGAGAAAAATTCGACTACTACCTCCTGCTCAATTCGGACATCGAGGTCACTCCCGGATGGTTGGGAGAACTTGTACGATTCATGGATTCGAAGCCGGAGTGTGCTGTATGCTCCCCTAAAATCCTGAGCTATGACCGGCGCGGAATGTTCGAGCATGCCGGAGCATCAGGAGGTTTTGTCGACAGATGGTATTTCCCCTACTGCCGCGGGAGGATACTGGCGACCATCGAGGAAGACAAGGGGCAGTACGACTCGCCCTGCAGGATATTCTGGGCCTCAGGGGCTGCCTTCATGATCCGTGCAGGAGTGTGGGACGGGCTCGGCGGACTGGACGAGAGTTTTTTCGCCCACATGGAGGAAATAGACCTATGCTGGAGGGCACAGCTGGCAGGATGGGAAATATGGGTGGACCCGGCTTCAGCCGTATATCATGTCGGCGGGGGCACCCTTCCCAACAACTCACCCCGGAAACTGTATCTTAACTTCCGCAACAACCTGCTGATGATGTACAAGAATCTTCCTGCCCGCTCCCGCTCCAGGATTGTATTCGTCCGCATGTGTGTCGACGGAGCTATAGCCTGCGTCTATCTTATTACAGGGAAAATCTCGTTTTTCAAGTCCGTACTGAGGGCGCACCGTGACTTCAGACGCATGCGGAGGGAGGTAACGGTATCTCCGGCAGGAATACCTGTCCCGCGCTCCAAAGTGTCTATAATACAGTTGGCTCTGAGAGGATTCAGATATCCTTCAGGAAAAGTTGGAGATTAGGGATAAAGTATTACATTTGCAGCATTTTTCTAACAAACTGAAAGTAATAGTATGGCTTTTACTAATAATGTGATGATCGTACGCCACAAACTGCTGGCGATGATGGTTAACAAGTGGAAAGAGGACAGGCTGGTCGCCGATATCGACAGGCTGCCTATCCAGCTCAGCCCCCGCAAGGCCGAGGTACTCGGAAGATGCTGCGTGCATAAGGAAAGGGCTGTATGGAAATACAAGATGTTCCCTCTGCTCGGTTACGACATGAGCGACGAAAAGGACGAACTGACTCCTCTGTCGGAATATGCCCGCCGTGTAATCAGCGGTGAGAGGGAGCAGAAAGACAACATAATGTGCGTCATCGACGAGGCTTGCTCTTCCTGCGTGAAAACCAACTACGAGATTACCAACCTCTGCCGCGGCTGTGTAGCCAGAAGCTGCTCGATGAACTGTCCCAAGGGAGCCATCTCCCACGACATCAAACGCCACGGCCAGGCTGTGATAGACCATGACCTGTGTATCAACTGCGGCAAGTGCTACCAGAGCTGCCCCTACCACGCCATCGTGTACATCCCAGTACCCTGCGAAGAGGCCTGCCCCGTAAAAGCCATCTCAAAAGACCAGTACGGTGTGGAGCACATCGACGAAAACAAGTGCATATACTGTGGCAAATGTCTCAATGCCTGCCCCTTCGGAGCCATCTTCGAGATATCCCAGGTATTCGACGTGCTCAACAATATATGGGACGGCCGTCCGGTCGTTGCCATGGTCGCACCCTCCATTCTCGGCCAGTTCAAGACCAGCAAGGAGAAGCTGTACGGAGCCATCAAGGCTATCGGATTCTCGGCAGTGGTAGAAGTGGCTGAAGGAGCCATGATGACCGTATCCAACGAGGCCCACGAGCTCAAGGAGAAACTTGAAGAGGGCCAGCCCTTCATGACCACCAGCTGCTGTCCTTCATACATAGAACTGGTCCGCAAGCATATTCCCGACATGGCGCCTTTCGTGTCCTCGACAGGCTCACCCATGTACTACAGCGCACAGATAGTCAAGGAAAAATACCCTGCCGCAAAACAGGTATTCATCGGCCCCTGCATTGCCAAGCGCAAGGAAGCCAAAGGCAATCCCAATGTGGACTATGTCATGACATTTGAGGAACTCGGAAGTATCCTCTCCGGCTACGAAATAGACTTCGACAAGGTCGAGCCCTACGAAGTGGAGACACTCTCCGTAAAGGAGGCACATGCTTTCGGTCAGAGCGGCGGAGTGGCCGGTGCCGTGAAGGCATTCCTCGGAGAGGATGTCAATTCTCTCCGCGTCGCCGGTATGGACAAAAAGAGCATAGCCCTGCTGAAGAGCTACGCCAAGACCAAGAAAGCCCCTGCCCAGTTCCTCGAAATGATGGTCTGCCCGGACGGATGCATCTCCGGTCCCTGCACCTACAACGATTCCGTTACCGGAAAGAAACAGTACAATACCGAACTCGATTCGATCAACGACACCTACGCCTCAAGACGGGAAGCATAAGCGCTTCCCGTCCGGTTTCTGTCCGTTGCCGCCCGGGCACTACTTCTGCCTCTGGTACCTGTACCTGAAAAGTATTGCGAAAAGGATGGCGACAACAAGCGCATAGGCAGCAAACAGCCACCAGGCGTGACTCCATCCGGTCATCACCGCATTCCAGTCGACAACTCCGTCAGCACCTGGTATGCGGTGTGAATTGACCAGGGCATTGACGACAGCCTGTGCCCCTATCGTGCCGGCTGCGGCACCTACACCGTTTGTCATCAGCATGAAGAGTCCCTGAGCGCTGGAACGTATAGACTTGTCGGTTGTCTCGTTCACAAAGAGCGAGCCGGATATATTGAAAAAGTCAAAGGCCACTCCGTACACAATCATAGACAGGATAATGAGCCAGACTCCGCTGCCGGGATTGCCGGCCGCAAAGAATCCGAAGCGGAGCACCCATGCCAGCATGGCTATAAGCATCACATTCTTGATGCCGTATCTCTTCAGAAAGAAAGGTATCAGCAGGATACAAAGGGTCTCGGACACCTGGGACAGGGATATCAGCATGTTAGAGTGCTCCACCCCGAAAGTCCCCTGATACTCGGCCAGATTCCCGAAGTCGGCCAGGAAAGGATTGGCAAAACCGTTTGTAATCTGCAAGGCTACTCCGAGAAGCATCGAGAAGATGAAGAATACCGCCATCTTGCGCTGCTTGAAAAGGGCAAAGGCGCGCAATCCCATGGCATCCACCAGAGATTTTTTCCCGGACGAACGGTTAATGGGACACTCGGGCAGACTTAGCGTATAGAGCGCGAGCAATATGCTCAGGACACCGGACACAACGTACTGCATGGATGTCTCCTGCATGGCAGCACCGCGGAAATGCACCAGATCCACAAACCACATCGAACAGATGAATCCGACCGTACCCCATACCCTGATAGGAGGAAAATCCTTCACCGGATCCTTTCCGGCTTTCTCGAGGACAGTGTAGGCCACTGAATTGGAAATGGCTATGGTAGGCATGAAGAAAGCTATGCTCACGGCATAAAGCCCGAAGAGAGTCCCGTACTGGACAGCGTCTCCCGCCGTCACACCGTAAATGCCGGCTCCGGCCATCGCCAATCCCGCCAACAGGTGACAGATTCCTAAAAGCCTCTGTGCCTGGATCCATTTATCCGCGATGATACCCATAATGGCAGGCATGAATATCGACACAATGCCCTGGATAGCATAGAACATGCCTATCCTCTCTCCGAATCCCGCTCCGGCCAGATACCTGCCCTGGCTTGTCAGATAAGCGCCCCATACCGCAAACTGCATGAAGCTCAGAATTATCAGTCTCAGTTTATAAGATTTCATATATCAGTTCTAATATCATTTCTCAATTTTAAGTCCGCGGAAAACTGCGGTATAGCCGTCATTGGAATCCGTCATCACTATCCTTACCCGGGTCACAGGAGCCACAGGACTGAAACTCAGTTCCCCATGATACAGTTCCCCGGCCTTCACCGTCGAGCCGTCTGCGGTGGTGTATTCCACATAGGCATCGGTTACATAGAACATTCCCGAAGAAGGAGCTCCGCTGGTAACGGTTATCCTGCTGCATGTCACGGGAGATTCCATCGTATATGCAAGTACATCCCCTGCCTGAAGCACGCGGCCGGAATATCCTGTCCCGTCACGTTTTGCCAGACTCGCCAGGTTGCCTTCGGACATGGGGAAATTGCAGGTTACGGTCATTTCCGGGTCAATATAGCTGTAAAGTTCAATGTTGGAAGCCCCTACCGCGATACTGGACAGCCCGTCCCCGAAAAATGTGGCAAAGCGCATCTGTTCCGGCCTGTCCGTTACGATATTTCCCGTGCAGACCGGAGAGGAGGCTACAGGCGCACTGCCGTCAAAAGAGTACCGTACCACTGCCGACGGATGCGGTGGCCTTACCTGAAGGCTCCCGCTTGCGCTGTCGTAGACAACCTCCGGCGGCGCTACCCTGAAAGCTATGCCCATATTGTACAGACGGGAAAAATGTCCGGTATAGAGACGCTGTTCGAAATCCGCGAAATCCCGGTTCTCCCTGCTGCTCCATCCCACCTCCGCCAAAGCGCACAGACGGGGGAACAGCTGGTACTCCATAAGTCTCGGCGGCCATGCCATCAACTCGGCCCAAAGACCGGCCTGCACCCCTGCTATAAGGGCGCTGTCGGCAGGGCCTCCAGTCAGAATTTCATCAGGCTCGAGCGAATAAGTCTTGGAAAGGGGGACTATTCCGGCCCAGCTGTGTCCTCTTTCTGCCGGAGACTGCTTCATGTCCAGATAGCAGTACTCGCCTATCTGCACCACGGTGCGGTATCCTTTCTCTACGGACATCCGCCCGCTCCTGACACTCCTCCAGGCATAGAGCAAAGCGGACCTGTCATAAACGGCATCGGAGATGACTATCTCATCCCAGCCGGCCATCTTTTTCCCAAGACCGTGAATTATTTCTTCAAGGCGGTACACGAACCAGCTGTGGAGCTCCTGCGGTCCCTCCAATCCCTTTTCCTTTGCAAGAGCCTGGCAGTGCGGGCAATTGGTCCATGCCGTATGGTCCACCTCATCTCCTCCGATATGAATATAGCCGGAGGGGAAAAGCGAGGCTATCTCCTTGAAAATGTCCCGCAGTATCCTGTAATTCTCCTCTCTTGCCACACACAGTACGTTGTCTGTCTCCCCGTTGGCGCTTATATAGGACACGTCCACAGGGCAGGCCATATCCGGAAACACTCCCACTAAAGAGCGGCTGTGTCCGGGCAGGTCGATTTCCGGAATAATCTCTATATGGCGGTCAGCTGCATAGCGGACTATCTCGCGTATCTCCTTCTGGGTATAATATCCTCCGTACCTGCCGTGCCCCTGGCCATACGCGGCAGGAGTCACTTCCCCGTCACCGCGCCAGGCTCCCTCGCGGGTCAGCTGCGGATATTTGCGGATCTCTATTCTCCATCCGTTGTCATCGGCAAGATGCCAGTGGAAACGGTTCAGCTTGTGTACTGCCATCCAGTCTATGAGACGCTTTACATGTTCCGCGTCAAACCAGGTCCTGGAAACATCCAGCATGGTCCCGCGGTATCCGTAGCGCGGACTGTCCGTAATGCTCACGGCATCGACATAGCAACGGGTGAGTTCAAGGGATGTTTCCCCATATACGGCGGGAGGCAGCATCTGCAGGAATGTCTGTATACCGTAGAATATTCCTGCCGAGGATGAAGCCTCAACCAGCACTCCTTCCGGTGTCACTTCCAGCCTGTAGGCCTCCGGAGCATACCCTTCGGCCAGTATCAGGGACAGTCCCCCCTCCTGGGGCTCCATGGTCCGCGGTATCTCGAAAGACATCACGTGTGCAAGATGCCCAAGCAGATAATCAACTTCAAAATCAAGTCCTTCAGATGCGTAGACAGCTGTTCCTTCCTGCAGCAGGCAGCGGCCTTCACCAGGCACAACCGACTGAGGTATGGGGACGATGGCCGAATATGTCCGGGCCGCAGCGATTCCGGCAGCAACGGCAAGAATCATAAATAAAGAGGATATTCTTTTCACGCTCAAAGTATTTCAAATATATCAGCTTTACCTTCTATGCTGAGTCTCGCGGTACGCGGGTCGAGTTTCAGCTCGCAATACGGGTCATGCGTCAGGGTTTCCTTGATACGCACGCCGTCGGATGTGTACTGGCGGACAAGCAGGCTGCCGTACGGCCTCATGAGAAGGACACGGCCATTGACCCGGTCGTCCCCGAAAGGTATTTCCACAGAGATGACTCCTTCCAGAGAATAGTATGATCTCGGATTGCGGTCAAACGCATACACGGCCCGCTCCATATCCGGGGCGGTGACCTTGAATCCGAGAGTCTCTGTCCGCTGGGGATTGACGCTGAAAGTACGTATGGCACACCAGTTGGTCTTGCCGGATTCCAGCTTTCTCAGACGCACATAGCGTGCATCGACGCCCCGTCCTTCCCATCTGACGTCATACTGCCCGTCTACGGTGTCGATAAGCGGATACCACAGACGGCTGTCCTTTGACGCCTCGAGTGTGGCAAGGTCGAAGTAGTCCACATCGTCCGTGGAGTTACGGCCCTGAAGGACGTTCACCTCCCGAAGTCCCCTGACAATGCCGAGGTCCACTCCGATCCAGTCACCGGTCTTCTGCGAACTTGCCGAAGTATAGTATGTGGTGGAATCATCGTCGAACATCAGCTTGCCTGTGATTGTTCCGGAATTGGGGAAGGAACCTATTGCCTTATATGAGAACGGGCCGCGTCCGGTAAGACTGCGGTAGAATCCGTCCACCATGTCATCCATGGCATGCTCATAGAACGGCTGGAGCTTTAGAGTGCCGGATTTGTGCGCCTCATAGGATTCCCTTTCGGATTGGGACATCAGATTGTCCACATAAGCCGCCCAGAACGCAGCATTGTCGCCTCCCCTGTATATCTGGATCAGTTCGAGAGTCCTGCGTCCCCTTTCGCCGAGCTTGGAGAATTCCTCCAGCCAGGGGTGGATCTCACGCATCAGGGCATCGTTCCTGCACTTTCCGGACATTTCACCGTGCACCTTTTCTATTTTCCCGAATTCTTCCATCAGAGCCTCGAACTGAGCTTCGGTCCAGTCATCCCCCACACGGAAGGTCTCTGTCTCCCATGACTCGTCGCGGCGGTAGCCCGACTCGGTGTCGCATGAATGTATGGCAAAGGTACGGTAGGCATCGGCGGCCTCCTTTCCGGCCAGCCATACCAGCGCACGTTCCCAGTTGGCTATGGGATCATAGTCCTTGGTATTCCATGTGTAATCGGCCACTCCATAAAGTGCCAGCTTGGATGCCTCCGCATGCTCCATGGGGTTGCTGACAAGCCCGCAGAGGTTTTTGCTGCCGAGACTGTTGTCAAGGCCGTATGCAGGTCCCTGCATGATGATATTGCGGCAGTAGTCGGTTACAGGGAAGTTCCACCAGTACAGGGCGGGACGCTGTATTCTGTCCCCCACCCACCTGAGTGTCGAGGGAGTCAGGTCGCTGCACACCGCATCCCCTGTCCAGAACACCCGTACCGAAGGGTCGAGACTGCGTCCGTAGACTGCCAGACTGCCTTCGTCCGAGGGATCGGCCCACGAGCGGTTGTAATCCGTAGGACAGACGATAAGAGGGGCCACATCCCCTTTTGCCGCCACGAAATCAGCCGTAAGGCGGTTGAGCAGCCCGACCTGCTTAACCGGATCGGTGCCCTCTCCGGAAATATCGTCGAAGAAAATGGCAAAGGACCTGACGCCCAGACTGTACATTTTCTCGAACTTGGCAATCAGGTTGGCATAGTCCTCCTCATTCCACTTTATATCCTGACCGGGATGCACAGCCCATACAAAGTCCACCCGGTTGCGCTCGCAGGCCCTGACCAGTTCCGCAATATTGCGGGCCTCGACTGCAGGATAGGGCTCCCTCCAGTAGGGTGAGCTGTGATAGGGGTCATCCTTCGGACCGTAGATGTAGGTATTCATCTTGAAACGGCCGTAGAAATCGATGAGGGACAGACGGGCCTGGTGCGACCAGGGTGTCCCGTAGAAGCCCTCCACAACTCCACGCACCGGAAGATCCGGCCAGTCATTGACCGTAAGGTAGGGCAGACTGTCCTCCCCGTTCTGCTCCACTATCTGGCGCAGTGTCTGCAGGCCGTAGAAAGCTCCCCTTTCATCATAACCCATGATAAAGATGCCATCTTCCCCCACTGTAAGCCGGTAGGCTCCCGATACGGCACGTACTCCTGCCTTTACAGCTTTTTTAGGGTGGAAATCTATTTCAAGCCGGACAGACTTCTTGTTACCCTTTGCAAGGAAATCCACATCTGAGGCGAACGCCTCCTGCCTGTCCATTATCCTGACCCCTTCCGAGACATCGAGCCTCTCCCCATCCGGACTCAACTCGACACTGTGAGGGGTGGGATTGATAACAGGGCCTGAAGCGGCATCGCAGCCGGCAGCCCTGGCATTGGCAGACAGGGCACATACGGCCAACAGCAGAAACAATTTTCTGAGAATTTTCATATTGCTCATATTATTCGATTGTCATGTATTTGTATTCCAGTGCGGGACTTACCGCCACTGCATCGCACGGACGCGGAGCCACGCCGCCGTCAGTCCAGCTGTTTTCGTTGACAATATTGATGCGGTGTCCTTTATGCGAGAAACGGCCGTTCTGCACGCCTCCGCCATAGAAATACTCACCGTCCCGTTCTGCCAGGACGATTGTGGTGCGGGGCTTGCCGCCCTTGACCTCAAACCTTACCGGTGCGGTCTGACGCAGTACCTCGCGCCCGCTGCGCAGGTCGGTGACCGTCATCGTTCCGTCCGCTTTTGCAAAAGCGACGCGAATGACACCGGTGGCCAGAATCCAGGCTTCCTCCCCCTCCTCTATGGTATAGGTCACTCCCCTACGCAGATTCTGCACCAGAATATCCGCAGCGGGTTCAGCCTCCGGATTGCGTACTATGCCGCCATTGTCATCCCGGAAAAGGCGGAATATATCCGGCGCGTAAAAGTCGACTGTCATTCTGTGACCGTCGGACAAGACAAGTTCTGCGGCCGTAGGATTGAGACGCACGGCCTCCTTTACGGACTGAGAGAAGGCCTCCTGCATGGAAAAGCATGAAACGGCCATTACGGCGAAAAACGTCGCCGCTATCTTTCTCACTCTGGATATCATGTCTGTCATACTATCTAAAATACTTACAAATATAATGAATTTATGCAACCGCCGGAGCGCCTTTCCCGACAAAGTTTCCGATGCCCGGAACGGGCTTTGAAATTTAGCCGATTTTAGTTGCAATTATGATTTTTTTTATCCTTATTTGCCTAAAATTTAACACAAAACACTAAATACTTTTTTATGGACAACAACATCCTGAAGTACAACATCAATCCTCTCGTCAACGCCATCGGGAAGACCCCCGACCAGTTTACGAAAGAGGACATAATCAATTTCATCACCGCCAACGACATCCGCGTCGTCAACTTCCGCTACATCGCAGGCGACGGCAGGCTCAAGACCCTCAACTTCCCGGTCAGCAGCCTCCAGTACCTCGACCTTATCCTCTCGTTCGGAGAGAGAGTGGACGGCTCCAGCCTGTTCTCCTACATCCAGGCCGGCTCCAGCGACCTCTACGTCATTCCCCGCTTCTCCACAGCCTACCTCGACCCCTTCGCCGAGATTCCGACCTTAGGACTGCTCTGCTCCTATTTCACCAAGGACGGACTGCCTCTGGAAAGTTCTCCCGAATACACCCTGAGAAAGGCCCACGAGGAGTTCAAAAAGACCACAGGCTACACCTTCGAGGCTATGGGCGAGCTGGAGTTCTACGTGATCTACGATGATGACTGCTGCTTCCCTTCGGAGAACCAGCGCGGCTACCACGAGTCCACTCCGTTCACAAAGGTAGAGGCCTTCCGTACCGAGGCCATGAAGCTCATCTCCCAGGTAGGCGGCAACATCAAGTACGCCCACTCCGAGGTAGGAAACTTCACACTCGACGGCAAGGTGTACGAGCAGAACGAGATCGAATTCCTCGTATCGCCCGTGGAATCAGCCGCTGACCAGCTGGTAATGGCCAAATGGATCCTCCGCACCCTCGCATGGCAGTATGGCTTCGACATCACCTTCGCCCCCAAGATCACCGAGGGAAAGGCCGGAAGCGGACTGCATTTCCACACCCGCATGATGAACGGAGAGCATTCGGTAATGCTCAAGGACGGCCGTCTCTCCGACGAGGCCCGCAAGGCTATCGCCGGCTACATGACCTGCGCCTCCTCGCTGACAGCATTCGGCAACGCCAACCCTACCTCCTACTTCCGTCTCGTACCCCACCAGGAGGCACCCACCAGCATCTGCTGGGGAGACCGCAACCGCTCCGTGCTCGTGCGCGTACCCCTCGGCTGGACCGGAAAGAGCGACATGTCAGCCATCGCCAACGGCCTGCCCCAGAACCCCGATATCGTAATGCCTGACAAGCAGACCGTAGAGCTGCGCTCCGGCGACGGCTCGGCCGACATCCATCTGATGCTCGCCGGACTGGTGACTGCCGCCCGCATCGGCTTCGAGCTGCCCGACGCACTGGAGATCGCCAAGAAGACCTACGTGGACGTAAACATCCACGACGACAAGAATGCAGCCATCCTCAACTCCCTGGCCCAGCTGCCCACCTCCTGCGCAGAGTCCGCCGACGAACTTGAGAAAAACCGCGCCCTCTACGAGGCCAAAGGCGTATTCTCTCCGAGCATGATCGATGGCCGCATCGCCATGCTGCGTGCTTACAAGGATGCCAATATCCGCGAGGAGACCGCCCGCGACAAGGGACTCATGATGGAACTCGTGAGAAAGTACTATCACTGCGGATAGTCTAACCGTTCTGACAGTCAGCAACCAAAGAAAAAAAGGACATCAGCCACAGAAACTGATGTCCTTTTTCCTTATTAACCTAAACTTAACCTATGAAAAAACTATCACTTCTACTTCTTGCAAACTGCGTGCCACGATTACGGGACAACGTATCTGGACTTCTGGACAGGAGGGGGGCCGGATGCTGTTCCGGAGCCTCCGGCTGCACCCACAGAGGCCTTGTAGGGCTTTGTAGGATCGAGAGGATCGTATTGGGGCACAGGCCTTGAGACATGATATACCTTCGGGTCGAAATTAGGGTCGAGAAATATCATGTCGTCGAACTCCGGCCTTCCGCCCACCTCCGGCTGCGGCACCAATGTCTCCCACGTCCCCACTGTCCCGAAATTGAATAATCCCAGCAACAGGGAGAAAATCCGGACTGCTATAGACGGGTTGCGCTGCATCTCGCGGACAAACTCAGGTGACTCATTTATCATGCGGGTCAGTATCAGCCTCCTGTCCCGCTCAAGTATCTCCTCCACCGAAGGCTGCCTCGTAGCACTCCATCCGTTACCCGCGTCAGGATCCGGCACCGGCAGTACGGACGGCAGCATGGACGATGGAGACAGAGTGCCGCCCGATTCCTGAACGCCCCCAAAGTGCTCATTGCTGAATGAACTCAGCCTGTCGGACCACTCCTGCCTCATCTCCTTCAGACGTTCTGCCCTCACTAGAAGCGGAAGCTCCCCATATACAATCTGACGTGCCGCATCCGCGACCGAGTCCGCCACCCAGGCATCCAGCATTCCCATCCTGATGGCCCGGACCATAGCCGCCCTCACGTCTCCCTCATACTGAATGACAAGTGCGGCCAGGGAATCCTCCGGAGCGCAGTCCTGCCGGCCAGAATCCACCTGAGCAGACTCCCTGCGGTTGTAATCTTTCCAGCCATAAGCCTCACGGCCATCCGCACACAGGCCTTCGGCATACCGGAGATCAGCCCCACCGCAGGGAACAGACATGAGCACCCCGGCAGCAACCGTGACCGAGACCAGGATATACAGCGACATTCTTCCCATATACGTCATTTTGAAAATTATATTCCGCGAATATAGGTGGGTTCTATCAATTCCATTTTTTATTTCTTGCATAAGGCAGCAGAACCCTTTAACTGTCTTGAGCAAGATAATCTTGCGTAAAGTTAAGCAATTTAATCTACCCCCCCCAAAAAAATGAGGGATTTT
>DVIL01000014.1 GCA_018711305.1 Candidatus Coprenecus stercorigallinarum
CATTCTTTGCCATCAGTCTTTCCGTACCCGCACTTCGTCGCGGAAGCAGTGCCGCATTTCCGCTTTCGGGAGCATCTTTGCAGTACAACATGACTGGATATATTCTTGTCTTGATTGCTTGTCAGCAAGCATGCGGCCAGTAAGATTCATATTTTGTCACTAAACATTCTCGTTAATTAAAAGTGCCTTATAATAAATAAGTTATGATTTGGCAATTTGTTGTGTGGAGCATAATGTCGCATAAACGGTGCTTTTATGAGTCACTAAATAATGTTGTTGTAGTTAAGTGGTATATATTCAGACACTTGCTTTTAACTATCCGGTTTAGTGACAATGACGGTGCCTGTGCCGCACTTTGTCGTGGAAGCAGTGCCGCATTTCCGCTTTCGGGAATGCTTTTTTGGAGTCCAGCATAACTATGTATATTCTTTTCTTGATTATCAGCTTGTTGCAAATCGTATTGGTGCTGGACTATGTCGAAATAGTCTTGAAACGGCGTTTTTTGCCCCTAAATGCCAGAGTCCAGCATTTGCGTAATTTTCAACTATCTGTTTGCCAGTCTTATAAATTATTTAGTTGTGCTGGACTACGAATAAAGAAAAACTCTCGCGAGACCGGAAGCCGGAACTGTCCTGGTATCCGAATTTTCCAGATCGCCCGGTTCGCCTGAATCGCTCCAGATCGTCCAAGTCCTCCGAGTCGCCCGGTCCGTCCAAGTCGTCCAAATCACCCAAGTCGTCCAAACCGGCCGAATCGTCTAATTCTTCCTGCAGCCGCCAGATTGATCCGGTTCCGTCCCAAGCCCTGTCCCGAGTATATTGTATCCCCATGAATTTGGTGCCGTCATGGTACCCGGGCTCCGGAGCAGTCCGGAAGATTGTGCATCCGGCCTGTTGCAGGGAAGAAGAAAATTTCCGTACTTTGTGGAAGCAATCATAAAACCTCACAATATGAACGTAGCTGCGTGCAGAGTGGACGAGGCGGGAGAAAGGACGTATCATATCGTATTCTCGCCCGGTAACGGCTTGATATGCCGGGATACTCAGGACTATATCTTATTTCAGAACTTTATCGCCTTTGCTGTGCGGAGGGATGATTGTGTGCTGCTTGCCTATGCGGTGATGTCTACCCATGTGCATATGGCAGTCGTGACTGCCTGGCCCTGGAGTTTCATACACAGGCTCCGTACTTCATATACGACGTATTTCAACAAGAAGTACAGGCGGAAAGGCTCTGTGTGCGGAAAGCAGGTCTACTGCATGCCGGTGGACGGATGGTATGCCCAGAAAGCGCTGGTCAGCTACATCCTGCGCAATCCCATGCACCACGGGGTCAGTGAGACTCCTTTCGGATACCGGCATACGTCTCTTGGAGCGTATTTCCGGAAGGAACTGGCAATGACGGGTATTCAGTGGAACACTGCAGAAGACGGAAATCCCGGATTTGATGAGCATCCCGGATCGAATGGGAACCCAGGAACGAAGGGAAGTTCCAGGTCGAAACCGAAAGAGCATCCCGGATTGATGGGAAATGCCGGAGTGGCGGAGAAGGATGGCGGGGCGTGCTTTGTCCGTATGCGCACGGCGGATGGCTTTGTCGACCTGCCTGTGGAAACCTGCGGCAGAGTGAGGCTGGAGTATTTCGTCAATGCCGGACGGACCGAGCATCTGTTCCGTACTGCCCGGACTTTCCTGCATTCGATGGTGCGCTGGAATACGGAAGACTGGGAGAAGGAGCAGGCAAATGAAGCCTGTCTTGTTACCCTGAGAAGCATAGAGCCGGACCCGTCCTTCCCGATAGAGCAGATGCGGGCTTATGAGAAGGGCTCGTTCCGTCCGGGGACGAGTGACGAGGAGGTCTGCGGATATGTCGACCATACGGTGCTGCCGCAGATGGGACTCGGTTCCTTTGTCGGGCTTGACCCGGTTCGGAGGCGGGGGCTGGTATCCGTCCTTATGAAGCGCTTCCACATCAGTGCTGAGCAGGCGTTGCGCTGTCTGGGCGGTTAGGCCTGGAAAGGCTTGTGTTGGGTCCAGCATTGAAGTGTTTTGGAACGGCTTGATTATCAGGTAGTCCGTAAATGCTCTTCTGCTGGACTAAGGGTAAAATGACCGTTTTGGGGCAAAAATCGGGGGGTCCAGCAGAACGAGAATTTTTATAGGGCTGAAAATGAGCAGAATAATTTTGGAAGCCGTGCTGGACTGCATTATCAGAGGATAAATGGCGGGTGAACGGGTGTGTGTCTAACAGTATGCACCGCCAATAAATATCTGTGGGGCCGGCTCCACGACAAGCTACGTGGGAAAGTGAACCGGAGATGCGATGAATCGGTGCACTTCCCGTTTTTCAGCAAGTGCCGGCGATGGATGTAGGTCGATGGATGCAGCTCGACGAGTGTGGCAGATGAATTCAGGCCTATGGGTGTCGAAAGACGGGGCGGAAGCCGGATGTGGACTGTTGCGAGTGCAGGACTGGGGCATGTGTGTGCTCTGAAGTTTAGGAAAGGGTCGTGTGTTCCGGTGGAAATTCTTAAATTTGTGGGTGTATCTTAAAAGGCAATCAATTATGGTAAAATGGAAGATGATGGCGGCCGTGTTGGCTGTATGGACTTCGGCTGGTCTGTGTGCGGATGCCAGTGCGGATGTTGAGGATAGTGTGCGCACAGTAGATGCCGTAGGGTTTGCGGATATTGAGGGCAGTACGGATAGTCTGCGGGGAATAATGCGGCAGGTACTGTTTGCTGTAGACAGGACTGACACGGCGAGGACGGTGTCCTGCTATCGCATACCGGCCATAACCACAGCCCCGGATGGCAGTCTGATAGCGGCAATAGACGAGCGGGTGCCTTCCTGCGGAGACCTCAAATGGAGCCGGGACATCAATATCGTCATGCGCCGCAGCACGGACGGCGGACGGACCTGGAGCCCTATACGGAAGGTCGCGGATTTCCCCGACGGGCAGTCGGCCTCTGATCCTTCGCTGATTACCGACACGGTCAGCGGCACCGTATTCCTCTTCTATAATTTCATGGACCACGACCGGGCAAAGGACGTCTATTTCTTCCACGTGATGCGCAGCACGGACAATGGTCAGACCTGGTCCGCACCTGAGGATATCACCGCCGGGGTGTCCCCTGAAGAGTGGCGGAACGACTTCAAGTTCCTCACCTCCGGTCAGGGTACGGCCACCCGCGACGGGCGGCTCCTGCACACGATGGTCAATCTGCAGAAGGGCCTGCACCTGATAGAGAGCACCGACCACGGCCTTACCTGGCATCTGATACCCACCCCCATTGTCCCTGCAGATGAGTCGAAGGTGATAGAGCTGCCGGACGGCCGCTGGATGGTCAACAGCCGGGTCAACGAAGGCGGCTGCCGCTACATCCACATCTCGGACGACAAGGGCCGTTCATGGACCTCGAATCCCGCACCCGATCTGCCCGACCCCGGCTGCAACGGTGCCATTGTCCATTATCCCTATTATGGAGAGGACGGCTGCCTGCTGTTCATCAATGCCGCCGATCCGGAGCAGCGCCGTAACCTGACCCTTCGCTACAGTCCGGACGGAGGCCTTACCTGGAGTTCCGGCATGACGATCGTGGAGGGTGATGCAGGATATTCGGACATTGCTGTCCTGCCTTCAGGGGAGGTGGCGGTGTTTTATGAGAGGGAAGGATATACTGTCAATGAAGTTGCGGTGATCAGCCGTGAGACGTTATTTCAGAAAAAAGAGTAGGTAATTGGATAAAATTGCTATCTTTGTGCGTTATTTGGGAAAAATTTTATGCGCAGAAAAATAGACAGACAATATATACTCAACCGTGAGACACTCGATTACGATGTGGTGGAACAGCCGTCTTTGATTAAGAGATCTTTGAAGGCTGTTTTGCTTTATGCGGTATCGAGCGTGTCGCTGTTCCTGCTTTCGCTGTTCCTGCTTACCGATGTCTTTCATATGAAGACGCCCAAGCGTATGATTGTGGAGAGGGATGCCAGGGAGTGGCATTCCAAACTGGACCTGATGCAGCGCCGGCTCGAATCCGCCGACATGGCCCTTCAGGACATGGAGCGAAGGGACAACACCCTTTACCGTTCGGTTTTCGGAATGGAAATCATACCTGAGGATATACGCAATGCCGGATACGGCGGTGTGGACCGTTATGCCGATATACGGGAGAGGGACTATACCGGTGAACTGACGGCATCCATGATGCATTCGGAAATCCTGCTGAAGAAAGCCTATGTGCAGTCCAAGTCCTTCGATCAGGTGGCACTGGTGTCGGAGAGGGCTGCCGAGATGGCTTTGTGCGCCCCTACGATTCCACCCGTAAACTATGCCAATGTGCGGCAGGCGTCCGGTTTCGGAACCAGGGTCGACCCTATACTGAAAGACCGCTACGGCAGGCATCTTGGTGTGGATCTGGCTCCAAAGTCAGGCAAGCAGGGCGAGCCGATATATGTTACCGGCAACGGAGTAGTCAAGCAGGTAGGGTATGATGCGGGAGGCTACGGCCGTTATGTGCTGGTGGATCACGGATTCGGCTATCAGACCAGATATGCGCATCTGAGCAAGGCCCTTGTGGTTACGGGGCAGGAGGTGAAGCGTGGGCAGCAGATTGCCGAGATGGGCAATACCGGCCGTTCTACCGGTACGCACCTGCACTATGAGGTCATCTACATGAAGCGTCATGTCAATCCGGTAAACTATTACAACAAGGATATCCTTCCCGAGGACTATGCCGCCATCATCGACTCTTCCAACGAGAAGCCTATGAGCTGATAATATGGGCAAGCTTAAATACGATAAGGACCTTCTGGACTTTGTCGAGGAGAAGCACTCGACCAAATATCTTATCCTGCGCATTCTCAAGTTCGTGGCCTATACCTTTGCACTGGTGGTGCTGTATTTCATAGTGTTCACCCTGTTTTTTTCCTCCGAGGAGGAAAAGCGCATGATTTCCGAGACCCGTCTGATAGAGGAGCAGTATGACAAACTCGCAGGGCAGACAGAACTCCTCGAAAATGTGATAGGCGAGCTTATCCAGAAAGACGAGGGGATATACCATGAACTTTTCAATACCGATTTCCCGGATTTCTCATTTTCGGATTCGTCTTCTGTCAATTACATGTCGGATTCCGTGTACAGCGAATCCGTAATCTGGCATACGGCGGAAAATATCATCCGCCTGAAGCAGGGCATGGACTACTGCGATGCGCTGATTGCACGGATACAGGATTCGCTGTCTGTGGATGGAAAGGACAAGGTCGTGGCGGGAATCCCGTCTATACTGCCCATCGCCGATTTTCCTCTTGGCAATGTCGGAGCATCGGTGGGACGGAAAATGCATCCCTTTTATAAAAAGGTGGTGTACCACGGAGGTCTGGATCTGGTGGCCCCGGTGGGGGTTGAGGTCAGGGCTACTGCGGACGGAAAGGTGAAATCCGTGGAGAGGGCCCAGAAGCTGCAGGGTACGCGCATCGTGATAGATCATGGCAACGGGTATGAGACGGTGTATGCCCACCTGTCTGATCTGCTTGTACGCAAGGGACAGAAGGTAAGCAGGGGAGATGTCATAGGGCGTACCGGCAACAGCGGGACATCGTTCGCCCCGCATCTGCATTACGAGGTGCAGCTGAACGGTCAGCAGCAGGATCCTATCAATTACTTCAACGGCGAGCTGGATACCGACCGCTTCGGGGAGTTGCTGATATACGCCGTAAATACAGGACAATCACTTGACTAAAACAAATACCGTTATGCCGTACAAGGAATACAAACCGGAGAAGCTGTATTACAGCATAGGCGAGGTGGCCGCGATTCTCGGTGAGAGTACCTCGCTGGTCCGTTTCTGGTCGGACACCTTCACGGACTTCGTAAGGCCTGAGCGCAACCGCAAGGGCAACCGCAGGTTCCGTCCTGCCGATGTCGAGAATCTCAAGATTATCCATCATTTGGTGAAGGATCTGAAAATGACTCTCGACGGTGCTGCGGCAAGGATGAAGGACAACCGCGAGGGGCTTGACAACCGGGCAGAGGTCGTGGAACGTCTGCGCGGTATACGTGAGTCTTTATTGGAAATATCCAAATCCATCGGCGGATGAAGGCGTCTGTAATAGCGGCTGCGATAGAGGAGACGGCTCCTCTGTCCCTGCAGGAGTCTTGGGACAATTCCGGATTCTGCATAGGAGACGGCTCCTGCGAAGTGCATAAGGCCATTGTCGGCTTCGACTGTACCCCCGCCCTGATAGAAGAGGCGGTAGAGGTCGGGGCGGATATGGTCATTACCCACCATCCTCTGATTTTCGGAGGTATAAGGAAAATATCGGAGGCGACTATGACGGGCCGTACCATAATCGCCGCCATACGTAACGGCATCACGGTCTATGCCTGTCACACAAATATGGACAAGGTCCCCGGCGGGGTAAGCGGCACTACGGCTGCACGCATAGGTCTGTGCAATCTGAGGGTGCTGGACAGCGATGACGACGGCAACGGACTCGGAATCATAGGCGATCTTCCCGAGCCTGCCGCGCCTGAGGCATTTCTCCTTCGGATGAAGGAGAGTCTCGGGCTGAAGACGCTGCGCCATTCGGCTCTTTCCCGTACTCCGCTGCGCAGGGTTGCCCTGTGCGGAGGCAGCGGTCATTCGCTCATAGGCAAGGCCGCCGTTGCAGGTGCCGATATCTACGTCTCGGGAGACATTTCCTATCATGATTTTTATGCTCCGGACGGCATGATGATTGCAGATATCGGACATTTTGAGAGTGAGGCGGAGATAATAGGTGTGATATGTGATATCGTTAGGGAAAAAATTCCTAACTTTGCCGTTCAATCCGCAAAGACAAGTACTATAAATCCGGTATATTATTTTTAAACAGATATGGCTACAACTAAACAGAAGAATTTGATCGACACCCCTATCGACAGGCGCGAGACTTTCGTCTCCCTCTCCAAGAGCATCAACGACACCGATGCCGGCATGGAGCACAAGCTCCATACTCTGTATCTGATCCAGCAGAAGGATTCCAAGATCGATGAGATCCACATGCTTCTCGGAGAGCTTCCCGACGAGATCCGTGATCTCGAGGATGAGATAGAGGGACTCAAGACCCGTGTCAGCAAGATCCGCGAGGAAATGGCTGATGCAGAGAAGTTCGTGGCTCAGAAAAAGATAGAGGCAGAAAACAGCAGGACTGCCATTTCCAAGTATCAGGAACAGCAGGCCAATGTGAAGAACAACAGGGAGTATGTCTCCATCTCCCGCGAGATAGAGTACCAGCAGCTGGAACTCGAACTGGCCAACAAACGCATAGGCGAAAAGAATGCTTCCATCGCTGCCCTCAAGTCGGCAATTACCGCTACCCAGAACAGTATCGCCCAGAAGGAGGCTGACCTTGAGGAGAAAAAGAAAGAGTGTGAGTCCATCACCGAGGAGACCGCAAAGGAGGAAGAGACCCTGACCAGGGAGATCGCCGAACTCAAGGCATCTATAGACGCCAGGACTCTCGCCGCTTATGAGAAAGTGAGGGCCAATGCCCATAACGGCCTTGCAGTGGTGACAGTCAAGAGGGATGCATGCGGAGGATGTTTCAACAAGATACCTCCCCAGAGGCAGCTTGACATCGCCCAGAACAAGAAGATCATAGTCTGCGAATATTGCGGCCGTATTCTTGTAAGTCCTGATTTCGAAGAGGACAAGGAAGCCCAGGGCAAGTAATGAGAAGGACGTTCTTCAGGCACGTAGGACAGACATCGCCATCCCCCCTGGCTATCGAGGTAGACAAGGCGGATGGCGTTTTTCTCTACAGCGGACAGAAACGCTATCTGGATCTTGTCTCCGGTGTGTGTGTCAGCAATATCGGCCACAATAATCCGGAGGTGGTGGAAGCTGTCCGCCGGCAGGCGGGAGATTATTTCCACCTGATGGTGTACGGTGAGATGATCGAGGCTCCCCAGGTACTGCATGCCGGGCTTCTGACTTCAATCCTGCCGTCGCAGCTGGACTGTATCTATTATGTGAATTCCGGTTCGGAGGCTGTGGACGCAGCCCTTAAACTGGCAAAGCGTCTCACCGGCCGCCGTCGTATGGCATCTTTCATCAACTGCTATCACGGCTCGTCCCATGCTTCGATGAGTCTTATGAGCGACAATGCCCGCAAAGATGCTTTCCGGCCTCTGCTGCCGGAAGTTGACCTCCTGCATTTCAACAGGGTTGAGGACCTGGTTCATATTACGGAAGAGACAGCATGTGTGATAGTGGAGCCGGTTCAGGGTGAGGCAGGAGTGATTCTTCCCGCAGGGAACTTCCTGCAGGAGCTCAGGCAAAGATGCGATGAAACAGGCGCCATGCTTGTTTTCGATGAGGTGCAGACAGGTTTCGGCCGTACCGGACGTATGTTCGCCTTTGAGAAATTCGGGGTCGTGCCGGATATTTTAGTTCTGGCCAAGGCTCTCGGAGGAGGAATGCCGCTCGGAGGGGTGGTGTCTTCCAAGCAGAGACTGGATGCTTTCACCTGTGACCCGGTGCTGGGGCATATCACTACATTCGGAGGACATCCGGTCTGCTGTGCCGCTGCCCTCGCGTCTCTCAAGGTGCTTTTGCGTGAGAACTGGGTTGCCGGAGCCGATGCCAAGGGAGAATACATCGAAAATGCGCTCCGCTCCCATCCTGCAGTCAGGGAGATACGCCGTGCCGGTCTGCTGATGGCCGTGGACCTCGGAAATCCTGAGGCGGCGGAGAAGATGCTGGGTCTGCTTTTGGAGGAAGGAGCCGTGAGCGACTATTTCCTTTACAATCCTACTTCATTCAGGGTAGCTCCACCGCTGTGCATAAGCCAGGAAGAGGTGGATATTGCCGTGGATGTCGTCAGCAGGGCACTTGACAGACTTTAGAAAAACATTATGGCAAAAACGACAAGACCAAAGAAAAAGGAAGTATCCATCGATGCCATAGGCATTGAAACGGGCAAGGTGCCCCCTCAGGCGGTGGATGTCGAGGAAGCTGTGCTTGGAGCCATGATGATCGAGCCCAACTGCGTACCTGACGTGCTGGACTCTCTTACGGCCGACTGTTTTTACAAAGAGGCCAACCGTAAGGTTTTCATGGCCATCTCGTCTTTGTCATCCGAGCATCAGCCGGTTGACATATACACTGTCTCGGAGGAGCTCAAGCGGCAGGGCAGCATAGATGAGATAGGCGGTCCCTATTATCTCAGTCTCCTGTCTTCCAGGGTCGGAGCCGCCGCCCATGTGGAGTATCATGTGAAGATTCTGCTCCAGAAGTATATCCAGAGGGAGCTTATAACCATTTCCGCTGAAATGCAGCGGGATTCTTTCGATGACAGCATACCTGTAGACGATCTGCTGGACAATTCCCAGAGCAAGCTTTTCGAGCTTGCCGAGAGAAATATGAAGCGGGCGACTCTACCTGTGCAGGATGTCATCAAGGATACTGTGGCAGAGATCGAGGCCAACCAGGACCGTACTGACGGTCTCAGCGGTCTGCCCTCCGGTTTCACCGGCATCGACAAGATAACCCTCGGCTGGCAGGCATCCGATCTGGTAATCATTGCAGCGCGTCCTGCCATGGGTAAGACGGCTTTTGTACTGACAATGGCGCGGAACATGGCCGTTGACCATAGGATTCCTGTGGCGTTCTTCTCTTTGGAAATGTCGTCCAAGCAGTTGGTAAAGAGGTTGCTGGTCTCTGAGACAGGGCTTTCGTCCGAGAAAATCAGGGGAGGAAAGAAGCTGCTGGACTACGAGCTTGTGCAGCTGCATGAGAGGATAAAGGATCTCACCACCGCACCTTTATTTATAGATGACACCCCGTCGATATCGGTGTACGAGCTGCGTTCCAAGGCGCGCCGTCTGGTCCGCAATGCGGGTGTAAAACTGATTATCATCGACTATCTTCAGCTGATGACCGGTCCTCCCGAACTCCGTGGTATGAGGGAACAGGAGGTGTCCAACATATCCCGTTCTCTGAAGGCTATAGCGAAGGAACTGGACATTCCTGTGATAGCCCTGTCCCAGCTCAGCCGTGCCGTCGAGACCAGAGGAGGCAATAAGCGTCCGCAGCTCAGTGACTTGCGAGAATCCGGAGCAATAGAGCAGGACGCCGATATAGTGATGTTCATCCACCGTCCTGAGTATTACGGAACTGAAAGCGAGACTTCCGTGCAGGGAGAGGCGCAGGTGATCATCGCAAAGCACAGGAACGGCTCTACCGCCGACGTGCCTATGCGCTTCCGCGCGTCTGAGGCCCGCTTCGTGGATGCCAATGACGATGGCTTTATAAGTCCCGACGATGATATAGAAGGGTACAGGGGAGTGGAGTCGAGTATGAACAATTCGGAATTCGATGCAGATTATTAGGTATATGGTTTTGTCCCTGTTCCTGGGACTGTGCGCTCTTCCGCTCAGAGGCCAGTGTTTTCCGATACATCCAGACCTTGTGGAAGACCACGCTTTCCGCCAGGGGGAGAGACTGTCATATATCATTCATTACAAGTGGCTCGGCATACGTACTGACGTAGGCGAGGCCGAAGTGACGCTTGACGATGGTGGAGAGCGTGACGGCAGACATCTTCTGCATCCGGTCGCCGTTGGAAGGACCTACAGGTTCTGGGACGTCTTTTTCAAGGTCCGTGACAGGTACGAGTCCGTATTCTATGAGGACAGTGTCAGACCCGTGTATTTCCAAAGGGATATCCACGAAGGGAAATACACAATCAGGAACTACTATCACTGGAATGACAGTACCCATGCAATCAGCGCCGAGGTGATAAAGACCGACCGGACCATAGATACCCTTCTGCCAGGTCACGGATGTACCTTCGATATCCTGACTCTGTTCTACAATGCACGGAACATGGACCTCGAAGCTCTTGAGGCCGGTGTCAACAATCCTGTCTCCTTCGCCATCGACGAGGAGATATTCGACATCTATTTCAGATATATCGGCAGGGAGGAGAAGCGTATCCCGGGGCTCGGAGTGTGCAGGACCTTGAAGTTTGCAGCCAAGGTGGTTGCAGGCGAGGTGTTTTCCGGGGAGCAGGAGATGCTTATCTGGGTGTCCGACGATATGAACCGGGTGCCGCTGCTGTTCGAGTCGCCCATCATCGTCGGCTCTGTTTTCGGACGCTTGTCAGCCTGGGACGGGCTGCGGTATCCTCTGGAGGAATGTAAAGTGACAAAAAATAAAAGGAAATGAAACAACAGGAGACAGTAATAAGGCATGCAGGAAAGGTACTTTCAGTAACTTCAGTCCAGACAAAGGTCGAGATATCTGCCCAGACAGCATGCGCCGCCTGTCAGGCAAAGGCCGTATGCGGGGCCTCTTCCGGAGAGAGCCGCATCATCACAGTACGCCGTCAGGATGACGGTTCTGTAAAGCCCGGAGACGAGGTCAATGTGCTTATCCGCCAGGGACAGGGATTCAAGGCTGTTTTTATCGCTTATCTTATTCCTTTGTTCATTTTATTGGTTTTATTATTAACTTTGCCTATGTTTTTTGAAAATGAACTGGTGACGGGGCTTGGAGCGATAGGTTTCGTGGCTTTGTACTACCTCGTACTGGCTCAGTTCAGGGACAGGCTCAACAGTGGATTTGTATTTACAGTGGAAAAAATTAACTAACAACAGCAGATGGGTACAACATTTATTTTTACTGTCGTCATTTTCAGCGTGTTGGGATTACTCCTCGCAGTAGTTCTCTTTCTTGTTGCAAAGAAGTTCAAGGTGGAGGAGGATCCGCTCATCGACATAGTTGAGGCGACCATGCCCGGAGCCAACTGCGGAGGCTGCGGTTTTGCAGGATGCAGGGCTTTTGCCGAGGCTTGTGTCAAGACCAGGTCCCTTGAAGGCAAGTTCTGTCCCGTAGGCGGCAATGCGGTAATGCAGAAAGTAGCCGCCCATCTTGGGGTCACGGTCGAGGAAAAGGCTCCCATGACAGCGGTGGTAAGGTGTAACGGTACATGTACCAACAGGGTCAGGACCAACGAATACGACGGTTCGGTATCCTGCCGTATCATGAGTTCGCTCTATAGCGGGGATACCGGTTGCCGTTACGGCTGTCTTGGCGGCGGGGACTGCGAGAAGGCCTGCCAGTTCGGAGCTATCAAGGTCAACCCCGAAACTCTTATCCCCGAGGTGGATGAAGAAAAGTGTACTGCCTGCGGAGCGTGTGTCAGGGCATGCCCGAAGGGTATCATCGAACTGCGTAACAAGGGTCCCAAGAACCGTCGTGTATATGTTTCCTGCATGAATCAGGACAAGGGCGGAGTGGCACGCAAGGCATGTTCCGCCGCCTGCATCGGCTGCCGCAAATGCGAGAAAGTATGTCCTTTCGGTGCCATTACAGTCGAGAACAATCTGTCATACATAGATTTCAACAAATGCAAGCTCTGCCGTAAGTGTGTGGCCGAGTGTCCCACCGGAGCCATCCATGCCGTGAATTTCCCTCCCAAACCGGCAGCGGCTCCTGCCGCCCCTGCTGCAGACGAACCTAAAAACCAGACCGCATGAGACGTACGTTTTCAATGGGTGGTGTCCACCCTCACGACTGCAAGATATCAGCAGATTCAGCGATTGAGATATTTCCTCTGCCCCAGAGGATGTACATTTCCATGTCCCAGCATCTCGGTGCCCCTGCGAAGCCTCTTGTGCAGAAGGGCGACAAGGTCAGGACGGGACAGATGATAGGGGCTTCGGCCGGTTTCATATCTGCAAACATCCACAGTTCAGTGTCCGGAACGGTAGCTGCCGTAGAGCCTTATGCCGATCTTGCCGGCAATCCTGTGATGCATGTGATAATCGATGTGGAAGGAGACGAGTGGGTGGAGACAATCGACCGCACTCCCGATATAGTACGGGAGATCACTCTCGGTCCGGCCGAGATTATCAAAAGGATTGCGGACTGTGGCA
This sequence comes from Candidatus Coprenecus stercorigallinarum, assembly GCA_018711305.1. Taxonomy (GTDB): domain Bacteria; phylum Bacteroidota; class Bacteroidia; order Bacteroidales; family UBA932; genus Coprenecus; species Coprenecus stercorigallinarum. Next base: position 12,928 of record DVIL01000014.1, read on the forward strand.
TTGTCGGTATGGGAGGAGCTTCCTTCCCGACCCATGTGAAACTTTCCCCTCCTCCGGGGAAAAAGGCCGAATTCCTGATTATCAACGGTGCAGAGTGCGAGCCTTACCTTACCTCCGACTACCGGCTGATGGTGGAGCACGGAGAAGAGGTGCTGCTCGGAGCCAGGATTATGATGAAGGCCCTCGGTGTGACAAAAGGCTTCATCGGTATCGAGGACAACAAGCCGGCAGCCATTGCGGCCATGAAGAAGCTTACAGCCACTTCCTATCCGGAGATAGAAGTGGTGTCCCTCAAGAAGAAATATCCGCAGGGCGGTGAAAAGCAGCTGATCGACGCAGTCACCGGACGGCAGGTGCCTTCCATGGGACTTCCCATAGATACCGGAGTCGTGGTCCAGAATGTGGGGACTTCGTTTGCAGTATACGAGGCTGTGCAGAAGAACAAGCCTCTTTTCGAAGGAGTCATGACAATAACCGGCGAGTGTCTGGAGAAACAGCACAACTTCCTTATCCGCACAGGTACTACATTTGACCGCATACTCGAATATGTGGGCGGGGTGCCTCAGAGTGCTGCAAAGATCATCAGCGGCGGTCCCATGATGGGAAAGGCGGTGTCCAATCTCGCTGCAGCCACGGTAAAGAGTTCTTCCTCCCTGTTGCTCCTCACCGAAGAGCAGACCAGACGTCGTGCCGAGGGCGAGTGCATCCGTTGCGGCAAGTGCGTGCAGGCATGCCCGATGGGACTCGAGCCGTACCTGCTTAACAAGCTGGCCCGGGCTTCCAGGATGGATGATCTCGAGATGCACAGGGTATATGACTGCATAGAATGCGGATCATGTATGTTCACTTGTCCGGCATATATCCCCCTGTTGGACTATATCCGTATGGCAAAGGCCGATGTGATGAGAATCATGCGAAGCCGTCCTAAAAAGTAACCGATTAAAACCAGATAGAATATGAGAAAGCTGATAGTTTCTCCCGCACCCCATGTTCACGGCAGTGAGAGCACCCGGAAGATAATGCTGGATGTTGTCATCGCCCTGGCACCGTCGATGCTCGTGGCCGTTTATTTCTTCGGTCTGAGCGCCATACAGCTGCTTGCCGTATCAGTGGTCGCCTGCGTGGGTCTGGAGTACCTCATTCAGAAATATCTGCTCAGACAGAAACCCTCTGTGTCGGATCTGTCTGCAGTGGTGACCGGTGTGCTTCTGGCGCTCAACCTGCCGCCTGCGGCTCCATGGTGGATTGCCGTGATAGGTGCTGTAGTCGCTATAGGCATTACCAAGATGACATTCGGAGGCCTGGGTCACAATATCTTCAATCCGGCTCTCGTGGGACGTGTTTTCCTGCTTGTCTCTTTTCCTGTGATTATGACTGACTGGACAGTGCCCGAGTCCATATTCCGACCTGGAGTCGATGCCGTTTCCGGAGCCACTCCTCTTGCGATGGTAAAGGAAGGACTGGCCCAGGGGCAGACTGTGGAGCAGATCCTGGCCGCAAATCCGGACCTGAGTTACGGTCAGATGCTGTTTGCGCGTGCAGGCGGCTCGGCCGGAGAGGCTTCCGCGCTGGCACTGATTATAGGATTCATCTACCTGCTGGTGCGCAGGGTTATCCGTCCCCATATCCCGGTTACCATTATCCTTACGGTAGCGGTGATGTCCGGTATTTTCTGGCTGATTGACCCCGGACAGTATACTGATCCTCTGTTCAACATTCTCACCGGAGGTCTGCTGCTCGGCTCCATCTTCATGGCCACCGATTATGTCACCTCTCCCATGGCGACAAAGGGTATGGTCATATACGGTATAGGAATAGGCGTGCTGACAGTCCTTATCCGTTACTTCGGATCATATCCTGAAGGTGTGTCCTTCGCGATACTGATCATGAACTCTATTGTTCCCCTGCTCAATAAATACATAAAGCCCGCAAGGTTCGGGAAGGAGGTAAAACATGCCTAAAGAATCCACGCTCCGCAGTATGGCCGTATGCCTTTTACTGGTGTGTCTGGCCTGCTCCGCATTGCTCGGAGGTGTCTATGTCCTGACATTGGACAAGATCAACCAGGAGGTCGTAAAGAAGACCAACAACGCCATAGCTCTCGTGACTCCGGATTTCGACAACGAGCCTTCCTCGGAGAGCATGTCCGTCGAGCTGGACGGGGAGTCCGTTACTGTCTACCCCGCCAAGAAGGGAGGACAGACTGTAGGCTATGCCGTCGAGTCCTTTACATCCAAGGGTTTCAGCGGAACCATCGATATCATGGTTGGTTTCGATATGGACGGGAATATCACCGGCACATCAGTCATCTCCCATTCGGAGACCCCGGGACTTGGAGCCAAGATGACCGAGCCCTCCTTCTATTCCCAGTTTGTAGGCAAGAATCCCGCATCCTTCCGTCTGGCCGTATCCAAGGACGGTGGAGACGTGGATGCCATAACCGCTTCCACCATTACCTCCAGAGCATACTGCGATGCGGTGGACAGGGCCTACAGGGTATACCAGAAAGTAGTCAACTCATCTAAATAATTGCGGATATGAGTAGTAAACTGAGAATTATAACTAACGGCATCATAAAGGACAATCCCACCTTTATCCTCGTGCTCGGCATGTGCCCTACCATCGGCACCACCACTTCCGCGATCAACGGCATGGGAATGGGACTTGCCACGACATTTGTCCTGATCCTGTCCAATGTGTTCATCTCCCTGTTTGCCAAGATGATTCCGGATAAAGTGAGGATTCCGGCATACATTGTGATAATAGCCTCTTTCGTGACTGTCCTGCAGCTGCTTATGCAGGCATACGTGCCTGACCTCTACGCGGCCCTGGGTCTGTTCATCCCTCTTATTGTGGTCAACTGCATCATCCTCGGCCGTGCCGAAGCCTTTGCCAACAAGAATACTCCCGGGGATTCCGCCCTCGACGGTATCGGTATCGGCCTCGGTTTTACAATAGCCCTTACATTCATCGGTCTGGTCCGCGAGCTGCTTGGAAGTATGTCATTGTTCGGTATGAAACTGGCAGAAGGTGACGGCATGCTGGCGTTTGTCCTTGCACCGGGAGGCTTCCTTGTGCTGGGCTATCTGATGGTGGTTTTCAGGAAACTTATTAACAAAAAGGCTTAATCGTTATGGAATATCTGATAATTATCATATCGGCGGTATTCGTCAACAATATTGTACTGGCGCAGTTTCTCGGTATCTGTCCTTTCCTTGGTGTATCCAACAAGGTCAGCACCGCTACGGGAATGTCTGCGGCAGTGGTATTCGTGATCACTCTGTCAACCTTAGTGACCTACCTTCTCCACTATTACGTGCTGGTCCCCCTCGGGATCGAGTTCATGATGACGATAGTCTTTATTCTCGTCATTGCGGCGCTCGTGCAGATGGTGGAGATTATCCTGAAGAAGATATCCCCCTCGCTGTATCAGGCCCTCGGAATCTTCCTGCCGCTGATTACCACCAACTGTACCGTGCTTGGAGTCGCCATCAACGTGGTGACAAAGGAATTTACCTTCGGAGGCGAAGCGCATCTGCTGAATCTTGGAGAGACCGTGGTCTATGCTGCGTCAAGTGCCCTCGGTTTCGGAGTGGCGATGATCCTTTTCGCCGGTATCCGCGAGCAGATGGAGATGGTGGGAGTGCCCAAGGCTTTCAAAGGGACTCCCATAGCATTGATAACGGCCGGTATTCTGGCCATGGCCTTCATGGGATTCAGCGGTTTGGTATAAGATAGTATGCTTACACTGACAGAGATAGAGAAATTGGTGGCTTCGGGGCATCTGGACGATGCGCGGGAAGAACTGGACCGTCTTCTTAAATCGGAGCCGGACAATGCCCAGGCATGGTTCCTTCTCGGAGGTATCTACCGCAGGCACGAAATGTGGGGCGATGCTATAAATGCCTACAACAGGGCGAAACTTATAGAGCCGGAAGGACCGGCTGCAGCAGCCGTGGAGTCGATTTACGATATCCTGCGCTTCGTGAACGTGGATCTGATGAATCCTTAGCGCGGAGTAAGGACGTAGAGGACTATTCCGACAGCCACTGAAACATTGAGTGAGTGTTTGGTGCCCCATTGCGGGATTTCGAGAGTCCAGTCGCACATGTCCACCGCTTCCTGAGATATGCCGTGAACTTCATTTCCGAAGATCACGGCATACTTCTTTTCCGGATCCAGCTTACGCTCCCCGCGCAGGAAGCAGTCCGTTGAGATCGAGTTCTCGGTCTGTTCCACACCGATGATGATGTATCCTTCTTCTTTCAGCTCCCGGAGTGCATCTACGGTGCTTTCCCTGTATGTCCAGTCTACGGAAAATTCGGCTCCGAGGGCGGACTTGTGGATCTCAGGGGACGGAGGGGTGGAACTTATGCCGCACAGGATTATGCCGGAGGCACGGAATGCATCGCTGGTGCGGAAGGCCGAACCTATGTTGTGGCGGCTGCGGACATTGTCCAGAACGACGGTTACAGGGCTTTTTGAGAGGCTCTTATACTCTTCGACGGCGGGGCGTCCGAGTTCGCTGTTCAATAATTTCCTAAACATTTGTCAGAAGATAAAATTTTGCGTACATTCGCAAAGTTAAACTGAATTGAATAATTTTAACAAAATATTATGAAACAGGATCTTCAAATATCTGAACTCATTAAGAAGGAAGAGAGCCGCCAGCTTCACGGCATCGAGCTCATCGCTTCTGAAAACTTTGTCAGCAACAACGTTCTGGCCGCACTCGGTTCATGCCTGACCAACAAGTATGCCGAGGGTTACCCCGGAGCCCGTTACTACGGTGGCTGCGAGGTGGTTGACCAGGTGGAGCAGTTGGCTATCGACCGTCTCAAAGAGCTTTACGGTGCCGAGTTTGCCAATGTACAGCCTCACTCCGGCGCACAGGCCAACATGGCTGTCTTCATGGCATGCCTCAAGCCCGGTGACACCTTCATGGGTCTTGACCTGGCTCACGGCGGACACCTCACACACGGCTCGCCCGTCAACATGTCCGGTATCAACTATCATCCCGTAGCCTACAAGCTCAACGAGGAAACCGGCCGTGTGGACTACGACCAGATGGAGAAGACCGCTCTTGAGACCAAACCCAAACTGATTGTCGGCGGAGCCTCCGCATACTCCCGTGAGTGGGATTGGAAGAGGATGCGTCAGATAGCCGACGAGGTAGGTGCTATCTTTATGGTGGATATGGCCCATCCTGCAGGACTTATCGCAGCAGGTCTGCTGGACAACCCTGTAAAATATGCCCATATCGTAACCACTACCACCCACAAGACTCTCCGTGGACCCCGCGGCGGTGCAATCATCATCGGTAAGGACTTCGAGAACCCTTGGGGACTCAAGACTCCGAAAGGCCAGATCAAGATGATGTCCCAGCTTATCAATTCTGCCGTATTCCCCGGTATTCAGGGTGGTCCCCTCGAGCACTGCATCGGTGCAAAGGCCGTCGCCTTCTACGAGGCACTGCAGCCTGAGTTCAAGGAGTATCAGATGCAGGTCAAGAAGAATGCTGCAGCGATGGCACAGGCATTCCTCGACAGGGGCTACAAGATCGTGTCCGGCGGTACAGACAACCACCTGATGCTGATCGACCTCCGCACCAAGTTCCCCGATCTGACCGGTAAGGTGGCCGAGAAGACTCTCGTACGTGCCGATATCACCGTCAACAAGAACATGGTGCCTTTCGACAGCCGTACTCCTTTCACGACTTCAGGTATCCGCGTAGGAACACCTGCAATTACATCCAGAGGCCTGGTTGAGAAGGATATGGAGACTATCGTCGACATGATCGACGAGGTGCTCTCCGATGTCGAGAACGAGGCAGTAATCGAGAAGGTAAAGAATGCAGCCCACACCCTTGTTGCCGGACGTCCTCTGAACGTATGGTAGCAGCCGGACCTGCAATTTGAATCATTGCGGTGGATTTCTCATCTGAAATCCACCGCAATTTTTTATATTTGAACCATGAAAGATTATCCTATAGTATTGTCGATAGCCGGATCCGACCCCTCGGGCGGAGCCGGAATCCAGGCCGATATCAAGGCTGTTTCTGCTTGCGGAGGCTATGCCGCTGCGGCGATTACTGCGGTGACGGTCCAGAATACCCTCGGTGTGTCCGGAGTGGAATATCTGCCAGCCGACCTGGTGGAGCGTCAGATAGACGCCGTAATGTCAGACCTGGCCGTGGATGCTGTTAAAATAGGAATGACCGGGACTGCGCCCGTCGTTGAGGCGATAGCCCGTCAGCTGTCCAGGCATCCGGTACTGTATGTGGTCACCGATCCGGTGATGGTTTCCACCAGCAAGGACGCACTGACCATGCCTGAAGCCGTGGAGGCCCTCTGCACCTGTATTTTCCCTAAATCCCATATCGTCACGCCGAACATAGACGAGGCTTCCCGTCTTGCCGGTTTCCGCATAGCTTCCGTGGATGATATGGACCGTGCTGCGGTGATGCTGCGTGACCGTTACAGCTGTGCGTTTCTGGTCAAGGGCGGGGATATGGGCGGGGATTCCACCTCTACTGACGTGCTGTGCGACATAGACGGTCTCGTGCATTTTACTTCTGACCGTATTGCCACTGAAAACCTGCACGGTACAGGTTGTACGCTGTCTTCTTCAATAGCCACGTTCCTCGGAGCCGGCCGCCCTTTGCGGGAGGCAGTGCATTCGGCCGTGACATATGTGCACAGGGCGATCCTTGCAGCGGCTCAGCTGAGGATAGGTCATGGACACGGACCGCTGCGCCATATGTAGAAAATTGGAATATTATACGTATCTTTGCTAAGATAAAATTAGAAAACGGATAATTTATGTTAGATCTGTTAACGGTTACATGGAATGTCAATCCTGATATTTTATCCATAGGCGGATTCCATCTGAGGTGGTACAGCGTTCTTTTCGTGGCCGGACTTTTCCCTGTGGGCTATTATATCATGCGCTCCTTCTACAAGCGGGAGGGTATTCCTGTAGAAAGTCTTGATGCGCTGCTCTTTGCCCTGTTCATCGGCACACTTGTGGGTGCGCGTCTGGGACATTGCCTCTTTTATGACCCTGTCTACTACCTTTCGCATCCATGGAAGATACTGATGACATGGGAGGGGGGGCTGGCCTCCCACGGCGGTGCGATAGGCGTGCTCCTGGCTATATGGTGGTATGTGCACAAGTACGGTAAGAAATACGGCTTCGGCTATATCCAGCTCATAGACCGCCTCGTGATACCCATCTGTTTTGCGGGTATGATGATCCGTCTCGGCAATCTGATGAATTCTGAAATTTACGGTGTGCACACTGACCTGCCGTGGGGTTTCATTTTCGTCCGCGATCCTCTCGGAGACGGTCTGCCTCACCATCCTACACAGCTCTATGAGGCTCTGAGTTACTGTATTCTCGGTCTGGTCCTGCTGTGGCTGTACAGAACCAGACTCGACAGACTCCGTACCGGTACCATTTTCGGCATCTTCCTGATAGTGCTTTTCGGCATGAGGTTCCTCATCGAGTTCATCAAGGAGGACCAGGTGGCGTTCGAGCAGGGAATGACTCTCAATATGGGACAATGGCTGAGCGTACCGTTCATTGTAGCGGGGATCCTGCTGCTCGTATGGAGCTTTACCAAGGCCGGGCCGGCTGCCATTCATGTCCCGGAGTCCGCCCTTAAGCAGCCGGGACAGCATCCCGACAGACAGACGCGTAAACCCAAGGAAAAGGTCCCGCTCGACCATGTCCATTCAAAGAATCATCTATAAATCCCAACAATATGACAGACGAAAGAATAAAGTTACTGATTATCGGCAGCGGTCCTGCCGGTTATACTGCGGCCATCTATGCGTGCCGCGCAAACATCAAGGCGGTGGTATATGAGGGAATCCAGCCTGGAGGACAGCTGACCCAGACCACTGAAGTGGAAAATTTCCCCGGTTATCCAAATGGTGTGCAGGGGCAGCAGATGATGGATGATTTCCGTGCCCAGGCCGAAAGGTTCGGGGCAGACATCCGCTTCGGCATAGTGACTAAGGCGGACTTCTCCGCCAGGCCTTTCAGGGCTCAGATAGACGATGAGAAATGGGTGGAGGCAGATGCAGTCATCATTGCCACCGGTGCTACGGCGCGTTATCTCGGACTTGAGTCTGAGGAAAAATTCAAGGGACAGGGTGTCTCTGCCTGCGCTACCTGCGACGGATTCTTCTATAGGGGCAAGGATGTGGCCGTGGTCGGCGGCGGCGACACCGCCTGCGAGGAAGCAACTTATCTGGCCTCGCTCTGCCGCAAGGTCTACATGATCGTGCGCCGCAATGTCTTCCGCGCCTCCAAGGCCATGCAGGACAGGGTGTTCAACACTCCCAATATCGAGGTTCTCTGGGAACATCAGACAAAGGAAATCCTCGGAAACGAGATGGGTGTTACCGGAGCGCTTCTGCGTCGTAACGACGGTGTAGAGAAGAAGATAGACATCGACGGTTTCTTCCTTGCCATAGGACACCATCCCAACTCAGACGTGTTCCGCGAGTGGGTGGACACAGATGCAGAGGGCTATATCATCACAGACGGCAAGAGCACCCGAACCTCCCGTCCCGGCATCTTTGCTGCAGGTGACGTGCAGGACCCGACTTACCGTCAGGCAGTCAATGCCGCCGCATCAGGATGCAGGGCTGCGATGGATGCCGAAAAATATTTAGCAGAAACACGATAAAAAACAAAACTACCTATGGATAACCGAACTTATACTGACATACTGGAGCTCCTGCACAGAGAGGTAAAGCCTGCCCTCGGCTGTACCGAGCCCATTGCCGTGGCCCTTGCGGTGGCAAAGGCCTGTTCTCTTCACAGACCGATGCGTCCCTCTCGGATAAGGGTACAGGTCAGTGCAAATATTCTGAAGAACGCCATGGGTGTCGGCATTCCCGGTACGGGCATGGTCGGACTCAATATTGCAGTTGCCCTGGCTATGGAATGCGGCAATCCGGATTACGGCCTGGAGGTGCTGAAGGACCTGACTCCCGCCGACGTGGAAAAGGCCAAGGCTTACGCCTCAGAGGGCCGTGTCAAGATATCTCTGGCCAATACTCCCAAGAAACTGTACATCGATGCCGAATGCCTTTACGGACCGGTTGAGAATCCCGAACATCGCTCCCGTACCGTCATACAGGATGACCATGACGCGATAGTCCTGGTATCCAAGGATACAGAGGTGCTGCTGGACAACATGTCATCGGCAGCGGATGGAGAGGATTCCGCATCAGGCCAGGAGGCTGTTTCGCACAAGACCACTCTGGATTATCACCTGAATATGCGGAAAATCTTCGATTTTGCCACAAAGGAGGCCCGTTTGGAAGACATCGCCTTCCTGCTGGACGCCGCCAGGATGAACCGTGCCCTCGCCGAGGAGGGACTGGCCCGTCCGTACGGTCTGCAGGTGGGACGCACCATTCAGGACAATATCCACCGCAATGTGTTCGGCAAAGGGCTGCTGACCCACTGCATGGCCATGACAGCCGCGGCTTCGGACGCCCGTATGGCAGGATGCACCCTTCCCGCCATGAGCAACTCCGGCTCCGGCAATCAGGGTATCACTGTAACGATGCCCGTAGTGGCTGCTGCAGAGCAGTTCGGTTCTTCCGAGGAACAGCTTATACGTGCCCTGACACTCAGTCACCTGACGGCTATCCATATCAAGGGGTATCTCGGAAAACTCTCGGCCCTGTGCGGCTGCGTGGTGGCTTCCACCGGATCGGCCTGCGGCATCGTCTGGCTCAGTGGCGGCAGTTTCGACCAGGTGTGCAGCGCAATCAAGAACATGATCGGCAATATAACAGGCATGGTCTGCGACGGAGCGAAGGTGGGCTGCGCCCTCAAGGTGGCCTCCGGTGTCTCCTCCGCAGTGCAGTCTGCCGTCCTTGCGCTGGACAACCACTGCGTGACCGGCAATGACGGCATCATCGAGGACGATGTGGAGAAATCCATACGCAATCTCGGGACCATAGGGTCGAAGGGGATGCAGGTTACTGATGAGATGATTCTCAATATTATGGTCTGCAAATAAATGTCCATAAAATGGTGATTTCTGCGTAAATGATAGAAACTTTTAATTTTATATAAATGAAACGGATTTTTAGAATTTTTCTGGGTGCGGCCATGCTGCTGTCAGCATCAACCCTGACGGCTGTGGCTCAGGAGCCTTCTGAGGCCCCCCTCTGGATGAGATACAGTGCTGTCTCTCCGGATGGCAGTACCATTGCGTTCGCCTACAAGGGCGATATATTCACGGTTCCGGTGACCGGAGGCGAAGCCCGTCAGATCACCTCCAACGCAGCCTTCGACTCCCGCCCCGTGTGGAGTCCGGACGGCAGCCTCATAGCCTTCGCATCCTATAGGATGGGTAGTGCCGATGTGTTCACCGTTTCCAGGGACGGCGGAGAGCCCAAGCGGCTTACCACACATTCCGCCAATGAGTTCCCTATTGTTTTCAAGGATGACTCCACAATTCTTTATTCTGCTTACATCCAGCCTTCGGCCGAAAGTATGCAGTTCCCTTCTTCTACATTTGCCCAGGTGTATGCAGTCAGCACAGAAGGCGGACGCCCGGTGATGTTCTCCTCACTTCCACTGGAGAATATCTCTTTCAGTCCTGACGGCAGGACCTTCCTTTACAATGACAAGAAGGGATACGAGGATGAGTGGCGCAAGCATCATACATCCTCCATTACCCGTGATATCTGGAGCTGCACGTTTGAAGGCAACAATGTCAACGGCGCAGAGTTCGCCAAGGTCACTTCTTTTAACGGTGAGGACCGCGATCCGGTCTATTCTCCCGACGGCAGATCTTTCTACTGGCTCAGCGAGCAGGACGGGACCTTCAACGTCTGGAAGCACTCTCTTGACGGTGGCGAAGACATGCAGATTACTCATTTCAAGGGTAATCCCGTGCGTTTCCTCTCCATCGCGCAGAACGGAACTCTGTGCTTCGGGTACGACGGTGAGATCTATACTGTCAGGGACGGCGCAGAACCGGTGAAGGTCAATATCGAAATCGTGGCAGACAAGCAGGACCGTGACCTTGTCAAACGTAATGTCAGCTATGCAGACGAGATTGCTGTCAGCAAGGACGGAAAGCAGGTAGCATTCATATACCGTGGCGATGTATATGTGACCATGACCGATTATGCCACTACCAAGCGTATTACAAATACTGCAGAGCAGGAGCGCAACCTTGATTTCGCTCCCGACGGACGTTCGCTGATCTACTCTTCCGAGCGTGACGGCCTGTGGCAGGTATATATGGCATCCATCGTAAATGAGAATGAGAAGTACTTCCCCTATGCCACTGAGATCGGCGAGGAAAGGGTGACCAATTCAGACAAGGTATCCTTCCAGCCTCTGTACAGCCCGGACGGCAAGGAGATAGCCTTCCTGGAGAACCGTACTGCTATCCGTGTGATCAATCTTGCTACCAAGGAGGTGCGCACTGTGATGGACGGCAAGTACGAATACTCTTATTCGGACGGTGACCAGTGGTATCAGTGGTCTCCCGACGGCAAGTGGATCCTCTCGAACTGCATCTTCATAGGCGGATGGAACAACAAGGATGTGGCTCTGATCAACGCCTCAGGCAATGGCGAGATGTACGACCTGACCAAGAGCGGCTACACTGACGGCAATGCCAAGTGGGTGCTTGACGGCAAGGCAATGATCTGGTTCAGCGACCGCGCCGGTTACCGCAGCCACGGCAGCTGGGGTGCGGAGATGGACGTGTACATCATGTTCTTCGATCTCGAGGCATACGAGAAGTTCATGATGGATGAGGAGGAGCTTGCACTGTATGAGGAGCAGCAGAAAGAGAAGAAGGAGGCAGAGGAAAAGGCAGAGGCCGAAAAGGACAAGAAGGCTTCCAGGAAGGGAAAGAAATCCGATGGGGAAGAGAAGGAAGATGCCGTCGAGCCTCTCAAACTGGATCTCGAGAATGCAGAGTACAGGGTCGTACGTCTGACAGTCAATTCCTCCAACCTCGGTGACGCAGTCCTGAGCAAGGAAGGAGACAAACTCTACTACATTACCTCGTTCGAGGGTGGAATGGATCTGTGGGTTCATGACCTGAAAGAGGACGAGACCAAGATTCTGTCCAAGGGCGTAGGCTACGGCTCGCTTATACTTTCCGATGACGGAAAGAATATCTTCATGTGTACCGGTTCCATCAAGAAGATAGACGTGGCCACAGGCCAGATTACTCCTGTCGAGATGGAGGGAATCTTCGAGTACAAGCCCTATGCAGAGCGTGCCTACATGTTCGACCATGCCTGGAGACAGGTCAAGGAGAAATTCTATGATCCTGATATCCACGGTGTAGACTGGGAAGGCTACAAGGCCGAATACGAGAAATTCCTGCCTTATATCAACAATAATTTCGACTTCGCGGAGATGTTAGGCGAGATGCTCGGTGAGCTCAACGGCTCGCACACCGGAGCACGTTACTATGCTTCGGGAGCAGCATATCCGACCGCTTATCTTGGAGTATTCTATGATGATACCTATACTGGAGACGGTTTGAAGATCAAGGAAATCATCAAGCGCAGCCCGCTTACCCTCGTGAAGTCCGATGTAAGGCCCGGCTGTATCATCGAGAAGATAGACGGTGAGGCCATTCTTGCCGGCCAGGATTACTTCCCCCTGCTTGAAGGCAAGGGCGGCAAGGACGTGCGTCTTTCCATCTACGATCCTCAAAGCGGTGAGCGCTATGACGTGACAGTCAAGGCTCTGCGCTCGGAGAACGGAATACTCTACCAGCGTTGGGTTGAACGCAATAGGGCAATTGTGGATTCCCTCTCCGGTGGAAGAATCGGCTATGTGCATATCGAAGGTATGGACAGCCCCAGCTTCCGCGTGCTGTACAGCGAATTGCTCGGCCGTCTTCGTCAGAAAGAAGCCGTAGTGGTGGATACCCGTCACAATGGCGGCGGCTGGCTGCACGACGATGTGGTAACCCTGCTTTCAGGCAAGGAGTATCAGCAGTTCCGTCCGCGCGGACAGTATATCGGAAGCGATCCGTTCAACAAGTGGCTCAAACCTTCCTGCATGCTCGTGTGCGAGGACAACTACAGTAATGCGCACGGCACCCCTTGGGTGTACAAGCACCTTGGTATCGGCAAGCTCGTCGGTGCGCCTGTTCCCGGTACCATGACAGCAGTATGGTGGGAGAACCAGATAGATCCGTCCATCGTATTCGGTATTCCTCAGGTAGGCTGCTGGGATATAGAGAACGGGGAGTATATGGAGAACGTAGAGCTTCAGCCCGATATCCTTATCTACAACGATCCTGCTGATGTGCTCAGCGGTTATGACGCCCAGCTCAAGGCAGCCACAGAATCCCTGATGAAATAATCCTATGTAGGGAAATCCTATACGTATCGCGAATCCCGGTCACATCCAGAAAGTGGCCGGGATTTTTTTTGGAGCACTTGGCCATTGTCCTTTATCCAATCGGCACTCCTTCGGAAGGAGTGAGGGGCTCCTTGAATTTGAAGTTGCTGCAGCAGTAACCGGATCTTAACAGGAAATTAATATTTAAACAGACTTGCTGTAATATTTATGAAATAGTGCCGGAATACTTTTGCCGCCGAAAACAAAAGGTATGAACGCGAAAGTATTTCTATTGACATTAGCACTTCTGTTACTACACTCTTCCGTCCTTATGGCTGAACCGGTGATCAGGGGAAAAGTCGTGGACGCTTCTACTGGAGAAGAAATAATAGGTGCGACAGTATTGCTTAAAGGTTCGACAGACCGCTGGACGGTAACAGGTCTGGACGGCAGTTTTTCCATAGATGCCGGGGTGTCTTCCGGTATACTGGTATGCAATCTTATCGGATACAAGGATATCGAAATCAGTTTTACGATACCTGTAGAAGAGTTGAGAATTTCTATGGAGCCGGATATAATAATGCTTGACGCTGCGGTGGTTACTGCGGTAGCCAACGGGCGGACGGAAGTTGCCGCGAGAAATATCGAGAGGAATTCGATAAATATGGTCAATGTGATGAGTGCAAAGGCGATGGAGATGTCCCCTGACATTACTGTGGCGAATGTCATCAAGAGGATGTCCGGAGTGACTGTAGAACGCAACAGCAGCGGTGAAGGCCAGTATGCCATACTGAGAGGCATGGACAAGCGTTACAACTACACCCTTGTCAATGGTATCAAGATCCCCAGTCCAGATAACAAGAACCGGTTTGTGCCGTTGGATATTTTCCCTTCAGAGATTCTGGACCGTATAGAAGTGACCAAATCCCTTACAGCAGATATGGAGGGGGACGGCATAGGCGGTGCCGTCAATCTTGTGATGAAGGACGCTCCGGAGAAAATGGAGATATCCGCAAATCTGTCGACAGGCTACAGCGCCCTTTTTCTCGCACGGGACTTCCAGTCATTCAACCACAGGGCTATCAATCCCCTTTCTCCGAATGAAAGGCTCGGGCGTCCTGAGCTGCACGATGAAAACTATTCAGTGACGGCGGATGATTTCTCTATGGAGAACCTGCATGTGACTTCGCACAGGCCAAGGCCCGATATCGTAGGCGGTTTCTCATATGGCGACCGCTTTTTCGGGGGTAGGCTCGGAGTCATCGCCGCATTCAGCTATCAGAATCTTTTCAGGGGCAAAAACAGTTCTCTCTACTATATCCCAGGGTCGAGCAGCGACGGTACCGAGAACAGGAACTATTCGTCGGAACAGAACCGTATGGGTGCCCACGCAAAGCTTGACTACCGTATTTCCAACCGTCACAAGATTATGTTGTATGCCGGTTATATGGACCTCAGGGAAAGTGAGGTCAGGGACGGGGCCAATGACAGGGAGCGCATGGTCAGGATGAAGTGGAATCACCAGTACATAGTCAACACCACACTCAAGGGCGAGCATTCATTCCTGAGTGCGGAAAGGCTGAAACTCGACTGGACAGGAGTATTCTCAAAAGCCTACAGTACTACTCCTGACAATACCCGCATATACATCAACGGAGACCACCTCTACAATACAGATTCGGCCGACCGCCGCTGGGAACACAACAGCGACAGGGATGTGGCCGGATATGTAAACCTGTCGTACCGCTTTGACTTTTCGAACGGTTCCAGCCTGGACCTAAAGGCAGGAGGAATGTACAGGGACAAGGTGCGCAGCAGCCTTTTCAATGAGTATACCTTCGATTCCCCTACAGGGATATACGACCTCCAGATATACGGTGAGGATTGGACAAACTTCGATGAACTCGAGCTGGTTCCGCGTTCCTACGGCAATGTGGGCGACCCTCTCAATTATGACGCTTTCGAACGTATAGGTGCGGCATATCTGATGGGGACCTATGACTGGGACCGTCTGGAGGTGATAGCTGGTCTCAGACTCGAGCATACCGACCAGGGATATACTCTGCTGTTCCCCCGTAAAACCGATGCAGAGGGCCGTCAGGTCTATACGGACCTGCTTCCGAGCGTGCATCTGAAATACAATGTCCACAGAAATGCATTTCTGCGTCTGGCCTACGGACGATCCATCAACCGTCCCGGTTTTTTTGAGATAGTGCCCTACACTATTCTCAATGAGGATTACGATGAACAGGGTAATCCGGACCTGCAGCATACAACGGCCGACAATATCGACCTCAGGTACGAATTTTTCCCGAAATCCTCCGAGCAGTTTATGGTGGGACTGTTTTGGAAGAAACTCCATAACCCGATAGAGTACGGACTGATTTCCGAGGGCCAGGCCACATACCTGACACCGATGAACTTCGGGGATGCAGTCAATGCCGGTGTGGAGGTCGATATCATGAAATATCTCAACTGGTTCGGAGTCAAGGCGAACTATACCTATACCCATTCATCCATAAGTACGACAAAACGTGCGATGGAAGGAACAGAGGTGGTGGCCGTAACCCAGACCAGACCTCTTTACGGCCAGGCCGCCCATGTGGCCAATCTCTCCCTGCTCTTCAAGTTCGCCAAGGCCGGGGTCGAGGCACAGGTGTCCGGAAGCTATACCGGCCGCAGGCTCAGCGAGATTTCCAACTGGGTGGACAATGACATCTGGGAGGCCGGTTACGTCCAGCTGGACGCTTCGGTGGAAAAGAGTTTCAGGTGCGGCATCACCGTCTATGCCAAGGCCAACAACCTGCTGGATACTCCTGTGCTCCGCTATATCATCGACAATCCCCGCACGGAGAACCTTCATGACTACGAGCGTTATCACGGCGGTGTCATCGAACGCAGGGAGTGGCACGGACAGTCCCTGATGATAGGCCTGAGGTACAATTTCAAGGAAAAATAGAATAAGAATAACCAATAATCAGTATTTACACACATGAAAACAAAAGCAATTTTTGTCATTGCTGCGGCAATGGTATTTTCTCTCGCATCCTGCGAGAAAAATCCTGGTCAACAAGAAGAGACTGAGACGGAGCCTGTAGAGGCCGCCGGAGAAGTGTCCGGAGTATGGGAAGCCGGTTCAACGGTCTATGTTGACGGTCATATTGTAGTTCCCGAAGGTGAGAGCCTCACCATCGAGGAGGGTGTGACCGTCATCTTCAGTGATGCAGGAGTAGGTGTGAACCATACTGCCATCGAGTTTTCCGTAGACGGCAACCTGTATTGTCTCGGAACAGCCGAGAACCCTGTACGCCTGACCGTGGACGAGAGCCTCAGAACGGCCGATAATACATTTGCAGGTCTTTGGGGCGGTATCGTTGCCGGTGCCACCTGTGAGGAGATGCTTATCGACCACACCATCATAGAGTACTGCGGCGGCCAGGTAATCGAGGGCTCGCCCGCAGCCGAGAACGGCTATTACACCGCCGGTGACGACGCCTATCCCCACATTACCACCAACAACGTGAACGGCCGCTATGTCATCACCAATTCCATCCTGCGCAACGGCTGGTCCGATGCCATCTACATGATGGGCGGCAATGCCATCATCGCCGACAATATTTTCAGTGCCATCGGCTATGACGGAGCCGAGGCGGTCAATGTGAAGTCCGGCTGCACCGTGGACGTGACCCGCAATATCATGTTCAGCGCCAATACCAACGGTCTGAAGCTCTCCAGCTCCGACCAGAGCGAGGTTCGCCATCAGGCTCAGATATGCGCCTACAACAACACCATCATCGGCTCCGGATGGAGACGTGACGGCGAGAAGGGCGGCGGAATCTATGCTGAGGAGAATGTCAATGCAGGAGTGTTCAACAACCTGCTGGTGAACTGCAAGTTCCGCGCCACCACACCTGCATGGGAGGAGCCCGGCTCCGAGGACTGCTACGACGGAGTGCATTCCATGATAGACTACAACTACTACGCTTCCGGAACAGTGGAAAGCTCGATAGTGTTCAGCGGCGAGTATGAGGATGACGGCGAGATGCTGCTCTACTCCGGCGTGAAGTTCCCCTACGAGGGCTATGCCTTCAACCATGAGTGGTATGATACGGAGAAGGTGGATGTACACAGCGTGATGGCTAAGACAGCTGAGGAAGCCGTCTCCTTCGATCCCAAGTTTGTCAATTTTGACCTCAATATGGATCCTGCAAGCTACACCTTCGATGACAGCTGGGACTTCCATCTCCAGGCCGGCTCTCCTGCCCTCGATGCTTCGAAGACCTATACCGCCGGTGGCCGCCAGCCCTATTTCGGAACAACCGGACTCCAGATCAACGGACAGACCTACACCTCTCCCGCCATCGGCAACTGGTTCGGTGCATACGGTGAATAATAGACACAGGTTAAACTTTACAACAAGACAGCTTTATGAAAAGAATCAACTTCCTTACCCTTACCGCCGCTGCGGTACTCTCCCTGTCAGCGGTGTCCTGCAACACTTCCGCGAGTGTGTCCTCCAGTGTGCCGGAGGACCGCTCCCAGGAGTGGAAGGCTCTTGAGCAGCCGCTTAATTTCTACATTGCCAACGACCTGGGCCGCAACGGCTATTATGACCAGAAGCCGATAGCGGAGACTATGGGCAGGATGGCCGAGACCATTGACATCGAGTTTGTGGTAGCTGCCGGAGACGTGCATCACTTCGAGGGCGTGCAGAGTGTCAGCGACCCTCTGTGGATGACCAACTATGAGCTCATATACTCCCATCCCGACCTGATGACCCCCTGGTATGCCATCTGCGGCAACCACGAGTACCGCAGCAATACCCAGGCCTGCATCGATTACAGCCAGGTGAGCGCCCGCTGGAACATGCCTTCGCGCTACTACACCTTCGTAAAGGAGGAGGACGGCGTGGAGATACGTATCGTGATGATCGACACCACCCCGCTCATAGACAAGTACCGCGAGGAGACCGACAAGTATGCCGACGCTTCCAAGTCCGACTACCGCGAGCAGCTGGCATGGCTGGACAGGACCCTGTCGGAGGCGGATGAGGACTGGGTGATCGTGGTGGGCCACCATCCGATCTATGCCTACACGGACAAGGACGAGAGCGAGCGCACCGACATGCAGGAGCGCGTGAACTCCATCCTGCTCAGGCATGACAACGTGGATATGTACGTGTGCGGCCACCTGCATACTTTCCAGCATATCCGCAAGGACGGCAGCGATATCGACTACGTGGTCAACACTTCCGGTTCGCTGAGCCGGGACGTGGAAGCCATCGAGGGTACCGTCTTCTGCAGCTCCGAGTCCGGCTGGTCCCTGGTGACCGTTTCCGCCGACACCCTGAGCCTGCACATGCTGGACAAGACAGGCAAGGTCCTCCATACTGTTACACGCACTAAGTAGCATAAGCGGGCATAACGCGGCCCGTCAGGATATAAGAATACCTCCGGAAACTTTGGCTCCCGAAAAGGGAGGGGACCCGCCGCAGGTGGGGAGGATTTCCGGAGGTATTCTTATATCCTGACGGATTGTCGGATGTACAGCGAGGTCTTTGTCCCGAACAGCACATTGACGTAAGGCACTTTCATGGCTTTACCCATAGCACTGAGGCGAGGCCATTCCGACGAACCGCTACATGCCGGCTATTGGGGGCTATCGGCTATCCTATCCGGTCACATACCACAACGGCACCGATTCCCGCGAAATGCTGCCGTTGTGGTATTGTCGGTTTTCTTGTGGTGCTTCTACAGGTCGCTCTATGGCTGGTTCCCTATCCTGCCCCTTTCCGCACCGGCAGCAAATCCCACGATTCGGTGCCGGTGCGACAGTCCCTGCCTCTAACATGTGTGAAAAGTGCAACTCTTATATGTCACTAAAAAAGATAGTTAAATTCAAGAGCGTAAGTATCAGTTGTTTAACTGTAACGATATTGTTTAGTGGCTCAAATACACCGTACTATACGGCAAAGTGTACCCATATAGCAAATTACAGAATTGGAACTTATTGACTATGAGGAGATTCTGTTTAACGAGATTGTTTAGTGGATTGATTTGGCTGAGCTGATGACACCGAATGCATACAGGACACTGATTACCCCAGAGAGCAGACAGGAAGGATAGACGTGCATCATCATAGCCAGAAGCCGCGCATCGTGATGGTACTTTGCCGGTGGCGATTCAGCGATTACGATGTTTGCATGGCTTACAATGTTTACGTGGTTGACGGTGATAGTGTGTTCCTGATGCACAGTTTCTCTGACGTTATTCCGGAGAATAGCGGCGGAGGTCCTTTTCCTTGATGGATTCGCGCTTGTCGTATTCTTTCTTGCCCCGTGCGAGGGCGATGTCAAGCTTGGCATAGCCGGTCTCGGAGATGAAGAGACGTCGGGTAACGATGGTCAGGCCCTTCTCCTTGACGGCGCGGGCCAGCTTGCGGAGCTCCTTGCGGGTGAGCAGCAGCTTCCGGTCCCGTTTCGGGTCATGGCGGTTGAAAGTGCCCCACCAGTACTCGGCAATGTGCATGTTCTTGACATAGAGCTCCCCTCCGGAAAAATAACACCAGCTGTCCACCAACGAGGCCTTACCTGCGCGGATGGATTTTATCTCAGTGCCGGTAAGAACTATTCCTGCGGTGTAGTTTTCCAGAAATTCGTATTCGTACGAAGCCTTTTTGTTGCGGATCTCTATTTTGCTTTTAGCTTTGGACATGGGCGCAAAGATAGCCAAAATTCCTTTTTTGCCTCAAAAAAGCCGGAAATTGAACATTAAAAGCAGGAATTTTAACATGTAAAATAATAGGATTGGCACACTACTTGGAATAATAATGAGTAAATTTGCAACGACATCAGTTTACTTACATATTCCAAAATATGCAGTTGATAGGATATATATCTCAGATTATAGGTCCGGTCATCGATGTCCATTTCCCTGATTTGGGAGAGGACAACAAGCTTCCCGGAATTCACGAGGCAATGACGGTGACCCGGCCTGACGGCAGAAAACAGATACTCGAAGTCCAGCAGCACATAGGTGAGAATACCGTACGTGCCATTGCGATGGAATCTACCGACGGGCTTCAGAGGCATCTGTCCGTCACAGCCACCGGCCACTCCATATCGATGCCGGTGGGCGATCAGATCAAGGGGCGTCTGCTCAATGTAGTGGGCGACTGTATCGACGGTATGCGCCCTCTGGACCGTACCGGAGAATTGCCGATACACCGGGAACCGCCCAAATTCGAGGATCTGGCTACTTCACAGGAAGTGTTCTACACCGGAATCAAGGTCATCGACCTGCTTGAACCCTATGTCAAGGGAGGCAAGATCGGTCTGTTCGGAGGAGCCGGAGTGGGCAAGACAGTCCTCATCATGGAGCTCATAAACAATATTGCGAAAGGTCATAACGGTTTCTCGGTCTTTACCGGTGTGGGAGAGCGTACACGCGAGGGAAACGACCTGCTCCGTGAGATGATAGAATCCGGAGTAATCCGTTACGGTGACGAGTTCCGCAAGAGTATGGAACAGGGGCACTGGGATCTCTCCAAGGTGGACTACAACGAGGTCGCCAAATCCCAGGCCACGCTGATATTCGGTCAGATGAACGAACCGCCCGGAGCCCGTCTCTCCGTGGCCCTGTCCGGGCTTACGGTGGCGGAGTCCTTCAGGGATGCGGGCCGTGATAGCGGGGAGCGCAGGGACATCCTGCTGTTCATAGACAATATTTTCCGTTTCACCCAGGCCGGATCCGAAGTGTCCGCACTTCTTGGCCGAATGCCGTCGGCAGTAGGCTACCAGCCGACCCTTGCAACCGAGATGGGCCAGATGCAGGAGCGTATAACCTCTACAAAGTACGGTTCCATCACATCCGTGCAGGCAGTGTACGTGCCGGCCGATGACCTGACGGACCCGGCTCCTGCCACGACATTCTCCCATCTGGATGCCACTACGGTGCTCAGCCGTAAAATCACTGAATTGGGCATATATCCCGCAGTGGATCCGCTTGAGTCGTCCTCGAGGATTCTCGATCCGAATATCATAGGTGAAGAACACTATGAGGTGGCACGGAGAGTCAAGCAGATACTTCAGCGCAACAAGGAACTGCAGGATATCATAGCCATTCTCGGCATGGACGAACTGTCCGAGGAGGACCGGACTACGGTCAACCGTGCCCGCCGCGTCCAGAGATACCTTTCACAGCCGTTCTCGGTGGCCGAGCAGTATACCGGAGTACCGGGACAGATGGTTCCTATCGAAGAAACCATCCGCGGTTTCAAGATGATTCTGGACGGAGAGGTGGACTATCTTCCCGAGCAGGCATTCCTCAATGTAGGTCCTATAGATGAAGCCATCCGCAAGGGTGAACAGATGCTTGCGGCTACAGCGTCATGATTACACTGACAATCCTTTCTCCCGGCGGAACACTGTGCTCTGCACAGGTTGAAAAAGCCTCCTTTCCCGGGGCTGCCGGAATATTCACGGTCTATCCCGAGCATGCCCCGTTGCTTTCCTCCCTTATACCGGGGACAATAACATGGACAGCAGAGGACGGGACAACAGGCTCGGTGCCGGTCCGTGCCGGATGTGTGAGAGTACACAATGACAATATTGAAGCATGCGTGGAAGTTCAAAACATACAGTAGCGGTAATTGCGATGCTCGCGGCAGCCTTCCTGCTGTTTCCGGTGCATACGTCTGCAGCCATACCGGCCGGTAATCCTGCCGCTCCGGAGGAGGAAGTGGATGTCAAGTCCATTGTCCTGGAGCATCTGAACGACAGCTACTGGTGGCATATAGGCACTTTCGGAGGCCGCAGTGTCTCCCTGTGGCTGCCGGTGATCGTGCGCTCGTCGGATGGAGGATGGCACTGCTTTTCCTCCCGTCATCTGGCCGGTGGGGCATCATGGGAGGGGTTCAGCATCGCCTCTGACGGAAAGTATGAGGGGAAAGTCGTGGAGACTTTGTCCGACGGCAGTACCGTAAGACCCTTTGACCTGTCCATGACCAGGACCGTGACGGCTCTCCTCCTCAACAGCGTGATTGTGCTGATGGTGATTCTTATCCCCGCGGGATGGTATCGCCGTCACAAGGATGTCCGGGAGCAGCCCAAGGGTTTCACCGCCTTTATGGAAATGGCCATCGAGGGTTTGCAGGACGATCTGATCAAGCCGTGCGTGGGAGAGAACTGGAAGAGATTCTCGCCGTTCCTCCTTACGGTATTCTTTTTCATCCTGGTATGCAACTTCATGAGTCTGATACCGTTCTTCCCCGGAGGAGTCAACGTGACCGGCAATATCGCCGTTACATTCGTGCTGGCTCTGGCGTCATTCCTTGTCATCAACATATTCGGAGGCAGGGCATACTGGAAGGACATATTCTGGCCTGACGTGCCTGTCTGGCTCAAGGTCCCCGTCCCTTTCATGCCGGTCATAGAGTTCATCGGCATATTCACCAAGCCGTTTGCGTTGATGATACGACTTTTCGCCAACATGGTGGGCGGTCATGCGGCTATTCTCTGCCTGGTGTGCATCGTCTTTGTGACGGCCGGAATGGGAGTGGCGATGAACGCTTCGATGACTGTGGTGTCGGTGCTGTTTACAGTCTTCATGAACTGCCTGGAGGTCCTTGTGGCTTTCCTGCAGGCATATGTGTTTACGATGCTCTCAGGCGTCTTTATAGGACTGGCACAGGAGGGCAAGAAAGAAACTAAAACGAAAAAAACCAAAAAGTAGAAAAATAAAACGTTTAAAAAATCAAAGTTATGTCAGAATTAGCAATACTCGGAGCTGCCATAGGCGCTGGACTCGCCGCAATAGGCGCAGGTATCGGTATCGGAAGGATCGGTTCTTCGGCCATGGAGGCCATTGGACGCCAGCCGGATCAGGCGGGTAAGATCCGTACCAATATGATTATTATAGCCGCTCTGGTGGAAGGCGTGGCCCTCTTCGCGGTCGTAATCTGCTTCATGGCCCTTTAACGTATCCGGACTATGGGACTGTTGCAACCGGAACCGGGACTGCTTATCTGGATGACGCTGGCTTTTGCCGTCGTGTTCATCCTGCTGGCCAAATTCGGCTTCCCTGTAATCAGGAAGTCGGTGGAGCAGCGCAGGGAGTATATTGACTCCTCTCTGGCCGCTGCCGGTGAGGCCCGGAAAAAGCTGGATGACCTGCAGCAGGAGATGAATGCAGTGCGTCAGGATGCCGAGAGACAGAAGACCGAGATACTCCGTTCGGCTGTCCAGACCAGGGAACAGCTTATAGCCGAGGCCCGCAGGAAAGCGGGGGAGGAGGGTGAGAAGATCATCGCCGCAGCCAAGGCGAGCGCCAGGCTCGAGAGCGATGCCATCATCCGTGAGGCCAGACATCAGGTAGCCCTGCTCTCCATTGCCGTCAGCGAGCGTCTGCTGCGGGAACGCCTGTCTTCCGACCCTAAGGGACAGACTGCTTTGGCTGAAAGACTGCTGGCAGAAATGGATCCTGAAAAGAAGGAGTAGAAGTTATGGATACAGGATTGATATCGAGACGTTATGCCAAGGCTCTTGCGGAATATTCCGCATCCATCGGGGAAGAATCCCTGGTGTATGAGCAGTTGCGTCCTTTTGCAGGGCAGTTCGACTACCTGCCCCAGGTGCGGGAGGCCGTTCTGTCCCCTTCGTTGCCGATAGAAGAGAAGGCAGCCGTGATTTTCGGTATCTTCAAGGGCGGGCCGTGCCGCTCCCTGCGGGACTTCGTGCTGCTTGTGCTGCGTCATCATAGGGAATCCTGCTTTTTCATAATGCTCCACTCCTTTCTTGCCCTGTATCGCGAAAGGCACAACATCAGGGAGGCCCAGCTGATTACGGCGGTACCTCTCGGAAAGGAGGTGGAAGACATTATCCGTTCGAAGGTGCGGGATGTCGGCCATTGTACCGTCAATATCACCGGTAAAGTGGATCCGGACATCATAGGGGGCTTCGTATTCCGTATGGGAGATCTGTTGATAGATGCCAGTATCGCATCCCAGATCAAGCTGCTGCGCAAGAAACTGGGTATGGAGCCTGTCAGGAAAATTTGAATGTTGTTTTATTGAATAAAGAACAGAAATGAGTGATAAATCCAATAAGATAAAGCCTTCGGAGGTTCCGCAGATTCTGCTCTCCGAATTGCAGGGTATCGATCTCGGAGCCCAGTATGCCGAGGTCGGGACTGTCCTTCAGGTAAGCGACGGTGTGGTGCGTATTTTCGGTCTGCGCAATGCCGAGGCCAGTGAACTGTTGGAGTTTGACGGCGGAATGAAGGCTGTGGTGATGAATCTCGAAGAGGACAATGTCGGAGCCGTGCTGCTTGGTCCTACCGATCTGGTCAAGGAAGGGGATATGGTGCGGCGTACCGGCAGGACAGTGTCCATCGATGTGAGTGAGGCAATGCTCGGCAGGGTCATCAATCCGTTGGGAGACCCTATCGACGGAGGCGGTGAGATCGGAGGCGTGAAGACCGAGATGCCCTTGGACCGCAAGGCTCCCGGTGTCATCTTCCGCCAGCCGGTCAGCGAGCCTCTGCAGACAGGTCTGAAGGCTATCGATGCGATGATACCTATCGGACGAGGACAGAGGGAGCTGATCATCGGTGACCGCCAGACGGGAAAGACGGCGATAGCTGTGGATACGATTATCAACCAGAGGGCCTGCTATGAGGCAGGGGAACCTGTCTACTGCATTTACGTGGCCGTGGGTCAGAAGGCGTCGACAGTTGCGGCTTTGGTCGATACGTTGCGCAAATACGGGGCCATGGACTATACTGTGGTGGTAGCCGCTATGGCAGCCGATTCGGCAGCCATGCGTTACTATGCCCCCTTTACCGGTGCCGCTATAGGAGAGTATTTCCGTGATACCGGACGACATGCGCTGGTGGTGTATGACGATCTTTCAAAACAGGCAGTTGCCTATAGGGAGGTGTCTCTGATTCTGCGCAGACCTTCAGGGAGGGAGGCCTATCCGGGAGATATATTCTATCTGCATTCGCGTCTGCTGGAAAGGGCGGCCAGGATCATCTCCCAGGAGGAGGTGGCACGTCAGATGAACGATATCCCTCCGGCTCTGAAGGACAAGGTGCGCGGAGGCGGTTCGCTGACTGCTCTGCCTATCATTGAAACCCAGGCAGGGGATGTCTCGGCCTATATTCCTACCAATGTGATTTCTATTACGGACGGACAGATATTCCTTGATACGGACCTTTTCAATGAAGGGAATCTTCCGGCTGTAGATGTGGGAATCTCCGTATCCCGTGTAGGAGGCAACGCGCAGGTAAAGGCGATGAAGAAGGTGGCCGGTACACTGAAGATAGACCAGGCCCAGTACCGGGAGCTGGAGTCGTTCTCCAAGTTCAGCAGCGATATGGATCCTGTGACGGCCGCAGTCCTGGACCGCGGGCGCAAGAACACCCGTCTGCTGGTACAGCCCCAGTATGCTCCCATGCCGGTGGGCGAGCAGATAGCCGTGCTTTACTGTGGAACACACGGTCTGCTCAAGGACGTACCGCTGGAGCATGTCCCCGATTTCGAAAGACTTCTGATAGAGGCGCTCAAACCTGTCGGAGTGTTCGAAACTCTGGCTTCCGACGGACTTACCGAAGAAGCTTGCAAGGCAATTGAAAATGCTGCCGCCGAAGTGGCCGGCTCACTTAAAATCTCGTAGGAACTATGGCAGCGCTGAAAGAGTTGAAGGAGCGTATCGCTTCCGTACAGAGTACCCTGAAGATTACCTCGGCGATGAAGATGGTCTCATCGGCCAAACTTTTGAGGGTGCAGTCCTCCATGGAGGCTCTGGCGGAATACGAACGGCATTTCTCCGATATAGTGGCGGCTCTGGTCAGCGACCCGGATGTAGAGGTGGCTTCGCCTCTTACACTCGAGCACGGAGAAAAGAGCCGGGCCTGCATTGTGGCTTTTGCCTCTGACGGCTCGCTCTGCGGGGCTTTCAATGCAAATGCCCTGCGTGAGGCAGTAACGGCGGTGGAGGATCTTTTAGCGGAAGGTTTCAAGCGTGTGACAGTCTATCCTATAGGGGAAAAAATGGTGCAGGGGATGAACAGGTATACTGCCGCGCGCGTAGGAAAAGATGCCGGCAGCTACGGAAGCGGTGAAGTCGATCTTTGCCTGGATTACAGGTATCTGGCCGGGAAACACTCCTTCGATGGGATTGTCCCTCTTGCAGACAGTCTTATGACAGATTTCCTTGCGGGCAGGTGCGACAGAGTCTGCATCACCCGTTGCCATTTCCACTCGATGGGGCGTCAGACCCCTATGCGGGAGCAGTTGCTGCCGTTCAACCGCGTCAGCCGTGCAAATGTAGACCGTACGACAGCCGTTGACTACATTCTGGAGCCGGGCCCCGATACCCTGCTGGATGCCCTGTTGCCGTCCTCTATCCGTATCATCCTGTACAACGCACTCCTTGACAGCATTACTGCCGAGAACGCAGCAAGAATGGTGGCGATGCAGACAGCTACTGACAATGCCAAGGAACTTTCGGATGAACTGACACTCGAGTATAACAAAAGCCGCCAGCAGGCCATTACTTCCGAGCTGGCGGATATTACTTCCACTTCCGAAGGCTGATAGTGTTGGGTGTTTTCCCCTGTGTCCGGACAGCCGTAAAATATATCTTCCTCTGAGGATCCTCCCCACCTTCGGTGGGTCCCCTCCCTTTTCGGGAGCCAAAGTCCTCAGAGGAAGATATATTTTAGGCCGGTTGAGCCTGAACGGAACTTACAGCATGAGAGCTTTTGCTACGGTATGCGCTGTTTCGGCTCCTGCTATGTGCTCTAAAATCTTCAGACCGAATGCCACCGCATGTCCCGGACCGCTGGCGGAGATGATGTTCCCGTCCTCGACAACGCCCTGGCGCGGGTCAATGACGGTGACACCCTTTTCTACGAGTGCGGATTCACAACCTTCGTAGGAGGCCATTGTGAGGCTTCCTTTTGTCCTGACCACTTCTTCCAGAGGAAGCTGTGAGAGGACGAAGCCGGGTGCTGCGCAGATGGCGGCTACTGTACCGCCTTCAGCGAAATGGCTTTGCATTTTGTTCATGAGAGGGCTGCATGCGGCAAGATTGGACGTGCCTGGCATACCGCCGGGGAAAATCATGACGTCTTCCTTGCGTATGTCATCGAGGGAGTACTGTCCCAGAGTGCATTCGGCGTTGACGCTGATGCGCTGGGCGCTGGTGACCGACAGACTGTCACTGATGGAGATGAGGTTGAGCTCGACGCCTCCTCTGACGAGGATGTCGGCTGGGGCCATGGCTTCGGTAATCTCGAAACCTTCGGCCAGAAACAGAAATGCGCGTGAGTTCATAATGTCGGAGTTAAAAGGTTACAATAATGTAGCAACAATGGCTGATGATACACCTGCCACGCCTATCGCTGCCGCTATCAGGGCGAATACGAAGAGTATCATGATGAGGCCCAGCAGGGAAATGACGAATCCGGCTATGGCCAGCCCTCTCGGGGCCTTGAACATGCCGATAAAGGAGAAGAGCAGCCCGAGGGCCCAGGTGAACCACCCGAAGACCGGTATCCAGCCCAGGAGCAGAGTCAGGACAGCCAGGACGAAACCCGCTGTCCCGAGGCCGTTGGTACGTCTTTCGACATACACCGTGCGGTTATATCTGTCGTCGTAAACTTCCATAGTATGGCAAATATACGCATAAGCCGGGAGTGGAGCAAATTTATTTGCTAAGCCGAGGCTGCGCGTCGGGTGCAGACGTAGGAGCAGACGGAACCTGCCGCGAAGATGATGCCTGTCGTGCTCATTATGTTGCCCAGGCCTACGAGGGGGGAGACTATGCCGCCGGCGGCGAAACCGAGAGCTCCGAGGAGGGCGGATGCGGCCACCATTCCTATACTGCCGCATCGCAGTGCCCGGTCCGGAGTCCTGAACCTTACCGAGGCAGCTGCCGCCACTACGATGGCAACTGCATTGATCCCGAAACAGATACTGAACATCATCGGAGTGAATCCGAAGTGCTCCTGCATTATGAAGGGCGCGGATGATATGTTGGCGAAGAGGACAGCCTGTGCGAAGGCGAACTGGAGGACGCACCAGACGTAGACCTTGTTCCGGAACAGGGAACCGGCGCTACGGAATACGTTTTTCCAGCTGCCCTTCACCCTTTGTGCGGCAGGCAGGGACTCTGAAAAATGGATGCTTCCCGCGAGCAATATTGTCCCTAAGCCCATGAGAATCCAGAAAATGCCTTTCCATCCCCAGCTTCCGCTCACCATTCCTCCTATCATCGGGGCTGCCACAGGGGCGACCCCGTTGATGGCTCCGATGACTGCGAGCATCTTCGCAAGATCCTGTCCGCGGTATTTGTCCGCTGCTACTGACCTGGATATGACGATACTGCCGGCCCCGGCCACACCCTGGACCAGCCTCCAGGCTACGAACTGGAAGATGTCATGCGCGAAGATACACCCTAGAGTGGACAGCAGGAACAGGATCATGGCTGTAATCAGCGGCGGACGGCGGCCATATCTGTCGCTGACCGGACCGAAGAGGAGCTGTCCTGCAGCCAGTCCTATCATGCTGGCTGTCAAGCCTAACTGGACCATGGATGACGAGGTGGAGAAATAGCCGGTCATCTCCGGCAGGGTGGGCAGGTACATGTCGGTGACCAGAGGACCGAAGGCGGTCAGGGTACCGAGGAATATCAGCAGGAATGCTTTTGAATTGTATCTTTCTTTCATATTTTTTTGCTGTTTTTGTGGCCGCAAAAGTATTGAATATGTTCGTAATCCTTGTGCGCTTTAAAGTCCGGTGCTGTGCATTTTGAGAATCAACTGCGGATTTTTTGCCAAAAAACATTAGTTTTGTGACCGAAACAGAATAACGATGAATAAAGCCTTCTATTCAGATACACCGTGCGTACAGTACGGAGAGACGGACATGTCCGAGCTAATGCGCAATCCATGCAGGTTCGGCTGCGATGTTCAGATAGTCTGCACTGACGGGACCGCTGAGATATCCACTGGAATACAGAGCTATACCATGCGTACAGGAACGGAACTGTTTCTGCTCGGAGGCAGCCTGGTGCAGGTGTGCGGCATGAGCCGGGATTTCAGGGCGAGGATGCTGCTGTATCCCAAGGATGTGGTGTTCAAGGCACTGCTTCCGCTCGATGCGTCATTTCTCAACTATATTCACGAATATCCTTTCTTCGATCACCTTAGGCCCGGTGCCTTGGATGATGAGTGGAGTGACATCATGCAGTGGATGGACATGGCCCGTATGCTGTTCGGCCGGGCTCTGCCCAGTTTCCGAAAGCAGATTGAACAGAATTTCCTGCAGAGCATGCTCATGTACCTGTACAATAGGATTCCGCATAGGGAGATAGTCGGGTCCAGGGAAATCAGCCGCAGGCAGGTGCTCTGCCACCAGTTCGTGCGCCTTATCAGGGAAAACAGCGCTCATGAGCATCAGGTACCGTTCTATGCCGACAGACTCTGCATATCTTCAAGGTATTTGGGGGATATCGTCGCCGAAAATTTCGGAGGATTGACGCCGAAACAGCTGATCGACAAGCAGCTGATATCGGAGATAAAGGTCCAGCTGGACAATCCTCTGCTGTCCGTGAGCGAGATAGCCCAATATTTCAATTTCCCCGAGCATACTTCGATGAGCCGCTTCTTCAAGCGCAATACCGGAATGTCGCCCAAGGAGTACCGGGCTTCACGCAAATAGATATGAGTGCAATGAGTAGTGATCTGGACAAATACCGGTTGACTGTGGTTTTAGGGCCGACGGCCTCGGGCAAGACCCGCTATGCGGTGCGGATGGCAGGGGAGGCAGGAGCTGAGATTATCTCGGCGGACTCCCGTCAGATATACCGCGGAATGGACATAGGTACGGGTAAGGACCTGGACGAGTACATGTACGGGGGCCGGCCTGTGCCGTATCACCTGATAGACATCGTGGATGCCGGAGTCCGGTACGATATCTTCCGCTATCAGCGGGATTTCGCGGCGGCTTACAACGATATCGTATCGCGGGGCCGGCCGGTGATTCTCTGCGGAGGTTCCGGGCTGTACATCGAGTCGGTGACGCGGAACTATGCGATACCGGAGGTGCCTTCCAATCCGGCTCTCCGCGCAGAGCTGGAACAGTATTCGGACGAATATCTGATAGGTATGCTCAAGTCGCTGACAGTCCCGCACAATACTACCGACTACGATACCCGCAAGCGGCTCATCCGGGCCATCGAGATAGCGGTGTACCAGAAGGAGCATCCGGAGGATGCGGGGGTGTTCGGGAAGAACAATGCCGGCGGTGAGAACTCAGGCTCTCTGGCCAGTTTTGCGCCGGAGGAAGTGCATTACATCGGACTGTCCGTCTCGCGGGACGAGCGCAATGCCCGTATCGACCGCCGTCTGGACGCCCGCCTGCAGGAGGGCATGATAGAGGAGGTCCGGCGCCTGCTGGACAGCGGCCTTTCGCCTGACGACCTTATCTATTACGGCCTGGAGTATAAGTTCGTGACCCTGTACCTTACCGGTCAGATGAGCTATGACGAGATGCGCAGCCGCCTTGCCATCGCCATCCACCAGTTCGCGAAAAGGCAGATGACCTGGTTCCGGGGCATGGAGCGGCGCGGCATCCATATCGACTGGGTGACAGTCTGACCTTATTTTCGGAAACATATCAGCTGTAGAGAAGGCATAGCCCTGAAAAGTACGCGCTTCGCGCTATCCCTCCCACTGCTTGGCAGTGGGCCCCTCCCGTTCACGGAATCACGGGCGATTACGCTTTTCAGGGCTATGACTTCTCTACAGCTCCTCCCATTCGCCGCCCCACAGCTGGATGAAGCGGTACATGTCGTCGCGGGAGATTTCCAGCGAGGCGGTATTGTCGTTGGGGTGGAATGTCACTCTCTCCGCCTGCCGCAGGTCCTTGTCCAGATAGAGTTTGACCTGATGGTCCGGGTCGTTGATCAGCCCGAAGAGGGAGACCGAGCCGGGGACTGTGCCGAGGTACTTCTCCATCCTCTGCTCCGAGGCGAAGGACAGCTTGCCCTGATGCAACTGATGCTCCAGTCCGTGGATGTCCATCTGCTTGTGGCACTCGAGTATCACCAGATAGTGCCGGTTCCCCTTGTGGTTCCTGAAAAACAGGTTCTTGCAATGCGTCGAATCGAAGTCCTTCCAGTACTTCATCGCCTCCTCGATCGTAGGAAGGGGCGGATGCTCGTGGATTACGTAGCCTATATTCCATTCTTTAAGTTTGTCCAGCACTTTCTGCCGTCTTTCTTCTGCTGTCTCCATGTCTGATTCTTTTATCGGGCCGCAAATATAGTCCATTCTCTCCGGATCTTGTGTATTTTTGCAGTTTTAAAGTCAGAATATGGATTATCAGAATGTGATTGACGGGATTCATTCCCGGTTGAAGGATCTGTGGGGTCAGGGTCGTGTGGCGGATTACATTCCGGCGTTGGCGGAAGTGGATCCGAGGCAGTTCGGGATCGCGGTGGCGGCTCTTGACGGCAGTGAGTACAGATGCGGGGATGCGCAGGTGTGCTTTTCGATCCAGAGTATCTCGAAGGTGTTTACCCTGGCGATGGTGATCCAGCGCCTCGGGGACGATATCTGGAAGTCGGTGGGACGCGAGCCTTCAGGCAACCCTTTCAATTCGCTGGTGCAGCTTGAGTATGAGCATGGCATTCCGCGCAATCCTTTCATCAATGCGGGTGCGCTGGTGGTCACTGACCGCCTGATATCGCTGTATTCTCACCCGAAGGATGCGGTACTCGAGTTTGTCCGGGGGCTGTGCGGCAACGATGACATTTATTACAACAAGGAGATAGCCCGTTCGGAACGGCTCAATGCCGACCGCAACATGGCACTGGCTTATTTTATGAAGAGTTTCGGCAATATCGTCAATGACGTGGATACTCTTCTCGATGTCTATTGCCACCAGTGCGCCATATCGATGTCGTGCGTGGATCTGGCGCGGGCTTTTCTCTTTCTGAGCAACCGTGGAGTGAATCAGTCGGACGGTACCCGTATCCTGACAGTCAGCCAGGCGAAGCGGCTCGGGGCCCTGATGCTTACCTGCGGCTTCTACGATGAGTCGGGTGACTTTGCCTTCCGTGTCGGACTTCCCGGCAAGAGCGGTGTCGGCGGAGGGATTGCGGCCTATATCCCGGGCAGTCTCGCCATTACCGTATGGAGTCCTGAGTTGAACCGTCACGGCAACTCTCTCGTCGGGATGGCCGCCCTCGAGCAGTTCACCACTGACATCGGCAACTCTATCTTCTAACCCTTTAGCGTTGCTGCCAGATTTTCCGTCCGGCCCATTTTGCCAGGGGAAGGTGCGTTGTTTCTGTCGCGATTCCGGTTTGCTTTTTCCTTTGTGATGTGCTTATGGAAAATCCGGCAGTCGAAAAGACCAGGCCCTCCCACCGCTTTGCGGCGGGCCCCTCCCTCTAGAGCCGAGGGCGGCTAGTCTTTTCTCGTTGCTGGATTTTCCATCCGGTCCCATTTCAGGCTCCCTTCCGCAATGGCAGGGAATTCCGTGGTTCGGTGCCGTTATGGTAAGCGTTAGTGTGTAATTAGCTGTTCAGAGTTCTTCTCGAAAGTTTTTTAAGGGCTTGGGAGAACGTGGCTAAGATGTTATATTTTGATTGTCCGGTGGTTGCGTGTGTGAAAAGGTGTTTGTAAATTCAGATTATGCGTGCGGATGAAGTGATGGTATGAAATTGATGGGTTGAAGAGGAAAATTGTGTATATTTGCCGGGAAGTCTTATAAACAAGTGGGTGAGAGATGAAGGGATATTGGCATGTATGTACTGATGGACTGGAGAAAGGTCTGATCTTCAAGGATAAGGATGATTTTATTTTCGGGATGAACGGTGTCCCGGTATGTGCGCTGAGGCATGGTGTCTATGTCTTGGCCTTTTGTTTGATGGACAATCATGTTCACTTTATTCTGGCGGGTGATGAATTCTCGTGCCGGAATTTTATTCTGTCGTACAAGCGGCGCTTGTTCTCTCTGGCTGATCTTGACGGTGTGGATGTGTGTGTGAAGAAGATAGGGGATAAGGAATACCTGCTTAAGGCTATTGCATATGTCCTTCGTAATCCGTTGACTTCCAGGCAGAAGATATTGCCTTATCTTTACAGATGGAGCTCAGGGGCTGTCTGTTTTGGCGGAGAATGCTCAAGTCGCGGCAGCGGGGAGCTAACAGTGGCTGATGTGGGTGTCAGAAGGATGCGTAGTGTACTCCGTTCCAATTTCATACTTCCCGGGCACTATAGGCTGACATCGGACGGTATGGTGATGCCTGAGAATTATGTCAGGGCTGATATTGTAGAGCGCCTGTTCGGTTCGCCAGTTCAGATGATGTATTATGTGCTTCGGAATGATGTGGTTGAGATGGCGCTGGCAGGTGGTGTGCTAAAAAAGGTGCGTTACGATGATTCAGATCTTGTCAGTTCAGTTCTGAGTATCTGTAAAAAGCAGTTCCATGTAGCATCGTTGGAGAACCTCTGTATGGAGGATAAATGCCGTTTGGCCGGTATCCTGAGGAAGAAATACGGGATAGGCGTCAAGCAGATAGCCAGATTGACAGGTCTTAGTCCGGAACTGGTCAGAAAGGTCCTGGAGGGTGAAGGATTCTAATTCGCAAGCACAGGGGAGATTGTGTAAGTGTCAGTAAACAAAGAAGATACTCCTTATAGCGAGTTCTTCTCGAAAGGTTTTTAAGGTCCGAGAAGAACCGCTGGAGTCGTGTAACTGTCTGGTTTTTAGGTTGCAGTGCTTAAATGGCTGTGTTTCTGAATTCAAGTTTGTTGTGGTCGAGGGGAGGAGGCTGTGTGGATTAAAGTTTTATGGCAAACCGCTTGAGTCTGGAGTCGAGCATCTCTTCCGGGACAATGTGCTTGATGCAGCCGGCGATGACGTTGAGCAGCCGCTCGCGGACGTAGTCCTCCCGGATGACGAGGGAGACTTCGCGGACGGGGATGCAGGTGGGGCAGTCCGGGGTGCCGGAGGGGCCGGACTTTCGGACGATAGGGCGGAGGTTCCTGCGCTGCTCCTCGGTGAGGAAGGCGGTGTGCAGTTCCGGAATGACGGTGTAGCCTCCGTTGGTATCTACGATGCGTACGAGCGTGTCGATGCTGCCGGCCTGGTACTCGGTGTGGGTGTGCCGGTGACTGTGGCAGAAGTTGAAGACCTGGCTGCGTAGGCAGTGGCCTTCTTCCAGTATCCACAGCCGGTCGGATGCCAGGCTGTCGGCCGGAATCTCGCTCAGTGCGTACAGTTCGTCGGCGGGGGAGATGTAGGCAGCGAATTTCTCGTAGTAGAGCGGAATCTCCAGCAGGCCTTTCTGCTCCAGCGGTGTGGCTAAGATGGCCATGTCAATCTCGGCTGACAGCAGCTTCCCGATGATGAATTTGGTGCGCATCTCGGAGACTTTCAGGTGTACTGCGGGGAAATCGGAATGTATACGCTTGAAAAGCCCCGGCAGTATGTACGGTGCGATGGTCGGAATGATGCCCATGGAGGCTTCTCCGCCCTCGTCCCCTTTTTCTGCTGCGACCAGTTCTTGCAGCATGGAGGCGTTGTGCAGGGTCACCCGGGCCTGGGCGATGATCTTCTCCCCAAGGGCGGTGGGCCGGACGGGATGTGCTCCCCGGTCGAATATGCTTACGTCCAGGGCAGTCTCTATGCTGCGTATGCCGGCGCTCAGGGTCGGCTGGGTGACACCGCAGGCCTCGGCTGCCCTGACGAAGTTGCGGTGGGTGTCCACGGCTACGATGTAGCGCAGGGCGGTAAGGCTCAGATTGAGTTCGGCCGGAGTGCTTCCGGTGTTTGCGGGGGAGGTCTGTGTTTTCATTGTACCTTGTATTCTTGCCGGTGATTGCCGGTGGACAAATATATAGAAAATTTCAATAATGATATAAAAATTATCGATTTGATTTATAAAAACCGCTGCCGTATCTTTGCACCGTAAAACAAAAACAAACGGAATATTAATCATTAAAAATCAATAATTATGGACAACAGCAACAACATCCAGACCCAGAACCAGCAGCAGTTTTATCCGATGCCCCGTATAGGCGACCAGGCCCCCGCTTTCGAGGCCGTAACCACCCAGGGCAAGATCCGTTTCCCCGAGGATTTCAAGGGCAAGTGGAAGATTCTCTTCAGCCATCCCGCTGATTTCACCCCTGTCTGCACCTCCGAGTTCATGACCTTCGCCTCCCGCGCCGCCGAGTTCGAGGCTCTCAACACCCAGCTCATCGGTCTCTCCGTGGACGGTCTCTACAGCCACATTGCATGGCTGCGCACCATTCAGGAGAAGATAGAGTACAAGGGCATGAAGAATGTCGAGGTACGCTTCCCCCTCATCGAGGACATCACCATGGATATTGCCCGCAAGTACGGCATGATCCAGCCCGGCGAGAGCGCTACACAGGCAGTAAGAGCCGTATTCTTCATTGACCCGAAGAACGTCATCCGTACCATTATCTACTATCCCCTCTCGCTTGGCAGGAATTTTGATGAGCTCAAGAGAGTGCTCATAGGCCTGCAGACCGCAGATGAGTTCGGAGTGGCCCTGCCCGCCGACTGGCAGCCCGGAGACGAGGTTATCGTGCCTACGGCCGGTTCCTGCGGAGTGGCCAAGAGCCGTATGGACGGAGAGGAAGGTGACATGAAGTGCTACGACTGGTTCTTCTGCACCCGCCAGCTCCCCAAGGACAGGATAGAGGATAAAATTTACAGGAAATAATGAAACGCATAACAACACTACTATTAACAGCCGGAATCCTGCTTCTGTCCGCTGTCCCGAACGGGGCGGCCGGGCAGGAGAGGGGAGCCGGGAAAAACGACGAAGGTATGGGAAAAGTACAGCATATAACGAAAGCGGAATTTCTGCAGAAAGTGTATAATTACGAATCCAATCCCCAGGAATGGAAATACGAGGGCGAGGGTCCTGCCATTGTGGATTTCTTCGCGACCTGGTGCGGACCGTGCAAGGCTCTCGGTCCTGTCCTGGACGAACTTGCGGCCGAGTACGGAGACAAGCTGACGATTTACAAGGTGGACGTGGACCAGGAGCGCGAACTGGCCGGAGCCTTCGGTATCCGCTCGGTGCCTACGCTGCTCTTCATCCCCGCCAACGGGGATCCGTCGATGAGTCCCGGTGCGCCTTCCAAGTCCCAGCTTAAACAGATTATCGACGAGCATCTGCTGAAATAGCCTTTCCAAAGTAATTTTGTGAGAGAAGATTTAGAGAGGACGGCCCGGAAAATCCGGATGGGCCGCCCTTTTTTGTTTGCAACGGTAAGCAGTGTTGCCCTCTGATTGCCCATCCGGTTGCGGTTCCGACGTTCCCCGACAGCAGTTTCCCGGTCTCACAGCTGCAGCCTCCCGAGCCGCAGCCTGCCGTCCCTGTCCTTGGTCACGGCATAGACGGTATTCTCCTTTTCGTCGCAGCACAGCCGTCCGATCTCCATGCCTGTGGAAATCAGCTCTATCGGCTGTCCGTCCCATCCGAATACGGCCACTCGGGTGAACATGGGAGCGTCTTCCGGCATATATTTGACCTTGTTGATGCCGTCGTAGGCAGTGTAGATCCTGTCATTCCCGGCGAAGATGTCCCGAAAGCCCAGTCTGGACTGCTCCATGTGCTCATAGTGGTGGCTGCGGTGATTGTGCCTCAGGAGTATTTTGACCAGCGGCTCGATGTACCTGTTCAGGCTTATGAGCCGGATGGAGTCCCTGATGCTGTAGGTCTCCAGAATGGCTCCCCTCCATGTCCCGAAGACGGCTTTGCTTCCGTCCGGGGAGACATCGCCGCTGACCGTGCTGTAGACACATTCTCCCAGATAGGGATTTTCTATCGGACGGATATCGGAGGCGGAGACGATCCGGCCGAGGCTTTTGTCATAAAGTTCCAGCCGGGACGTGCCTGAGAGCGAATCTGTGTAGGTGTTGTTGAGGTACAGGTACCGTTCTCCGAAATCCCATATCAGGGTGTTGCTCCACGGTCTTACTATCATGCTCTGACTCACTGTGGGTACGTCCTCCCTCAGCATGTCGTCTACGCTGAAACGCAGCACCTTGTTGTCAAGCCGGTCCATATAGGACATGGTTCCCTTCATAAACGTGGTCATCTCGTATCCGGTGTATGTCCTCCCCGGAGCACCTCCGAACTGGATGGAACTCATGAGCCTTTCGCCGCTCTCCTTGCTGTAGACGTGGAAGGTGTTGCCGCTGACGGTGTCGTGTCCGCAGACGAGGATGCAATCTCCGTAAATGTGGATGTCACCGATCGAACTCATGGGCAGCGGCTCGCCGATAAGCTCGAAGCCGGCGGTGCGTTCCGAGAGGAATTCCGGCTCGCGGTACCCGTTGCCGTCCTCGCAGGAAAGGCATGCCGCGGCGGCTAAAATGGGCAGTATGGGCTTTGCAAAAGTTCTCATTTGCCAAATATACGGTTTTCTCTCCACAATGAAAAATGCTATTTTCGCGGTATGAAAAGAGGTCTGCTGATATATCCCTCCACGACTCCGAGGGGGAACAATGCCTTCGGCTGGTTCCGGGAGGCGGCAGCCCGTTACGGGATGGAACTCGAAGTGCTGTTCTATGACTCTTCCGGGGCGGGTGCACTTGCCGGTGCTCCTGCGTGGACTCCGGATTTCGTGCTGATGCGCGGGTACAATACCGCATTGTCGCGGTGGTACGAGGCTCAGGGGGTGACGGTGGTCAATTCCACGGACTCGATGATTCTGTGCCGGGACAAATACCGCTGCTCGGAGGTTTTAGCCGCAGCGGGAGTCCCGGTGCCAGGGGTATTGTCCCTGGCGGAGGCAGAGGGCGGTGCGGCATTTCCATTTATCCTGAAACTCAATTACGGCTCCAAGGGGGAGAATGTCTTTCTCATCGGCGACGAGCGGGAGTACAGGGAGGCTCTGGAGGCCTGCCGCATGGAGAAACAGCACCGTCTGGAGGAATTGTCGCGGGGCATAACCGAATTCGGGGAGACTCCGGAGGAAGTGGCTTACGGCTGCACTCCGGTGCTGCAGGAGTTCATAGCATCCAGCCGGGGCCGGGACATCCGGGTGTGGGTGACCGGAGACGAGGTTGCCGGGCACGTGCTCCGCTACAACGACCGCAGTTTCAAGTCCAATTTCGCCGCCGGCGGGTCCTTCCGCCAGATCCCGCTGCCGCCTGAAGCCGCTTCGACGGCCCTTGCCGCTGCCCGTGCCGCCGGCCTGTTCTTCGCCGGAGTGGACCTGCTCTTTGACGGACACGGCGGTTTCAAGGTCTGCGAGATCAACGGCAATGCCGGCTTCCGCACCGCCTCCTCCGACATCCCCGATGCACTGTTCAGAGCCCTGAGCCGGGCTTCAGGTCAGTCGGCGTGAAATATTCGCCCGTGAAAAATTTCCCCATTGTTTCTTTTGATGGAAACAAAATGTTATATTTGCACCTGGATACAGATAAAAGCAAGGCTGATGAAACTTAAAGTAGTGTTGATGGAAGAGGCGGATGCCTTTATGTATTCGCTTCCGCGAAAGGCATATCAGAAAGTTGTGTATAACCTGCTTAAGGTAGAGAATGGAATCTTGGACAAAGAATTGTTCAAGAAGTTGGAAAATACGGAGATATGGGAATTGCGTACTTTGTTCAAGGGTCTCCAGTACAGGCTGTTTGCTTTTTGGGACACGGAAGAGTGTGCTCTTGTCATTGCCACACACGGTATTGTCAAGAAAACGCAGAAAACGCCGGCCAAAGAGATAGCAAAGGCGGAAAAGATACGGAAAGAATATTTTTATCACAAAAGACAAAAATAAGAAGATGGCACAGATGAAACTTACCCCTTTGAGTGAGCACATAGATAGGGCCTTCGGCAAACCAGGCACTCCCGAACGCGATGCGATGGAGGCACAGCTGCAGGAGGATGTCCACGCCTACATGGTCGGAGAGGCCATCAGGAAGGCGCGTCAGGAGCAGCACCTGACGCAAGAGGAACTGGGAGAGCGCATCGGTGTGCAGCGGGCACAGATATCCCGGCTGGAAAAGGGCAAAAGCGTCATTACCCTGCCCACAATGAGTCGGGTGTTCAAGGCCCTTGGTATAGATACGGGCATACTCGACTTGGGCAGTGCAGGCAAGGTGGCTCTGTGGTGAGCATTCAGAAGCCCACCTGAAGCTGCGTGATGAGCATGTGTGAGGACGGGATGCCGCTGTAGATGCCTTCGCTCTTACTGGAGCGCTGCTGATAGACGTATTGTGCCTGGAGGCGGCATTTGCGGTAGATGTTCCACTGCAGTCCGAAGATGTAGTTGCACTGCCAGTCGCTCAGGGCGACGTTCCGGTCCAGCCAGTCGACCGATGCCACGATGTCGAGAAAACGGGCAGGGGAGCCCACGAGGGTGGCGTATGCCCCCCGGCTTCTGACATCAGCGTCAAGTCCCTCCATGTATTCGCTCCGGAGATATACCGGCCCGGCCTTCAGTTCCGCACCTGCACTCCATCTGTTCCTCCGGTATGTCTCGCCTTCCCTGAAGCAGCCGTAGGGACTGTCCGCTTTGGCGGTACCTTCTCCGATGTAAACGGAACCGTGCAGTTTGAGGAAGCTCACCGGCCTGAGAGCCAGGCTCGCGACGACATCCTTCCGGTTGTTGGTCTCGGCCGTATTGTACGGCTCTCCGCTGAACACTCCGATGCGGTACTCGAAAAGATGGCGGCCGTCCTTCCCTATTTTCAGAAATGCACCTCCCGCTTCCAGACCCAGGTCCCTGCCGGCTCCTCCGCCGAAGCAGATGTCCGAGCCGTCGATGCCCGCGAGATACTGGACTGCCTGCGCTCCCTTTATGATTTCCAGGACGGAGGGAGACATATTGCTCTCGATAGAGAAGGGCGTCTTGTACTGCCCGAGCCGGATGTAGAACGCATCCACGGGGCGGTATCTGACGAACAGCTCGTGCAGTTTGAATTTGGACAAGTCGGCCATGAAATAGAGGTCGAGATGTCTGACGGGCCTGATGTCGGCGATGATCATTGCCCTGTACAGATTGAACTTGTTGAAGGCTCCGTCATGCGCCATGTCGTAGGTGTCGTATTGGTAGCCGATCTGGGCATAGCCGCTTACGCTTACATTTTCCGAAAGGAAACGGAGAATCCCGCTGTACTTTGATCCGTTTGCATTATAGGTGCCGAGGGTGTCTGTTGCAGCCGAAGAGCTGAGGCATGCAGCTGCGGTCAGGATGAGGGAGATTACGGTGGCCTTGAGGTGCATGGCTGTAGGTGTTGAGTCAGTTGTCCGGTTTTAGTGTCTGTTTAACAGGCGGCAAAAATAGCAAAACCTCCGGAATATGCAACTGCCATTTGGGCCCTTGTTTGCCTAAGTGCCGGAATGAGGGGTCGCGCAGCAGCGGGTGTCGGAAGGTGCCGATGAAATGCCGCTTTAGTCGGCACCTTCTTGGAAAGGATGCGGTGGATATTCAGGTGATACTTTTTCTTATCTTTGCCACCCGAAAACTTAAAATGATTTTGTATGAAACTAAAATGTATCTTTGCCGCCTTATTGCTGGGCGGAAACCTTTTCGCGCAAACACCTGCCGACAGCGTGACGATTCAGGGTACGGTAACTGATTTCAATGGCGTTCCAGCCAAAGGTTGCACCGTGATGTGGCAAGACCCTTCCTTCAACGACGTGATTCAAGTCTTGACCGATTCGCGAGGACGTTATTCCGCCCGTATTCCCAAAGGAAAATATCAAAGTATGGCAGCTTGCCCGATGGATGTTTATCCTCATACAGCCAAGGCGGATGTTCCCGATGCAGACCAACGGCTGGAGTTTTGGGCCTGGGATTTTATCGC
This sequence comes from Candidatus Coprenecus stercorigallinarum, assembly GCA_018711305.1. Taxonomy (GTDB): domain Bacteria; phylum Bacteroidota; class Bacteroidia; order Bacteroidales; family UBA932; genus Coprenecus; species Coprenecus stercorigallinarum. Next base: position 54,160 of record DVIL01000014.1, read on the forward strand.
CGACCGTGACACCACGCTTGATATCCGTTTCCACAGAATGGAAGTGTATGGTCTGCGTGCTTTTCATATTCCCGGCGGTATGCCGACTTACCAAATCTTTGTACGCCCGATGAGCTTGACCCGATTCCAGCAGATTATGAAACAAGGCTATAATGCCAAGCACGGGGAAGACCTGAGCGGTATTCAGCAGGAAACCTCACGTAAGGATGCGCAAGGTGTCTTTACGGCTCCACACACCGACCGGTTGCGAGTCACCGTATGGATAGACGGCGAGGAAGTGCCCGTGCTGATGAAGCAGGAAATCAAAGAATATTACGGAGCCGATGAATACGGAAACGCCTACCTGCTGACCGTGGACCGTCCCAAACACACGACCGACCTGCCTTACCACGTATTCAAGGTGGAGTTGGAAGACATGGAATACGGCGAGCGAGGCGAAGGCTTATATTATATGGAGAAAGATTCGTATGTGAAATAAAATAGCTGTCCGAGGCTCCGACAGCACAAATCAGAATCCGTTGACCCTGAAGGCCGGCAACCCTTACCTGATGCCTGAGAAAGTACATTCGCTGGAGGCAGGCTATCAGTGGAAAAACGGAGGCACGATCATTCTCGGTTCGCTTTATTACCGCTATGTGACCGATAAGCTGACAACCGTGACCCGTTATGTGGACAACAACGTGCTGCTGACCACGACTGAGAATCTCGACAACAGTATGGCTGCAGGTGCGGAGGTGATAGTCGATGCCGAAGTGGGCAAGTGGCTGACATTCAACTTCAGCGGCAATCTGTTCTACAACCGGATAGATGCCTCCCGCCTCGGTTACGGCAGCGGCTGGAGCAGCGCTCTGACACCCGGGTGCTGTATTTTGGCGTGCAGTGGAATTTCGGTACGGCCGGCCGTCGTTTCTGATGTCCGGGAAAGGCCCTCCGGCTTTCTTCAAAATTCCTACAGAATCCTGCTCTATCTTTGCGCTGTTACGATAACTTTGCACCGAATTTGGAAATAGGCGCACTGACCGCCATTTTCGCCAAGGTGGGCGTGAAGGACATCAATTTCCACAAGGGACCGGTCAGTCCGAGTGTAGTGGCGGGCGAATAAACACGAGTCAGCTATTGTGGGTAATCCGTTCTTTTACTTTGTTCCATGCATTCGTATGGAAGAGGCAACAACGCTCCATTGTCCGGCACATTTCTTTGAAACGGCTTGCCGGAATCACAAAACTCAGCACATTGCTTTCTACATAGGGGCGCACGGAAGAGTCGAGCAGGCCTATAAACGTGCGGCGGCCGCCTATTCTGTTTTCTCTTACGGCCTGGGCCACGACCGATGAGCAGCCTGAACCGAAAATGCATGAGACCGCATCATCGGCGTTGTTGTCGAAGAATGCCCAAGTTGCCAGTCCTGACAGCATGTCGGGAGTAGCAAAGAACAATATTCCTTCCATGGGCTCAAAACTCTTTGCGCGGTCAATCCGTATGAAATTGAGATATTTTTTAGTGGCCGGCCGTATATCAAGCCGTTCAATGCACGTTATCACATCTTCCGGAGAAGCCTTGTAGCGTTCTTTCTGCGATACGAAGCCGGGAACATGCTCAGGCATCGGAGCAAAGGCGGTATAGAGCTTGCCTCCGCCACAACCGATGGTCTCGGCACTCAGGCTAAGCCCTTCCCCTTTTCTCGCAGCATCCATGCCCTTAAAGAGACAACCGTTTATCTTATCTGTATCTGCCACCGGTTCGTTATCATAATAGAACAGAAGCGGAAGTTCCGCCGTTTCACCAAAAGCCTGACGGTACTTGCTGATGAATGTCTGAGTATCCATATCTTTTTTAGAATAAGTTGTTTTGTGCCGTATCAGGCCGCTCTCTTGAACCGCATCCAGGTCCATTTGTGCCACAAGGTCTCCGGTGGGCCCTGTCTGTGGCGTGACAGCCACCATCTGCTCAGCAGCACCTGCAGCAGGAATACGGCGATTCCGATGAGCAGGCTGACCGTATCCTCCACAGAAATCTCCAGCCGAAATCCTTCCCTTCTCTTTTCTGCCTGTCATTCTGCAGGAAAAAGGTCAGACCGAAGAGCAGGGCGAAAATGGCGTAGGCCTTTCCCGCGAAAAGGGAGAAGGTCCCGTCCGCACTATCCGGTCGAGCGTACCGAGCCATGCCGGTGCGTCCGTCGGATACACCGGATAGATAAAATGCTCCAGGTTGTGGACCAGTACAATGGCCATAACCGCGAATCCCCTCAGAGCGTCCACCGACTCAATCCGGGAAGAATTGTTTGCGGGATGTTTCATAGGTCTGCAAAGATAATCCTTTTGCCATATAGGTCGTCGCTTTGTCGCTGCCGGCCTCTTCCTCTTTCCGCAACGGCGGCGATTCCCGCGATTTAGTGCCGTTGTGGCAGGAGTAGTCTAATGGCATCGGTGTCGGCAGGTCGACTGACATGAGCAGGTTCACGGATTGAGCATGATGGTGTTGACGGTGCGTCCGCAGGAGGGGCCTTCGCGACGGGCGGAGAAGAAGCCGGGGTGGGTGTAGGTGTCGATACTGGCGGTGAGGATATGGCTGTCGGGGACACCGGCCCGGACCAGTGTCAGGCGGACGGCTTCCCAGAGGTCGATGTGGAAGCCTCCCTGCATCGTGCCGGGTATCTTAGGGCCACGGTCGGAGATAATCGGTCTGTCGGAGGAGTATATTCCGGAAAGTCCGGCTTCCGGAAAGCCTGCGTCGAGGAAGGCCCGGGCGACTTCGGGACCGACCTGGAAGCTGTCGGGGCCTATGCCGGGACCGATAACCGCTAAGATGTCGGCAGGGCGGGTTCCGAACTCGCTGGACATCGCAGACAGGGTCTTCGCCGCGATTTTCAGCACCGTTCCCTTCCATCCGGAATGTACTGCGGCTACTGCCCGACGGATAGGATCGCACATCAGAACCGGGATGCAGTCGGCAGTCCTGGCACCGATGGCAACCCCCGGCACGTCGGTTATCAGCGCATCAAAGCCTTCGAGGTCTTCCCGCGTGAGATCCGCCGACTCCACCACGGCCACCCGGTCCCCGTGTACCTGATGTGCCTGCACCACATGCATGGGAAGCACGGCGTCCCTGAGCGGGGAGAATGCCGTCACGTCCGGGCTGATGCCGTAGCGCAGGAAGCCGGACAGGTCGTTGGACTTTATGCTGCTGATATTCATGCTGCTGCTGTTAAATTATGCGGATTGGCGGTATTGCATTTACATTTGCTTTGCTGTATGACTCCCAAATGAGACTTTATTATGTTGTCTTGTATGCTCATATTTTGTCTGTTGTTATCGCCATTATTCTATTTCTACATGTAATGTTTTCTTGCAAGGCTTGTTATTTCTTTCGGTACTTTTGATTACTGGCGTTAGGGTTATCAGGATTTGTCATTTCCAAATATCCGGCTTCAACCAATGATGTTACATATTTTTCTCTGTTTTTGGTGTGCGAAGAAACTCCTACACGGTTTAAAATTTCTTTAGCACTTCTTGGAACGCTGCAAAATTGAATTATATCTTTTTCTTTATTGGTTAATTTCCTTCGTTGAGGACTAGTGTCTAAGTCAGTGTCAGGGTTTGTCCTGATGGTGTCTAAGTCAGTGTCAGAATTTGCCTGGATAGTGTCTAAGTTTCCCTTTCTGGCTATCGTAATCAGAAACTCATGTGTCCTTTCGTCATTCTTGAACTCTACCTTGCTCATTTCGCCACGGTCTCTGAGTTGTAATATATCTTCTGTTGTCATAATAATCAATTCTGGATTAGATGTGCCGCATAAACCCACACCCGGTCATAGCCGCCGTATAGGGGCTTTTAATGTCCGTATTCATCTTGCGTCTGTAAATTCTGAATTTACTGCAAAGTAACATAAAAATCCGGATAGACAGTCGTGGATTCACGAATAAAATATTTGCTCCTGGAAAAATAAGTTCTATCTTTGTCTCCGCAATGAGAAAGCACTCCAACATATCCATGATGTCCATGCGAATGCATCGCTCTACGATGCATGGCTTTCTCTATTGCCGGTAAGTCAGGCGGGATGCCGGCTCCGGCGCATTAAATCCAAAAATACATATCAAGTATTCCACAGGTCCGGATTCTGCCCCCGGGACTGGTTTGGATTTATCGTTACGGGCATCAATGGAGCATCACGCGATGACAAGAGAAGAATATGTCCACAATGGACCGTTCCGGTGTGAGGCCGGAGGCACAATCAGCAATCTGAAAATAGTGTACCACATCTCCTGTCCGGAGGGACTGCCGGCATGCAGTAGCCTGGACCATGATTCAGAGAACCGCACAAATGGGAAGGTGATATGGATCTGCCATGCGCTGACGGCCAATTCGGATCCGGAGGAATGGTGGCCGGAGATGGTCGGACCGGGCCGGCCCATAGACACTGAAAGGTACACGGTGGTCTGTGCCAATATGCTCTGCTCGGCCTACGGCTCTTCCGGCCCGGCGGACGGGGCTTTTCTGGATTTCCCGAAAGTGACGGTCCGGGATATTGTCCGCACCGAGATTCTCCTGTGCCGGCATTTAGGCATCGGTAGGATAGACCTGCTGATAGGCAGCTCCATCGGCGGCTTCCAGGCCCTGGAGTGGGCGGTGATGGAGCCGGAGGTGATAGGCCGTGCCGCGATTATGGCCTGCGGTCCCAGAGTTACACCCTGGCTCACTGCGTCCAACGAGGCCCAGAGGATGGCGATCGAGGCCGACCCTACCTTCCGTGAGTGCCGGAGCCTCAGCGACGGAGAGGCCGGACTGAGGGCGGCAAGAGCTATAGCGCTGATTTCCTACCGCAGCTATCGGGGCTACAACACCACTCAGAATGAGGAGGATCCCGACACCCTTTTCGCCACCCGCGCCGCCTCCTACGAGCGCTATCAGGGCCGCAAGCTTTCCGACCGTTTCGACGCCTATTCCTATTGGTATCTGACTCATTCCGTGGACAGTCACAATGTGGGCCGGGGACGAGGAGGTGTGGAGGCGGCTCTCCGGGGCATCAGGACCCGCTGCATCATCGTAGGCATAGACAGCGACGCCCTTTTCCCGACAGAGGAACAGCGGTATATGGCCGACCACATCCCCGGGGCGGAATACCACGAGATAACCTCCGCATTCGGCCACGACGGCTTCCTGCTCGAATACGGCCAGATATCGGAGATTCTCAGGCCGGAGTTAGAGGCTCTGGGACAATTTTAAGTAAAATCAATAAAATCAAGTATATGCAGGTATTGAAATTCGGCGGCACATCTGTCGCAAACGCAGAGAATATGTCAAGGGTCGCGGATATCGTGACCAAGGCTGTGGACCGGGACAGGACCATTCTGGTCTGTTCTGCCATCAGCGGCTTTACCGACGCCCTCATCCGGACCGGCCGTATGGCTGCGGCGCGGGACGAGGCTTACAAGAGTATCATAGACGAGTATCAGGAGAAGCATTACCGGATCATTCACAGCCTGATCCAGGCTGACAAGCAGCGCGGTACCCTAGAGGCGTGCGATGCGGTGTTCGAGTCGCTCAGAGGCATCGCCAGGGGAGTCTGCCTGTTGGGCGAGCTGAGCGAGGCCAGCTTAGATGCGATACAGGGCTGCGGAGAACTCCTGTCAACCAGGATAATGGCCGTCCGCCTGGCCTCGGAGGGCATTCCGGTAAAATGGGTGGATTCCCGCGAGATAATCCGGACAGTGCGCAAGGACGGGGTGAATGTGGTGGATACGGCTGTCAGCTACGCCAATATGGTTGCAATGCTGGAGCGCAATCCGGTGACTTCGCTGTTTGTCCTGCCCGGCTTCATCGCCTCTGACAGTCAGGGACGTACCACGACTCTCGGGCGGGGCGGCTCCGACTATTCGGCTTCCCTGCTGGCCGTGGGTTGCGGGGTACGGCGCCTGGAAATCTGGACCGACGTGCCAGGAATGATGACGGCCAATCCCAAGACCGTCCCCACGGCCCGTACCATCAGCAACATCTCCTACCGTGCCGCATTGGAACTGTCTCATTTCGGTGCCAAGGTCATCTATCCTCCCACCATCCAGCCGGTGGTCTCCGAAGGCATTCCCATCTACGTCAAGGACACTTTTGACCCGGACGCGCCGGGAACCCTTATCGAGAAGAACCCGCCCCGGAGCAAGGAGAGGCTGGTGGGTATTTCCAATTCGGACAATATTGCCCTCATATCCCTGGAAGGCAGCGGCATGGTAGGTGTACCCGGCTTCTCGGCCCGCCTCTTCGAGGCCCTCAGCCGCAGCGGTATCAACATCATACTCATCACCCAGGCCTCTTCGGTCCACACCATGTGCGTGGCCATCCCGGAGAAGGACGCGGAGAAGGCCAGGGAGGCGGCGGACAGCTGTTTTGCCTACGAGATATCGTTGGGCAAGCTCAATCCCCTGAAAGTCGAGCAAGGCTATTCGATAGTATGCCTCGTAGGGGACGACATTCTCAGCCAATGCGGTACGACGGGCCGGATGCTCGATGCCCTCGGCCGTCACGGGATACCTATCAGGGCCACGGCCCAGGGCTCGTCCGAGCGCAATATCTCAGTGGTGGTGCGCTCCTCCGAGGCGGACCGGGCCATACGCTACATCCACAATGAGTTTTTCGACAGGTCGCCGCTGAAGGACATCAATCTGTTCATCACCGGCTACGGCACTGTGGGCAAGGCCCTTGTGGACATCATCCAGCACAATGGGGATGCGGTGGCGGCCCGGACCGGGAAGCGGCTGCGCATAGCGGGGATAGCCAACAGCCGCCGCTACGTGCTGGATCCGGAGGGAATTGCCCCGGAGAGGGCAGGGGAGCTGCTTGCCCAGGGCCTCAGCGCGGCTGACGATGCCTGGACGGAGGCCCTTGCCCACACCTCTTTGGAGAATTCCGTATTTGTCGACAGTACCGCGAGTGCGGACATAGCCTGCCGGTACGCCTCCCTCTTCCGTCACGGGTATTCGGTCGTGGCCTGCAACAAGATCGCCTTCTCCGCCCCGTTGGCCCAGTACCGGGCGTTGAGGAAGGCTGCCTTGGAGAGCGGTGCGGGGCTGAGGTACGAGACGACGGTCGGAGCGGCCCTGCCGGTGCTGGAGTCCGTGGCCCGCTGTGTCTGCAGCGGAGACCGCATCCACCGGGTCGAGGCCGTGCTGTCCGGGACACTCAACTACATCTATAGCACATACGACGGCGGAAAATCGGTGACATTTGCCGAGGTGGTGCGTCAGGCCGTGGAGAAAGGCTATGCCGAGCCGGATCCGAGGATAGACCTCAGCGGACGGGACGTTCTGCGCAAGCTGTTGATTTTAGGCAGGGAAGCCGGAGCCGCACTGGAGGAGGGGGACGTGGAGGCGGAGCCGCTGCTGCCGCAGGAGTACTTCCGGGGGAGCGTGGAGGATTTCTACAAGGCATTGGAGGACAATGAAAAATCCTTTGCGGAGCAATACCATCAGGCGACTTCCCGGGGGCTGCGCCTCCGTTTCGAGGCCTCCCTGGAGAGGGTTCCGCTCTCTGGGGATGAATCCTCCGGAGCCTCCCCTTGCCGCTGGAAAGCCCGCATTGCATTGGAGGCATTGTCCCCCGAGCATCCGCTTTATTCGCTTGAAGGGACCGACAACGCCGTGATTCTGACCACGGATTTCTATCCCTCGCCCTTGGTCATACGGGGTGCGGGTGCCGGAGCGTACCAGACGGCCTCCGGAGTATTGAACGATATTTTAAAGTAAACATATTTTATGGAAAGAAATTACAGATTCGAGACCCTGCAGGTCAGGGCAGGACAGGAGATCGACCCTGTCTCCAAAGGCACGGCGGTGCCCATCTACCAGAGTACGGCGTATGTCTTCGACGACATGCAGTACGGCAAAGAGCTTTTCGAACTCAAGAAACCGGGCAATATCTACACCCGCATCACCAACACCACCAACGAGGTATTCGAGAAGCGTATGGCGGCCCTCGAGAACGGGGTGGCGGCCACGGCTACGGCTTCGGGCCAGTCAGCGGTGCTGCTCAGTATCCTGAACATTGCCGGACCGGGGGACAATGTGGTGACCTCTCCCTTCCTCTACGGCGGCACCTTCACCATGTTTGCCATTACCCTCAGGGACATGGGGATAGAGATGCGTTTTGCGGCCAGTGACTCTCCGGAGGACTTGGAGGCGCTGGTGGACGGCAGGACCAAGGGTATTTTCATAGAGAACCTGGCCAATCCGGCTTTCAGCATCCCGGATTTCGAGCCGATCGTGGAGATGGCCCGCCGCCGCGGTATCTGCGTGCTGGTGGACAATACTTTCGGCATGGCCGGCTGGCTGCTGCGTCCGGTGGACTGGGGCTGCAATGTGGTGATTCATTCGGCTACCAAATGGATCTGCGGACACGGTACGGCCCTCGGCGGGGTGGTAGTGGACGGAGGCAATTTCGATTGGGATCCTGAGAAATATCCTTTGCTCGCGGCCCCTTCGGAGAGCTATCACGGGGTGGTCTACACCGATGTGTTCGGGAAGGCGGCCTTCGCCGGACGTGTGAGGGTGGACGGGCTGCGCAATCTCGGGCCGGCTCCCTCGCCGTTCAACTCCTTCCTGATGCTGCAGGGGCTGGAGACCCTCTCGCTCAGGGCGGAGCGGTGCTGTGACAATACCCTCGAGGTGGCCCGTTTCCTGACCTCGCATCCGGCGGTGGAGAGTGTCAACTATCCCGGTCTGGAGGACAATCCCTATCATGCCCTTGGCTGCAAATACCTCAGGCACGGCTTCGGCGGAGTGCTCACCTTCAGGGTGAGAGGCGGATTTGATGCCGCGGCGGCCTTGGTGGACCGGCTGGAACTGATCCTGCACGTGGGCAGCGTAGGGGATGCCAAGTCGCTGATAGTGCATCCGGCTTCCACGACCCATTCGCAGCTCAGCCCGTCCGAGCAGGTGGCCGCCGGGGTCTATCCCAACATGCTGCGCCTGTCGGTGGGCATTGAGAATGTGGATGACCTGATTTACGATCTGGAGAATGCCTTGGATTCTTTGCAGGGGAGGGCAGGACTATGAGAGTGGCGGTTGTAGGAGCTACCGGGCTGGTCGGCTCGGTGATGCTGAAAGTCTTGGAGGAAAGGCATTTTCCTGTGACGGAGCTGCTGCCGGTGGCTTCGGAGAAGTCGGTGGGAAGGTCAGTGCGCTTTGCCGGCTCGGATGTGCAGGTGGTGGGAGCTGAGACAGCTCTGGCAGCGCGTCCCGACATTGCCCTGTTCTCGGCCGGGGCCTCCGTCTCCCGGGAGCTGGCTCCCCGTTTCGCTGCCGTAGGCTGCCGGGTGGTGGACAATTCCTCCTGCTGGAGGATGGAGCCCGGCGTGCCGTTGGTGGTACCCGAGATCAACGGCAATGTGCTGGGCCCCGGGGATATGATCATCGCCAATCCCAACTGCTCCACGATACAGATGCTCATGCCTCTTGCCCCGCTGCACCGCCGCTGGGGCATACGCCGCATCGTGGTCTCCACCTACCAGTCCGTTTCCGGGTCAGGCTACAAGGCCTTGGCCCAGATGCAGGCGGAAAGGGCCGGAGGCAGGTGGGGAGAATATCCGGCGGCCTATCCCCATCCCATTGACCTGAACATCCTGCCGCATATTGACAGTTTCCTCGACAGCGGCTACACGAAGGAGGAGATGAAGATGGTGAACGAGACGCACAAGATATTGGGGGACGAGGGCATTACCGTGTCGCCCACGACGGTGCGGGTACCTGTGACCGGAGGCCATTCGGAATCGGTCAACGTGGAACTGTCCAGGGAGTTCGACCTTGGGGAGGTCCGTGCCGTCATTGCTTCCACCCCGGGCTGTGTCCTGCAGGATGACCCGTCTGCCGCTGTCTATCCCATGCCGTTGTATGCCCAGGGCAGGGACGAGGTCTTCGTCGGCCGCATCCGCCGCGACCCCACCGTCCCCCACGGCCTCAACCTCTGGTGCGTCGCCGACAACCTCCGCAAGGGAGCCGCCACCAATGCCGTCCAGATTGCGGAGCTGCTGCTGCCGTTCCTTCCGCTGCAGTCCTGACGGAGCAGCAGGGTAATTTCCACCCCCGGGAAAAGTGCCGGGCTTTTTCACGATTCCGGTGCACTTTTCCCCGCGGCTTGCAGACGCATGAAAATCCAGCAGTCGAAAAGACCAGGCCCTCCCACCGCTTCGCGGCGGGTCCCTCCCTCTAGAGCCGAGGGCGGCTAGTCTTTTCTCGTTGCTGGATTTTCATTGAGTCATCTGATTGGAATCTGAGAATTGCAGGTCCTTTTGCAGATATTTGATTCTTAGCGAGTTATAAATCGGGGCGCAATTTTCGCGGTCTCACGAGGACTCGAAAATCGCACCTTGTTTTGTAAGTGCTTGGTTGTCAGTGCGTCCGAAAACATGCTGCATTTTCCGCCTGCACCGCTTTGCCATACCGGCACCGGAGCTTTGCAGGCATCGGCGTATCCCGCGATTTCGGCTCACTTTTCTTCTTGTGGTGTGCCCATGAAAACTCCGCAACGAGAAAAGCTGGCCGCCTTTGGCTCTGGAGGGAGAGCCTGGTCTTTTCGACTGCGGGATTTTCATTGCTTCATCTATGCTGTCATGCCCTGAAACTAAACTTTTGAGGACCGGTCCTTGGATGTGTCATTGGAGTTCGCAGACATTCAATGCTGATGCAACCTGAGAAATGGCTATCAGTAAACATTACCATGACTTATACACACCAGCATTAACATTGGCGAATCCCGTAAAGCACCTATGCCACTAAACATTTTAGTTGTGTACAAGACTCTGGATAGCACGCCTTTACACGTGACGAAGCTTTTTAGTGGCTCCAGAAAGTACATTATGGGCAGTTTTTGCCGCCACATAACATTTTCCGATTTCACGAGGCTCTGGAAATCAGGAGATTTCTTTTAACGAATGTGTTTAGTGAAGATACGGATAAAAATATCCACTGATCAGGTATCCGCCAGAAGCAGGAGAGCAGGGTGACTGCGACTCTCCGAAGGAATATATGCCGATATGTGCCGCCTTTTGTTCTGCCGTCTTTCTGCTCGCGCAAGGCCTTCAGGAGGGGTGATATTTTCTTCCGTGCGTTCTTCCTTTGCGGCAGAGGGACATTGGCCGGCACGTTCCATGTCTTTCCGACGAGCTGTGCTCCCTGTAGTTTGCCCTGCCGGCAGTAGTTCCGGACCGTACGTTCTGCTATGCCGTGATTGGCGGCATACTCTTTCGTTGATATGAAATCCATTTCTATCGGCAAGAAATGCGGGCTCAGGCATTCATCCCGCGGTATTCTTTCGGCGTGTATCCTGTCACTTTCTTGAACATCCGGCTCAGGTGGTGGGGATACTGGAATCCGATTTCGTAGGCGATCTCGCTTACAGTCTTGTCCGATCCGGCCAGCAGGTCCTTGACGCGGTTGATGACGGAGAGGTGGATGTATTCGATGGCGGATTTGCCTGTCTCTTTCTTGATGAGGTCTCCGAAATAGTTGGCGGAGAAGTGGAGCTGGTCTGCGCACCACGCCACTGTGGGCAGTCCGAGCACTTCCGGCTTGTCTGAGTCGAAATAGCCGGTCATCAGCTCTTCGAAGCGCGTGAGGACATCGCGGTTGATGGCTTCGCGGGTTGCGAACTGGCGGTCATAGAAGCGGAGGCAGTGGTTGAGCAGGACTTCGATGTTGGAGGTGATGATGCTGCGGCTGTGCCTGTCGATGCTGTGGTGCAGTTCTTCCTGTATCTCGGAGAAACAGTTGAGGATGGTCTGCCGTTCGCGTTCGGACATGTGCAGGGCCTCGTTCACTTCGTAGGAGAAAAAAGTGTATTCCTTCATCCTGCGGGCCAGGGAGGTTCCACGGATAAGGTCAGGATGGAACAGCAGGGCATAACCTTGCGGGTGCGGCGTCTCGCCGTCATCGTTGATGCCTCCTACCTGGCCCGGAGCTATGAAGAGAAGTGTCCCTTCCTGATAGTCGTATTTGTTGCGTCCGTAAGTAATGGGCCCGTGGATATTCTCTTTCAGGAAGATGGCGTAGAAACCGAAATATTTGCAGCGGTGTTTCAGTACGTCCACTTTCGAAAAGTCCACAAAACTCACAAGCGGATTGAGCGTTTCCAGCCCCAGGAACTCGTTGTAGTCGTGTATCGTCTTCAGATTCAGAATTTCTCCCATACATGTCCGTTTTTAGTATGCTTGACCAAAAGTACGGAAATCTTCCGGAAGGCGGAACCATACCCCAGCCCTTTCGGTAAAATCGGTATAAGATTCTGTGAAATGGGTGTGCCGGGCAGTAATCTGTGTATGGACGGGCATTCCAAGGCACAGTAGCTTTGCAGCAGGAATTCAAATTATACAGATATGGCATCAGGCGCTTTTAGGATATGGAACAGATTCATCCGTTTTCTCAAGACGTGGACCTTGCCGCTCGGCATGTTCGCCGGGGTTGGTATCTATCTGATGTTCCATTATATTCCATTGCTGAGTCCACTCAAGGTGCTGGCCAAGGGTGCGGAAGACTACGTCATGCCGCTGATGGTGTTTATCCAGCTGTTCACCACTTTCTGCAAGGTCAATCCTCGTGAAATGAGGATCTGCAGGTGGCATATCGTGATGATATCCGTGCAGCTGGCATGCTGTCTGGCGGTGGCGTTACCCATACATTTTTTCCCGGATTTCAAGTACGGTATCGTGGAGCAGGGAGCTCTGGTCTGCCTGATTGTACCCACCGGAACGGCTGCGGCAGTCATGACCGGACGGTTGGGCGGAAACGAGACCACGCTGACGACCTACACGATTCTCAGCAACCTCGTGGCGGCCGTGATGATTCCCTCCGTGTTCCCGCTGGTGGAGATGCAGTCGGCCGGATCATTCGGCCATCAGTTCCTGCTCATCCTGCGGCACGTGTTCCCTCTGCTCATTATCCCTTTCCTTATGGTGTGGGCACTGCGGGAGTTCCTGCCGAAAGCCCATGCGGTGGTCGTGCGGCTGTGCGGAAACCTTGCATTTTACCTATGGGGCATTTCTCTGATAATAGCTATCGGACTTACCCTCCGATCTGTGGTGAACAGCCACTTTGACCCGCACGTGATGTGGATGCTTGCCCTCTCGGCACTGGTGGCGTGCGCCTGGCAGTTCGGTATCGGAAAATTCGTGGGCAGACGCTGCAACGACTATATAAGCTGCGGGCAGGGCTTCGGGCAGAAGAACACGATACTGGCCATCTGGGTATCGTACACGTACCTTACTCCGGTCATTTCCGTGGCGCCGAGCTGCTACATTGTATGGCAGAATATCGTGAACTCATGGCAACTGTGGAGGAAGGGCAGGGCAGCACGGACATAATCCGCAAAAACTGCAAATCCTCCCGAATTATCTGTAAGACTGCTCCGGCAGGCATCTTCTAACTTTGCAATCATTAGGAAAAAGTATGAAAACTGACAACAGAATCAGCCGCAGGACGGCATTGAAACGGATGGGAATGGCTGCGCTCGGCGGTGCGGCCGTCGCCTCAGGCCTGGTGCAGCTCACTTCGTGCGACGCTCCGAAAGCCAGGCGCATCATCCTCTATTTCACCGGGACAGGCAACTGCCTGTATGTCGCCAGAGAGCTGGCGGATGAGAGCACCGAGCTGCTCAGCATTCCGCAACTGGTGAAGAAGGGACGCTATACGCTTGAGGCGTACGAAATCGGCATCGTCTATCCCGTCTACGGGCACATGCCGCCCAATATGGTGCGGGAGTTCATCGGGAAGGCGCACCTGAAGGCCGGATACAAGTTCGCCGTCCTGACCTACGGCAACCGCAAATGCAGCTCCGTAGAGATATGGGACGACGTCTCCCGGAAGGCGGGGTGCCCCTTCGACTACATCACCACGATGATAATGGTGGACAACTGGCTGCCCAACTTCGACATGAACGAGCAGATAAAGGAGGTGAACCCCAACGCCCGCTACCGCAACGAGCATGTGTCGCTGTGGAGCATCAAGGAGTCCAACCGGCAATAATCCGACTAAAAACAATAAGAGTATGAAATCATTTACAAGACTTATGATGATGGCCGCCCTGGTCCTGTGCGGCAGTATAAGTGCTTCCAGTGCACAAGAGAAAACGACCGTGGCGGGCGTGCCTATGGTCAAGTTGAACAACGGCGTGTGGATGCCCCGCTTCGGACTCGGCACTTTCCTGCAGCCATCCAACGATGTGTGCAGGCAGTCATGCCTTACAGCCCTGCGTGCCGGCTACCGCCACATCGATACGGCGCATGCCTATTACGATGAGGAAGGTGTGGGCGAGGCAGTCAGGGAAAGCGGCATACCCCGTGAGGAAATCTGGATAACCAGCAAGCTCTGGCCTACGGAGTATGGCGAAGGCAAGACGCTGAAAGCCATCGATGAGATGCTGGAGAGGATGCAGCTGGACTATATCGACCTGCTCTACGTCCACCAGCCTGTCGGCGACTTCGTGGGCGCCTGGAAAGACATGGAGAAGGCAGTGAGGATGGGTAAGGTGCGCGCCCTAGGTATCAGCAACTTCGATGCAAACGATGAGGTGTGGGACACGATTATGGAAGAAGCGGAAATCAAGCCCGCCGTCCTGCAGATAGAGTGTCATCCTTATGCCCAGCGTCTGGAAATGCGCAAGAAAGCCGCAGCAGAGGGTATCCAGGTGGAATGCTGGTTCCCTTTGGGAGGGGCAATGTCGGACGGTGCGCTGCTCAAAGACCCAGTGATCATGAAAATAGCCGAGGCCCATGGCAAGACTCCTGCACAGGTCATCCTGCGCTGGCACATCCAGGAAGGTTTCTCCGTCATCCCCGGTGCTTCTAATCCTGACTACATCAAGGAGAACATCCGGATCTTCGACTTCGCCCTGACCGACGGGGAGATGGAGCAGATGCGCTCGCTCAACAAGGAACAGCGCTTCTTCAACGCCACCTTGGAGGATGTGGAGAAGATGGTCTGGGGTGCGGAGCTGTAGACCGGCAGCCGCCGGTTACCACCCTGCCAAAGGAATCTTGTGTTTGGGAGCCGGAAATGCCTTGTCGATCTCGTGCAGGTCTTCCTCTGTCAGAGAAATGTCAAGGCTTCCGGCATTTTCCTCTACATGAGCGGCGCTACTTGCCTTAGGGATGGCGATGACATTCTGCGTCCGCATCACCCATGCCAGCATGATCTGCGTGGGAGTGGCATTATGTCTGCGGGCTATCTCTGTCAACGTCCTGTGGCCCCGCAGCCGTCCTTCGCCAAGAGGAGTGTAGGCCATGACAGGAATTTTATGCTCCTCGCTCCACGGGATAAGGTCATATTCTATGCCGCGGTCTTTCAGGTTGTAGAGCACCTGGTTGGCCGCACATTCTCCGCCATGCGGCAAGGTAAGAATATGCTCCATGTCCGCCACATCGAGGTTGCTCATGCCCCATTGCAGGATTTTCCCTTCCTGCTGCAGCTCTGCCAAGGCGCGGACTGTCTCGGCGAACGGGTAACGTCCGATCCAGTGCAGCAGATAAAGGTCGATGTAATCCGTGCCGAGCCGCATAAGGCTTCGTTCGCAGGCGCGTTTTGTCCCCTCATAACTGGCGTTGCCGGGCAACACCTTGCTGACGATGAAGGCCTTGTCGCGGCAATCGCGCACGGCTTCACCGACAAGGTCTTCCGTACCGTACATTTCTGCGGTATCTATCAGTGTCAAGCCTAAGTCGATGCCACGGCGCAGGGCCTGTATCTCCTCGTTGCGCCGCCGTCCCATCTGGTAAGTGCCTTGTCCGAGCGGGCAGACCTGCCGCCCGTCCCGGAAAGAAATCAGTCGCTTCATTGTAATTGTATCTTTTTAGATTCGTGTACCGGTCACCCCTTCACTCCTTCGGAAAGAGTAGGGTTTCCCGGCATTTTCCGTACTCCTTTGGAAGGAGTCGGGTTTATTCCTGGACAAATGGCTTGAGCCCCTTCACGGCTTCGGCAGCGGTGATGCGTTTGCCTCCGTTGTCCAGATCTATGAGGATGTAGCGGTTGTTGCCCATGCCCAACTCTTTCATGTAGGAGAGCTGGCGCAGGCCGTGGCGGGTCTCGATACGTTCCACCAGATCGTGATGCTCTGCTTCGGTCATGGCGTATATCAGATCCACGCATGCCTGGTCGAGGGCAAGGATGTCGGTGGATGACAGGATGCCGACATTGGGTGTCACGACAGGGGCGGCGTTCACACCTTCACAGTCGCACGATACCGACATGTTGCGCATGACGTTCACGTATGTAATGTGTTTGCCGAAATAGTCCATGACTGCTTTCGTGGATTCGGTCATGCGCTCCATAAATTCTTCCTTGGCGATGTCCCACTGGTTGTCCTGTCCCGGCGTGGTGTGTATCCAGGCCTTGCCGATGCGGCCGTCAGCGCAGCCGATGCCGATGTTCTTGTTGCTGCCTCCGAAACCGCCCTGGGTATGTCCCTTGAAATGGGTCAGTACGACAAGTGAGTTGTAGTCGGTTATGTGGCTGCCCATAGACATTCTCTCAAACCATTTTCCGCCATGGACAGGCAAGGTCAAAGTGTCCTCCTCGTCCATGATGTCCACGGGGCAGAATGTCCATCCGTTCACTTCCAAAGTCTTGCGGTGCTGCTCCGTCGTGTACCGGTCGCCTGTATAGTAGGTGTTGGTTTCCACAATACTGGCTTCCGGCAGGTCTTTCTGAAGCAGGGCTTTCACCCATTCGCTCGGAATGATGTTCGGTCCGTTCTGCTCTCCGGTGTGCAGCTTCACCCCGACATTCCCTTCGATGTTCCCGCAAACCTGCTCGTATGCCTTGATAAGGCCCTCCGGACTAAGATTGCGTGTGAAATATACGATGGATTCGTTGCCTGTGCGCTCCTCATAAGGCACATATTTGTTCCCGTCTTTCCCCGGTACGGGATTCGGTTGTGCGACAGCTGTCGCCCCAAAGGCAAACAGACATGTCATTGCTATAATTGCTGTGCGTTTCATGATTTTATATTATCTGTTCCGGATGCAAAAATAGCAAATCTGACTATGACGGCGGATACCCGGAAGACGGATATGATTACCCCGGCTACGGATTTCTGCGAATGGACTGACGTAGCTGTTCCAGCGTTTCGCCGCTCCAGAAACCTTCGCCCACGGGAAAAATCACCCGCCCCAGTCGCCGAAAGCCGGGCCGTTCATCACGTCGCTGATGCGGGTGGCTACATTTTTGCGGTTAGTTGCAAGGTCCGGATACGCTTCACATATCCACGGATTCTTATACCATAATTTCTTACACTACTTCAATCCTCATCTTGCAATCCGGTTCGCCTTGCAAAATGGAATGGCAGAGTTTCACCTGAAAATCCCGCCCTTTCTCCGCGACCTCGCCTTTTACTTCCGGCAATCCGTTCGCCAGCTGAAAGAAAACATCCATGTCCCCTCCAGCATCCTCATAGAGTTTCCTATAAATGGAAAGCGTGCTGCCGTCCACGCAGTTCTTGCTACATTCCGAAAAGAAAGCACTCCGCTGCTCCGGCGAGAGGCGGGCTATGCCTTTCTCAAATCCTTTGAACCAATCTGATAGTTCCATAAATTCAGATGTCGGAGTGAGAAAATTCGCCGTTAATCCAGAAGGTGGCTTCCTTGCCGACGAAGTGAAGAAGCACATAATTCGGGTCACCCGGTCCGCCGGGGAAATGATGAACGAACCAGTCCTGCCACATTTCCTTGCGGATGGCATCGTCCGTAATAACCTCTACTGTTCCGCGTAGGGCAACCCCGTCTCCGTAATGGTCATAACAAAGACCCGCCTTGTTGTTCGCCTTAAAATCATTGACCTTTACAGAGTCGGCACTTGTCGCCATCCATACCTCATGAAAACCTTTTGCTCCAATCTTTGACATCTGCACAGGCCGGGGATAACCGTTGGCATCAATGGAAGCGACCGTCACGTTTTCGCATTGGGCAAGCAAATGGGTGGCTTTTTCCGCCAATGTCCGTTCATCTTTTTCTTTCCACCGTTTCAGACGCGGAAAGTACCGGAACATCTGTTCCTTGGCCTGTATATGAGTCAGGTTGCATCCGGCCTGTGTGTTCCATTGATCTAAGAATTGCAGGCAGAACTCAATCATTTGCCCCATCGTGAAATCCTGGGTAAACGCACCGTTCTTGTAACAGTACATGCAATAATCCTCGCTGCGGCTTCCATCGGCATTGAGCCCTCTGTTCTCATCGTTCAGGGGCATGCCGCAACTTTGACAAAACTGTTGTTCCATATGTATCCTGTTTGATGCTTGTCAGTTCCTTTATAGATAAAACGATCCTCAGCCCCGGTACTCAGTCGGGCTTACCCCCAGATGCTGCTGCACGTAACGGCTGAAATAGGCGGGTGACGAGAAGGCGAACATGTCGGAAATGCTGACGAAGGTCAGGGACTTGTCGCGGAGCAGGCGGGAGATGTCGAGGACGGTGTAGCGGTGTATCCAGTAGTTGGCGGCGTAACCGCTTATCTTGCGGGAGATTTCGGACAGGTATTTGGGAGTCACGCACAGCTTGTCGGCATACCAGTTCACTTCGCGGTGTCTGCGGTATGTCCCGTTCTCCAGCATGTTGAGGAATCGGCTCATGATGGCGGCGCTTTGCAGCGGGATGTTGTCTACTCCATACAGATGGGAATGGAAGTCGAAGAAATCAATTATCAGCATCTGTATGGAGGCTATCAGCAGGTCCTTGCGGAAATGGTGACCGGTCTGCGCCAGCCGCGCTTCCACCATCTCGAAGTCCCGGCGGCACAGTTCCTGCTGTCCGGCGTCCAGTTTCATGATGGGATTGCGGAACAGAGCCAGCTGACCTTTCATGCCATAGTTACTGAGCGGCGTCGAGAGCACGATGAATTCGGAGGTGACGTATATCACCTTCACCCGGAAATCGTCTGCCGGACGGATGCACTCCACTAACTTGCCTTTGCGGACAATCATCAGGTCACCCGCCTGCAGCTCGCGTTCCTCGCCATTGTATTTCAGCCTGCATGAACCGGCCAGACAAAGGGCGTGGGCCAGATAGTCGCTGTAGGCATCCGTTCCCAGTCCGTCAAGGGTGTCCTTTATGATAATATTTTCCTTGTCTGCCATAGCCAGCTCTTTTCTCTGCGAAGATACGCAGAAGCCGGGAGCAGAGCAAATTTATTTGCTCTATGCCTTGACGACCGGAAAAAGGAAAAAGGAAACCGCTTGCCTCTTGCGGCCGTTCGCTAAGGGCAAGCGGAATAATGGGGATTTCGTAAGAGTGCAATATGAATGCAGCAATCATTTCAAGAGCTTGCGCCCTCCTGTCAGATCTTCCAGAACTTGCATCTGCTGTATGGCGATGCGGTTCAGGCGGATGAGCCGTTCCCGCTGGGGTATGCCCTCTTGTATGAACACCGCATTCAGGCTCTCCATGTTCGACAGGCATATCAGTTCGTTGATGGAAGCATAGTCGCGGATGTTGCCTTTCAGGTCGGGATGCTTGTCGCGCCAATCCAAGGCGGTCATTCCGAAGAGTGCCATGTTCAGCACATCGGCTTCGTTGGCATAAATGCGTGAGGCTTGTGCCGGGGTTATCTCCTGCGGGATGAGGTTATGCTTGATGGCATCGGTGTGGATGCGGTAGTTGATTTTCGACAGTTCCCGCTTTGCGTTCCAGCCTATCTGTGCCTGTTCCTGCTCTTTCAGCCGTTGGAACTCTTCTATCAGATAGAGCTTGAAAGGAACGCTGATGGCAGTGCCAAACTCGAAAGCGATGTCTTTATAGGCGTATGTACCGCCATACCGTCCTTTCCTGACCACGATGCCAATGGCATTGGTGCTATCTATCCATTCGGATGCACTCAAGACGAAACTTGGCAAACCTGCCTGCTTTCTAAAGTGGTCAAATTCGACCACTTTAAAATCAGGATTGTGAATCATCTCCCACGTACCCAAGAACTCGATGGTATATCTGTTGCGGATCCAATTCTTGATGATGTCAGCGGCACGGCTGTCGCCTTCTTTGGCACTCGCCATGTCTGTCAGCGATATATAGTCGTTGTCATTATAATTAAGTACGGTTATCTCCGTGTTCAATACTGAAATTTTAGCCATATTCATAGAATTGATGTGATACAAAGATAGCTCAAAATAAAGACCCGATGAGCATCGTCGAGAGGCTTGGGGACTTGTCATACAAAAGTACGGCTTTATTCCGGGCCCGCCAAACTTTTCACCGAGGAATGAAAAAACAGAAATAAGTGTACGCCCTACCGCAATCCTTGTAAAACGGTGTCTCTTGAGCCGCCATACCTTTGCAATGACAAAATAAATCCGGGATGCGGGTCTCTGTCCGTTGATATTGGTGTGTCAATCAGTAATCCGTGTAAGGACGGGCGGTGCCCTTCACTGTAATTTTGCAATAGGAAATGAATCAATAAAAATTGGAACGATGAAAAAATATTTTGTTTATCTGATGATGGCTTTTGCCGTTACGGCATTTGTGTCATGTACAAGTGAGGATCCTGTATCTGATGAAACGACAGAACAGACAGGCGGTCAGGACAGTACCGACAACCAGAATACAGCCGATACCGTTACGGTGACTGTAGAAAGCAACATTCTTGTGGCCTATTTCAGCTGGAGCGGCAACACGGAGCGGATGGCAGAACAGATTGTCGCGCAGACCGGAGCGGATCTGTTCAGCATAGAACCGGTCACTCCTTATCCCGAAGACTACACGGCATGTACGGAAGTGGCTCTGGAGGAACGGGACAGCGATGCCCGTCCGGCCATCCGTACCACGATTGATGCTGATGCCTGGGCTGCATACGACACCGTCTTTATCGGCTGTCCCGTCTGGTGGCACACGGCGCCGATGATCATCAACACCTTCACAGAAAGCTACGATTTCACGGGCAAGACCGTCGTACCTTTCTGTACCTACGCCTCTACTTACCGTGACGAGACCCTGGCGCGCATAGTCGAGCTGACCCCTGAGGCGGAGGCGCATCTGGACGGACTCGGACTCACCGGCGGGCGGCTTAATGACGAGTCCAATGTGGCGGACTGGCTTCGTGGAATAGGAGTTATCGAATGACAATCAACCAAACACAACAGACAATGAAACTGAAATCATTATTACTTGCGGCACTCGCATTTGCCGGAATCAGCATGGACATCCATGCGCAGGACAATGTACAGGCAGGCAGAATACTTGTAGCCTATTTCAGCTGGGGTGGCAACACCCGGCACGTAGCCGAGTACATCGCCCGGCAGACAGGCGGCACTCTTTTCCGCATAGAGCCGGAGAAGCCGTATCCTTCAGAATACGTTCCCTGCACCGAAGTGGCCAAGGCTGAGAAAGAGCAGAACGCCCGTCCGGCTATCAGAGACAGGGTGGAGGACTGGGGCAGCTACGACACCGTCTTTATCGGCTGCCCCGTATGGTGGTGGACTGCCCCGATGATCATCAATACATTCGCCGAGAGCTACGATTTCACCGGCAAGACCATCATCCCTTTCTGTACTTACGCCGAGACCTACCGCGACGAGACTCTTGCACGCATCGTGGAACTCACGCCCGACGCCAGGCACCTGAAAGGCTTCGGAGCCGTCGACCGGAACACTGACGGCATCACGGAGTGGCTGAAAGAGATAGAAATAATCAAGTGAACGAGTGGCAGTTCTTTGCATTTACTCCTCGTCTATTCTTTCCAGCTTGAACACTACCGGACGAGTGCCATCATTGCAGTAGGCAATCATTACCTTTTCATCATTCGTCCATCCACGCATGATGGAACCTCCTTGTAAGGCTGCATATACATAGCGGCTGATACAGTCCCATGCTTCAGCACAGAATGTACCGTTGAGCATGCGGAAGAAATTGTCATTATCAACCATGATTACCTGCCCTTCGCGAAAATAAGGACAAGGACCGGAATTGGGGTCCGCCAGATATTTCTCCTGTAAATCCTTATAGCATTCTCTTTTTAAAATGGTTATCTTGCATTTGTGTTTCATGGTGCTGCTGTTGTTTGTTCCTGAGTGTCCGTTAAAATAGTTTTCGCTTCCGGCAGAGTCTGTTATGCCGCCGATTGCTATAGCCAAGGCTGATGCCCCTGCCTGCCTGATAAACCCGCGTCTGTCCATTTTTGATGGTTTTGACTGCAAAGTCAGTGCTATACAGTCTGTTGTGCAAGTATGGAAAAATTATTCATATACGGATAAATTTATCTCTATGTCCTTTTTTGTCATGGGGAATAAGTATCTTTGTACTGTCTGACAACTATGGGCAAGAAGATGTATAAAAAAAAGATTCCTTTGGATATTGATTGCGGCGTTAAAATCGCCATGGAGGTGATAGGAGGCAAGTGGAAAACCTATATTCTGTATGAATTGGATAAAGGTATCAGGAGACCGAGCGAATTGCACCGTCTGTTCCCTGGCGCGACTCCACGTGTAATTAACCGGCAGTTGAAAGAATTGGAAATGCACGGTATGATTGAAAAGAAAATTTTCCCGGAACTTCCGCCTCATGTAGAATATTCAATAA
>DVIL01000015.1 GCA_018711305.1 Candidatus Coprenecus stercorigallinarum
TCCACTAATCCCGCGATTTCACATCCAAACCCACCAGCTCCTACGATTATAATATCTTTCATTCTAACATTTAAATTAAATCAATAACTTTTTTAACCTCTTGCTTTCCTATCCTCTGATCTACGGGTAGATTTATAATGCTATTTGACAGTTCAATCTCTATATTACCTGAGGGAGTGTCTCTAATAACATTTGGCCAATATGTTGGAACAAAGACTCTGTCACCTATCAATTTCCTCTTCAATTTTCCCCCTTCCTTCGCTGAAAATGGATATACCATCGGTACATCTCTTTTGCCAATTGCTATGCACAATCTATTTTCCAAATTTAGAATACGGTCATAATACATATAGTTAGCCCTGCGCATTTTCTTTGTAATTTCATAATCTACATTCTGTAAGATTTTCTCCGTCAACTTCGACATTCTCATGACGGGAGCATTGTCGAGCTTGTCCTCATTCTCCCTGAAGGCGCTGTATCCTGCCTCTGCATCTTTATCGGCCCTTATAAGCAGGTGAGCCATCCTTTCATAGGATGTGTCCTGAGGCAACTCTACCTCCAGTCTGCAGTCAGTATACAGATATCCTCCGTCAGGGACCCCGAAGAATTTCCTCGGGGAGTAGAATGTGTCTATGCCTTCTATGCGCGGGGCGTAGAAAGCCTGGGCATTATCCACTATCAGCCTGCTGCCGTAAACCTTCGCCAGTCTCTCCACGCAGTCCTGTTTGAGGCCGAAGTAGTTGGTGTACAGGAACGCCTCACCATCCTTCAGGTTGAATGTTTCTACCGGCTCGAGATTCCAGTCTATGGAATAGAAAGTATA
Organism: Candidatus Coprenecus stercorigallinarum; assembly: GCA_018711305.1. Lineage (GTDB taxonomy): Bacteria > Bacteroidota > Bacteroidia > Bacteroidales > UBA932 > Coprenecus > Coprenecus stercorigallinarum. The sequence goes on from DVIL01000015.1 coordinate 824, forward strand.
CTCCACGTGCTGCCGCCTCAACGGCTGGAGCATCACCTCGCAGGTGTAGTACGGAATGTAGACTCTCCTGTATTTTCTGGCAATAAGGACATACTCGAAACAGTTTCTGGCCGTGTTAAGCCTTATTGCGTCCTTGTGGTAATGCTCTCCACGTCTGAGTTCGAGTTCGAAATAACCTCCGATCGCGTCCATTCTCAGTCGATTCTTACTTTAAGCCATTCTCCCTGCGCACGGATAATGCTTTCCAGCTCACTCAGGCTATCCAGTTTCAAGACTAAAGTGCCTATCGCGTCATTTGCACCATTGAAGGAGGAGACGCGCTCCCCCTCGCGCACCCACAGGTCCCTCTCTACAACATGGCTGGACATCTCAGGACTTATATCAAGTCCTCTGAATGTTCCACTGCGGTCTGCGTGGAGGATAACCTCCGCCCAGTGGCCGTCATACGGTTTCTGGACGATGTCAGTCACTTTCTCTCCCAACGCGGCCTTGACCGCCGCGGTTATCATGTCCACACCGGTCGCCATGCGCAGCATCTCTGCAAGGCGGTTGCCGCCGCCGCGGGGGGATACTTCCATGATGTATGGTCTGCCGTTTGTCCCTATTCTGGTCTCTATATTGTAAATGGATGTACGCATCTGCAGCAGCGTCAGCAGACGCTGGATCTCGGCTGTGAGTTCCGTCTCCTGCCCCTTTGTAAAGGTCGACGGCCAGCTGTATGCCGCAGGAGTATACGGATTGTCAGCGTTTTCATCGAACCTCTGCGCAGAGAACGATACGAATTCCAGTTTTCCGTCCACGGAGAAGCAGTCGGAGTCTGACGAGCAACCCTCCTTTTCGATGAACTCCTCAATGATTACCTTGCCGGAGAAAGAGTGGAACATGGCATTGTCAAATGCCGGCCTCAGGTCATCCCGAGAATCCACTCTCGAAACGCCCTTGCTGCCGGCGGAGTCCACGGGCTTGACAATCACCGGCCACGCGAAATAATCCCTGGCCGCATACGCCTCTTCATACGAGGAGAACCCTTTGGATTTAGGGACATTAAAGCCGTTTGTCTCCAAGAAGCCGCGGAACTTCTCTTTGTCCTGCAATATGTAGATAGACTCGTACGGTCCGGCACATGGCAGTCCGAGCCGGTCGGCCACGTAGGCCGCCGTAACCACTCCCGGGTCCACGGCGAAGGACATGATGCCGTCTATTCTCAGCTCGCGGGCGAGGGACAGCACGGCTTCCCGGTCCAGGATGCTCACGTTGTGATATTCATCCGAATATTTGTGTGCGATATTGTCGGGCAGGTAGTCACACGTGATGACGTGACAACCCAGACTGTGGGCTGCGTCGATGACGGGCAGCAGGTAGCGGAGCCCGCCCAGCAGCATCAGCTTGCGCCGGGGCATGATCAAATTATGATTATTTAATGATGTTTTTCGCTTAGTCTGTAGCTGGTATCCTTGCGGCGAGGAATTCCGGGTTCATACGGGTGTCCCAGACATCGATGATCAGAACTCTGCCCGCTGTCTCGCTGTCTACCGGCTCGACCCTGTATATGAGTTTGTAATTTCGGTGAACGAGGATACTACGGTATGTGAGGCCTGTTATGTGCGCCAGCAGCGGTTCTCGGTGTCCGAGAAGAGGATGCGTGGACAGCAGCCTGCTGTATGCTTTAAAGGTATTGTCCAGTTTTTCGGCTGATTTTTGCCCGAATGTGCTGCCGCCGTATGCCAGAGCATCTATGCGCCATCCTGTCGCGTTGTCTGTCCATATCACCTCAGCCATGGCAGAGCCCTCCTCACCGCCTCGTCGGCCTCTTCGGCCGTCATCACTTCTCCTCTCTGAATCTGCTGCTCTGATATTGCGATACGTTCCATGAGACGCTCTCTTGTGCTGTTTTCCCTCATGAACGCTTCCATGCGCCGAGATAAATCCTTTCGGGCCGCCGTGTCTCCGGTTTCATGTATCCGGTTACTCTCAGCGATAAAATCGTCCAGCTGCTTCCTCCACGCAGCGGCTGACTCCTCGATGGACTGGTTTACACCGTCAGGCTGTGAGACACCCTTACGTGTGTTTGACCTCCTGCTCTGACGGGCATACGTAATTTCGGGCTCGCCTATTGAGTCAGTGCCGTTTGCTTTCCACTCTGCTACATGCCGATTTTCCATATACATGAGATTTGGTACAAAACTATGAATTTTATCTGGAACAGTTATGTCCCAAACGTAAAAACTTCACCTCCTTATCGCGTCTATCACTCTTTCCACATCCTCCGCGCCCAGTTCATGGTGCATGGGCAGGCAGATGACCTGCTCCGCGATGCGGTGCGCCACCGGCAGGTTCTCCCTCGTGGCGGACTCCAGGCCCCTGTACGTCGAGAACTCGCTGATGAGGGGATAGAAGTATCTGCGGCCGTAGATGTTCCTGGATTTCAGTTTCTCGTATAGCTCGTCCCTCGTCATGCCGTACTGCTCCGCATCCACGAAGATGGGGAAATAGGAGTAGTTGTGCCTTACGCCCGGCATGTCTTCGAAGTACGTTATGCCGGGGATGTCCCGCAGGCCCTCGCGGTAAGTGATGGCCACTTTGTGTCTTGCCTCGATCGCTGCATCGACGTGCCTTAGGTTGATCAGTCCCACTGCAGAGCGCACCTCGTCCATCTTCCCGTTGATGCCCGGGGCTACGACGGTGGTCTCTCCGGCGAACCCGAAGTTCTTCAGATAGTCTATCCGTTGCTTGGTCTTCTCGTCGTGCATCACAAGTGCCCCGCCCTCGATGGTGTTGTACACCTTCGTGGCGTGGAAGCTGAGCGTGGACATGTCTCCCTCGTTGAGGATGCCGCGGCCGTCTACCTCCACTCCGAAGGCGTGCGCTGCATCGTAGATGACCTTAAGGCCGTACTTGTCAGCTATTTCTTGTATCCGCTTGGTGTCGCAGGGCTTGCCGTAGCAGTGTACCGGCATGATTGCCGTGGTCCGAGGGGTGATGGCCGCCTCGATGCAATCTGGGTTGATGCCGCAGTTTGACGGGTCGATGTCCACGAACACCGGCTTGATGCCGTTCCACCAGAGAGAGTGGGTGGTGGCCACGAAGCTGAACGGGGTGGTTATCACCTCACCGGTTATGCGCAGGGCCTGGAGGGCCGTTATCAGGGGCAGGGTACCGTTGGTGAAGAGGCTGATGTAGGGAACTTTCAGGTAGTCGCACAGGGCGGCCTCCAACTCCTGATGGTAATGTCCGTTGTTGGTAATCCACTTGCGGGACCAGATGTCCCGCAGGTATGCGTCGAGTTCGTCCAGCTCCGGAAGGAGCGGGGACGTGACGGTGATCTGAGTGTTGTCCATCTTTTTTACTTCTTGTTTCGTCTGAGGAATCCGAGTGCGGTGTCCTTGATCTCAGCATATTCGGGCAACCGGAGAGCCTCGCACAGGCCGATTGTGACAGCGGCTCCTGTGCACAGCTGCACCAGCAGCATCCATATAGGACGCAAGTCCAGGAGAGCCAGCGGCCAGATGCAGGCGGCCATAGCGGCGGCTACACCGAAAGACGGCAGGATATCCTTTATCTGGGCTCTTATCGGGTAGCCTATGAGTGTGCCGGAATATCTGGCATTGAGGAAATACGCGATGATGCTTGTTGCCAGAGAGCCCCACAGCATCCAGTCGATGCCGATGAATATTCCCAGCAGCAGAGGGCCTACTGCAATAATCTTCTTAACTATCTCCAGCTTAAGGAAGAGGTCCGACCGCCCCTGCACCTGCAGCATGTTAAGGTTGATGGCGTGAAGCGGATACAACGATGCGGCGAAGCAGATTATCTGCAGGTAATGCGCCGCCTCCAGCCACCGGGGACCGATGAGCACCGTCAGCAGGGACTCCGCCACGGCCGACAGGCCGAACAGCAGCACGAACGAGGCCAGCATCGTCGTCCGTATGATCTTCCGGTAGCCCTCCCTCATCCGCTCCCGCTCGTCCTGGATGGAGCTCAGCACCGGATAGCTGACCCTCTGGACGATCGACGTCATGTTGGACGAGAAGATGTCCGAGAACTGCTTGCCCCTGGTGTACTGCCCCAATGTGGACGTAGAGTAGAACTTGCCGATGACCAGCTGGTATATCTCCTTCCACACTGTGTCGATGAGCCCGGACACCAGCAGCTTCCAGCCGAAGCCGAACAGCTCGCGGAACGATGACCACGAGAACCTCCACGTGGGCGTCCATCTGTTGAGGATCCACAGGCACACGGTATTGATGAGCTGACGGCTTATCTGCTGTCCTACCAGGCTCCACACCCCGAGACCGCCGAAGGCCATCGCCAGACCGACCGCGCCGCTGGACACCGACGATATCAGCGAGGCCTTCGTCTGGGTCTTGAAGTCCACGCTCTTGACCAGCCGCGTGCGCTGGATGAGCGCCAGGGCGTTGATGACCACTATCACGGACATCACACGCACCAGGGGAACCAGCTGGGGTTCCTTGAAGAAGCGGCTGAAGGGGACGGCGACCAGCACCATCGCCGCCACCATCACAAGGCTCACCGCCAGGTTGAAGATGAACGCAGTGCTGTAGTCCGTCTCTCCGGCGTCCTTCTTGCGGATCAGGGCATTGGAGAAGCCGCTGTCCACGATGCTGTTGAACACCGCCACCAGGATCATGATGTAGCCTATCAGGCCGTACTCGTGAGGGGTCAGCAGGCGCGCCAGCACCAGACCCACCAGGAACGTCACGCCCTGACTGGATATGCTGTCCACGGCACTCCAGAAGGTGCCACGTACTGTCTTTTTCTTTAAGGACTCTGCCACGATTGCCGTTAAATCAGTCCCTCCCGAACAGATCCCGTGTATACACCTTCCCCCTCACATCATCCAGACACGGGTCATACCTGTTGGCGATGATGGCCCCCGCCCTGCGCTTGAATTCGGCCAGGTCGTTCACGACCACGCTGCCGAAGAACGTGCTGCCGTTCTCGAGGGTGGGCTCGTAGATGATGAGGGTGGCGCCCTTGGCACGGATGCGCTTCATCACGCCCTGGATGCTGCTCTGCCGGAAGTTGTCGCTGCCGGTCTTCATCGTCAGGCGGTACACGCCGATGACGGTCTCGCCCTCCTTCGAGGCATCCCAGCCCCCGTCGTACTCGTGCGCTCCGGCCATCCTCAGCACCTGCGAGGCGATGAAGTCCTTCCGCGTGCGGTTGCTCTCCACGATGGCGGTCATCATGTTCTGCGGCACGTCGGCGTAGTTGGCAAGGAGCTGCTTGGTGTCCTTGGGAAGGCAGTAGCCGCCGTAGCCGAACGAGGGGTTGTTGTAGTGTGTGCCGATGCGCGGGTCCAGGCACACCCCGTCGATGATGGCGCGGGTGTCCAGCCCCTTGACCTCGGCGTAGGTGTCCAGCTCGTTGAAATAGCTGACGCGCAGGGCCAGGTACGTGTTCGCGAAGAGCTTGACGGCCTCGGCCTCCTTCAGACCCATGAACAGGGTCGGGATGTCCTGCTTGACGGCGCCCTCCTGCAGCAGTCCGGCGAAAATGCGTGCCGCATGCCCGAGATGCGTTATGTCCGCTATGGCCTCTAATGCTCTGTTCTCCTCCTCGAATTCGGGGCTGTCAATCATCTTCGGCACACCGACAATGATCCGGCTGGGATAGAGGTTGTCATACAGGGCCTTGCTCTCGCGCAGGAATTCCGGGGCGAAAAGCAGGTTCAGCCTTCTCACGCCCTGCTTCCAGTACTTTACATAGAGGCTGCGGCAGTATCCCACGGGGATGGTGGACTTGATGACCATCACTGCGTCCGGGTTGACCTCCAGCACGAGGTCTATGACCTCCTCCACGTGCGAGGTGTCGAAGTAGTTGCGCACGGGGTCGTAGTTGGTCGGGGCGGCGATGATGACGAACTCCGCGTCGGAGTAGGCCCTCCTACCGTCCAGTGTCGCCGTCAGGTCTAGGGGCTTCTCCGCCAGGTATTTCTCGATGTACTCGTCCTGTATGGGCGACTTCCGTCGGTTGATGAGGTCCACCTTCTCGGGAATGACGTCCACTGCCGTCACGTGATTGTGCTGGGCCAGCAGTGTGGCAAGGCTGAGCCCCACGTAGCCGGTGCCGGCTACGGCTATGCTGTGTTGTTCCATGTTTCTACTTTATTGATTGTATGTCCGGTGCCGTGTGGCAGTCTGTTGATATGCAGGTCTGTCTCCTTAGCCGGCTATGGCAGGAATTGCGACTGTCACTTAATTCTCACTACACATTTTAGTTGAGATGTGTGCGGTTGATTATGAAAGCTTTGCTTTTTTGACAATATGTCAGGAGAGGCGAATTTCAGCCAAAACAGGCGTTTGTGTCGTCACTTAACATTTTTCTTAAAATGAAATAACCGCTCAATCAAATGGTTACGACGTAACTAAGATGTATAGTGGCGATGACGACCGGGCCTCAATGGTTATGGTGTCAGAGTTTCTCTATCAGTTGCGGCGGGATCTCGGCGGTAGCCACGGCTGCGACGAAATCTATCTTGACCACTACTCTGTTGCCGCCTTTGATCTTCATGAATGTTCCTTCGACCCCTGCCAGCTGGCCGCCGATGATCCTGACTTTGTCGCCTTTGCTCAGGTCTACTGATGCGGGGTCCAGATAGATGGCCTGCTGCTCTTCGTCCCCGGCCACAGCGATGAAACTCTGCATCTGTTTCTCGGGTACTGTCATGATAGTGCGGCGTCCGTCTGTCGTCGTGGTGGCATAGCGCAGATAGGGGAGGGAGAAGGTCTTTATGTGGTCAATTGTGCTGCGCTCAGAGCGGACAAAAAGGAAATTGTGAACCATGGGCACCCTTACCTTGCAGAACCGTCCATGGGCATTCCGCCTTCTTTCGGATCTCAGCGGCAGGAAGTTCTCTATCTCCATCTTGTCCAGCCTGTCTTTTGCAATAACCTCCCTTTGGTAAGTGACTCTCATCACGTACCATTTTTTATCATCAGAGGGGACAGGCTCCATATCTTTTATGCTACAGTTAAATACAAAGGGACACCATAATTCGCGTAAGAATAAGACTTACAGTGAGTTATGGTGACACCACGTCTGTGGTGGGCTATTCACGGCTGTGTCATCCCTATTCAAGGGACGACACAGCCGGTATCAAACACTTACGCAAAGATAGTCGTTTTTTCCGTCCGCTGAAAATATTCTGACCTTTTCGACAAAATATCTTTTGTTCCATATTCCATTTTCAGGGACGGGGGTGTCAGAGTAAGTGATCGGGTTCTGAGAATGTCACTGTCCTGGATGTTACGGTGTGCTGCCATCCGTTGTCGTTGACGATACTTTCGCTATTCTGGCCGTTGTCTGTATCGCGAAGGCTGAATGTGGCTGAGGTATTAGGGAGAACGGGAACAATCGGTTCTGTATTGGCGAATTGTTCGCTTTCGAGATAGTCCATTCTCTCGTTGAACCATGTTATGGCGTCACTTTCGGTTCCTTTAAAGGAATTCCTTTGGAAGCTTTCCTTATCGGAGGTGGATATCACAGAATTTACTTTAGACTGCAGCAAAACGTTTACAGTATAATTTATAGAACCATCATCGGTGCAAATTATGTACTCTGAGATTTTGTTTTCTTCGCAAGATGTCAGGCCAAGCAAAAGTGCTGCGGCCATGGAAAAAAGGATTAGGGTGCGTTTCATGATATGTTGCTTTAAAGTTGCGTGCGGACTCGGTCAGATCTTTATGGAGAGGCCTAAGTTCACCAGGCCGCGGTAGCCGAAGCCAAGTTCTGCAAAACCGCCTAACATGTCTCCATAACGGAACTTGATGGCTGTAATGTGATATGAGAAGTGCAGGCGGTCATTCGGCTCGATCCCGCTTCTGGCTACGTCTACCATCGATTCATCCTGCCAGCTTGCGCCTAAATAGAGTGCGCCGGAGCATTCCATCGCACCGTGCTGCCAGTAGATGAACGAGCCGGAAATATGGCCGGAATAGTTCATGATGGTGGCCCTGCATGCAAACTGGGGGGCGCCTGCCGGACCGAACTCCGAATCTTCAGTCAGATAGATGTCGGCACTTGAGTAGCCGTATCCGAAGTCTATGCCGATGGATACCCTCGGGTGTACGAAGAAGTTGTAACCGATACCGGCAATGCCTGAAAACTTGTGGTTGCGGGTGTCTCCGTTGGTCAGTTCGTCATGGAAAGAAGGGGAGAGAAGGGTGGTCAGCTCTATGACGGAAGGTGCGCCGTACTGAAGATATACCTCGCTCCTGGGGAAATAGTCTACGTCCCTTACCCGGTTCATCTGGGCGTGGGAGACGGTGGATATCGTGAGCAGTGCTGCCGTAAATACAATAATCCGTTTCATACGTTATTTCTTTTGTACTGTTTCAGTTCTGCGTTTTTTCAAATAAATCGAGCCGAGCGAGACAGCTCCGCACAGGAGCATTGTCAGTGCCTGACTTTCATGGGAGATGGTAGCAAAAATCACGCCTGAGGTCTGTGGAATGGAATAAATGGAGGCCATGGCGAGGGACAGGATGAAGTGGTAGGCGCCGATTCCCCCCTGAACCGGAACTATCCATCCGAGACTGCCCACTACCATCAGGAACAATGCGTCCGCCCAGTTCAGCCCTTCCACCTGAGGAATGGCTAAAATGGTGGAATAGCTCATGATCCAGTAGCAGGTCCACAGCAGTACGGTGTAGAGCAGGAACTTCCATTTGCCCTTCATTCTCAGCCCTGCTGCCAGCCCCCCGATCAGTCCTTTGGCGAGTGAGAATATTCTGGAGAAGAATCTGTACTTTGCGAGCTTCTTGCGGTAGCAGAATACCAGAATGCAGCCGGCTATGCATACGGCAGCGACAGCTCCTATTATCCAAAGTATGTCATAGGACATGGAATCCACGGCGGGACGCCACACCTCGTTGGAGACAAACTGTCCGAAGGAGCTCTCTCCTGCAAGCAGGACTGTGAACAGGATGATCAGGTAGCTGACCATATCCCAGCTGCGCTCGAGTACGACAGTCCCCAGTACGGACTCGAAAGAGGCCTTGCCGGTCGCGGATATTACTCCGCATCTGGCGAATTCTCCGGCCCGGGGAAGTGCGAAGTTGGTCAGATAGGCCACTGTGACACCATCGTATGCCTCTCTTCCGGTGATTCCGGGATTGAGGGGCAGCATGACCAGTCTCCATCTCAGGCCGCGGACTACGAAGGCGAGAATGCTGGCGGCCATGGAAACGAGTATCCAGTTGAAATTGCAGCTGCGTATGCCGTCCATAAAGTCGGACCACTTCACACCTCTGAATGCGAAGTAGAGCAGTACAACAGCCAAGAGCAGCATCAGTACCCACTGCAGAACTTTCCTAATCCGCGTACTGACGTTCTTCACTTGACCAGCCTATTAGTTTTTGTGTCCGGAAATATGACTTTCGGGCGGAAGGCAGCTGCCTCCTCCGGAGTTACAATTGCATAGGACATGATGATGGCGATGTCGCCTTCAGAGAAAAGATGGGCTGCAGCTCCGTTGAGCTCTATGCAGCCGCTTCCCTCTTCTCCTGGGATGACGTAGGTCTCCAGCCTGTTGCCGTTGGTGACATTGACCACAGAGACTTTCTCGCCTTCGAAAAGGCCGGAGGCCCTCATCAGGGCACTGTCTATCGTGATGCTGCCGATATAATCGAGGTTTGCACGGGTGACTGTGACTCTGTGTATTTTGGACTTGATAACCTGGATATACATGCTATTTCAGATCTATATTGTCTATGAGGCGGACCTGGCCGGCGTACACCGCACATGTCAGTCTCAGGTGCTCCGCCTCGTTCCAGTCCGTAACGGGGCGCAAAGTTAATGAATTTATTATTTCCACATATTCTGTCCTGAGCAGGGGCTCCGAGTCTATGAGGGAAGTGATGGTCCGGATGGCCTCGTTTACAGGTATGCTTCCTGCCATCTCTTTGGCCTTGAGGATGCTGCGGTAGATATGCGGGGCTGCTGAACGCTGGGCGGGAGTCAGCAGGTTGTTGCGTGAGCTGAGTGCCAGCCCGTCTTCGGCCCTGGCTATGGGGCAGCGTACTATTTCGATAGGATAGCCGAGGTCCTTTACGAAATACTCTATTATCGCGAGCTGCTGGAAATCCTTTTCACCGAAATATGCCTTTGCGGGGCGGACAATGTCGAAGAGACGGGTCACGACCTGTGCCATACCGTTGAAATGGCCCGGACGTCTTGGGCCTTCCCCGTACTGGTCGAGGCCGCCGAGGTCGAATACCTTTTTATTATAGTCCGTTCCTGCCGGATATATGTCCTCGACGGAGGGGGCGAACAGCACGGCAGCGCCGAGAGACTCCACGAAGGCGCAGTCCCTTTCCAGGACCCTCGGGTATGTGTCGAAATCGGTTTTATTGTTGAACTGGGTCGGGTTTACGAAATCGGAAACTACCACAGCTCCGCATTCGGAGACGGCCCTGCGGATGAGGGATGCATGCCCTTCATGCAGGGCACCCATAGTGGGCACGAAGCCTACAACCTTGTCTTCTAAAGACTTCCGGGCGGATTGGAATTCCGCCAAACTTTTAGCTGTAATCATGGTCGTAATCAAATTGGGGGCAAACATACGTAATTTCAACGACTTTATGCAATTTGGACGCAAAAATTTTGTCATTTAAAATAATTCATTATAATTTTGAATCAAAACAAGGATTTTCCTTAAAAACTGATAGATTTAATCGACTTTTTTATGAAATTACTACTTTTAGGCGACGAAGCCATAGCACTGGCGGCCATACATTCGGGAATTTCAGGAGTCTACGCTTATCCGGGAACACCCTCCACCGAAATTACCGAATACATCCAGAACCGTCAGAAAGCCGATCCGGAGTCGGAGCGGATCTTCTGCAAGTGGTGCACTAACGAGAAGACTGCCATGGAGGCGGCACTCGGTATGTCCTATATGGGAAAGCGTGCCCTTGTCTGCATGAAACACGTCGGCATGAACGTAGCTGCCGATGCCTTTGTAAATTCGGCAATGACCGGAGCCAACGGAGGTCTGGTCGTAGTGGCCGCCGATGACCCTTCTATGCATTCTTCCCAGAATGAGCAGGATTCCCGTTTCTATGGCCGTTTTGCCATGATTCCCTATTTCGAGCCGTCCTGTCAGCAGGAAGCTTACGATATGGTGCGGGAAGCATTTGACTACTCGGAGAAAATGAAGATTCCCGTGCTGATGCGTATCACTACCCGTATGGCTCATTCCAGGGCGGAAGTGTCTACCCGTGTAAAGGCCGACGGCACTGAGGATATCCGTCCTCAGAATGCGATCCGCTTTCCTGACAATCCGAAACAGTGGATACTGCTGCCTGCCAATTCCCGTGCCCGTAACGAGCAGCTCATCAAGGACAAGAAGCAGTTCGGTATGGATTCCGCCGAGGATCCGCACAACAGCTTCACTCCCGGGGAGGACAGGGGACTGGCCATCGTAGCATGCGGTATTGCGTATAACTACCTGATGGAGAACTTCCCCAAGGGGGTCCCCTGTGGTGTGCTCAAGCTGACCCGTTATCCCATACCGCGGAAGCTGGTGGGAGACATGGTGGCTTCAGGCGTACACCGCGTCATAGTGATGGAAGAGGGCCAGCCTTTCGTGGAAGACAAGATCCGCGGAATGATCGGTTCCGAGATTCAGGTAGAGGGACGTCTTACAGGGCTGCTGCCGAGGACAGGAGAACTTTCTCCGGACAGTGTCCGCGCAGCACTGCACCTGTCGCCCCACAAGACATTCCCCAAAGACGATATCGTGGTTCCCCGTCCGCCCGCACTCTGTCAGGGCTGTGGGCACAGGGATGTGTATGCGGCTCTTAATGAGGTGGCTGCAGAGTATGAAAACTCTCGGGTGTTCAGCGATATCGGATGTTATACCCTCGGGGCGCTGCCTCCTTTCAGGGCAATTCATACCACTGTCGACATGGGTGCTTCGATTACCATGGCCAAAGGTGCAGCTGATGCAGGGCAGTTCCCTTCGTTCGCTGTCATAGGTGATTCCACATTCACCCACTCGGGTATCACCGGCCTGCTCGACTGTGTCAACTCCTGCTCCAATGTGGTCATAATCATCTCGGATAACCTTACCACAGGTATGACGGGAGGGCAGGATTCGGCGGGAACGGGCAGGATAGAAAGTATCTGCGCAGGAGTCGGCGTGGATCCGGCCCATATCCGCGTGGTGGTGCCTCTGCCGAAGAATATGGAGGAAATCAAGAACGTTCTCCGCGAGGAGGTCGAGTACAAGGGCGTTTCAGTGGTAATCCCGCGCCGTGAGTGTATTCAGACTTTCAAGCGTCATGCCCGGGAGAAAAAACAGCAGTAATGTCAAATCCGTAAAACTTAGAATCCGATATGAAGAAAGATATAATATTGGCCGGTGTGGGAGGACAGGGAATCCTCTCCATCGCTACGGTACTTGGAGAAGCGGCCCTTTCCAACGGGCTGCATGTCAAGCAGGCCGAGGTTCACGGAATGAGCCAGCGCGGAGGCGACGTACAGAGCAACCTGCGCATCTCCTCCGATCCTATCCACAGTGACCTTATCCCTTACGGCAAGGTGGACATTATCATGTCTCTCGAGCCTATGGAGGCACTGCGCTATGTACAGGAACTGTCTCTGGACGGTTGGGTGGTAACGTCTTCGGAGCCCTTTGTCAATATCCCGGATTATCCTGACAAGGAAGAGATATATTCGCATCTGAAAGCTTTGCCCCATACGGTAATGCTGGATGTGGAGGCCCTTGCCAAGGAGGCCGGAGCTCCGGCACAGGCAGCCAATATGGTCCTTTTGGGAGCTGCCGTGCCCATGCTGGATATCAGCTACGAGGCTGTACGCGAGGCTGTCGCCAAAGTCTTTTCCCGAAAGGGACAGGATATAGTGGACAAGAATCTGGCAGCCCTCGAGGCAGGCTACCGCCACAGTGTCAACAGATGATCCTGTTTGTAAACAGGAAAGAGGCTGCTCCGGATTGAGTGGGGAGCAGCCTCTTTTTTTGTCGGCATGAATCCTTTGCCGGATTACCGGAAAAGTCCGAAGAGCCTGGCGTCGATCTGGTCGCACACCTGGCTGAAATCTTCCTTACGGTCTTCAAAACGGCAGGTATCCACGTCTATGATAAGCAGTTTCCCCCTATATTCCGATATCCATTGCTCATAGCGGTCGTTGAGGCCCTTCAGATAGTCTATGCGGATACTGTTTTCGTATTCCCGTCCACGTTTCTGGATCTGTTCCACGAGGTTGGGTATCGAAGAACGCAGGTAGACAAGCAGGTCCGGGTATCCCACCATCCTCTGCATCAGTTCGAAGAGGGATGAGTAGTTGTCGAAGTCGCGGGAGTCCATCAGTCCCATGTCGTGCAGGTTGGGTGCAAAGATCATCGCATCCTCATATATGGTGCGGTCCTGAATCACGTTTTTGCCGGAATTCTGGAACTCCACGATGTCCTTGAGCCTTTTGTTGAGGAAGTATACCTGCAGGTTGAAGGACCAGCGCTGCATATCGTTGTAGAAATCCACCAGATAGGGATTGAAATCCACCGACTCGAAGTGTGGTTCCCAACCGTAATGCCTGGCCAGCAGACCAGTCAGGGTGGTCTTGCCGCTGCCTATGTTTCCTGCTACCGCTATGTGCATAATATTCTTGGCTTAATCTTTGTGCAAAAATACGTAAAACTTGCTATTTTTGCTACATGATTCAGACATTCTATTTCAATGACCTGCGCACCTGCTGCTATGTGCTCTACGATGAGGCGGGGGAGTGCGCGATAATCGATCCGGGCTGCATAAAGCAGTCGGAGAAGGACAGACTGGTGAAGTTCATAGAGGAGAAGCATCTCCATCCCAGAATGATACTGCAGACCCACGGCCATTTTGACCACGTGATGGGCAATGCCTTCGTGGCCTCGAAGTGGAATATCCCCACATACCTGGCGGCGGCCGACATCCCCCAGCTCAGGCGTGCCAGCTCCTACGGCAGCTACTTCGGCTACGAGTTCGAGCAGCCCTCTGAGGAGAATGTCCGCGACATGAAGGACGGGGACATCATCAATGTGGGTACCATACGGCTCAAAGTTCTGGCCTCTCCCGGACATACAGCCGGAGGGGTACTACTCTATGACGAGCAGGGAGGCTATGTCTTTACCGGAGACACCCTCTTCTGCGGCAGCATCGGCCGTACGGACTTGCCGGCCGGAGACTACGACCAGCTTAGCGAGAGCATACGTACCAAGGTGCTTCCGCTTCCGGCGGACACGGTGGTGTACCCGGGGCACGGTCCTGCTACCGATGTCGGACGGGAGAAGATGACGAATCCCTTTCTCGAAGATATAATTTCCAGGGAGATAGACCGCCAGCAGACAGCCCCGGTCCAGGACGGGCAGACTCCGCAGCAGAACGCATGACGTCAGGATGCAGGAAGGAGAGTACATAGATATCTGCAAGGCCTCGGTCCACAACCTCAAGGATATTTCCCTGAGAATACCGCGCCACGCCCTCGTGGTGGTCACGGGTCTGAGCGGCAGCGGCAAGTCGTCGCTGGCGTTCGATACCATATATGCGGAGGCGAGACGCAGGTACATGGATACCCTGTCGGCCTATGCGAGGCATTACATCGGGGTGATGGAACGTCCTGAAGTGGAGAGCATCGAAGGCCTCAGCCCTACCATTGCCATAGAGCAGAAGAGCACCAACCGCAACCCCCGTTCGACCGTAGGCACCATCACCGAGATATCCGACTTTCTCCGCCTGCTCTACGCCAGGGCATCTACGGCCTATTCTCCCGTGACCGGCAAGCCGATGGTAAAATACACCGACTCCGGCATCGTGGAGCTGATCATGAAGGAGTATGCCGGGCGCAAGTGCATTATTCTGGCGCCTCTGGTCAAGGGCCGCAAGGGACATTACCGTGAACTGTTCGACAGCCTGCTGAAAAAGGGGCTGTCCTATGTCCGGATAGACGGAGAACTCAGGTCTCTGGGGGACATGGCTTCGGGAGTGGACCGCTACAAGGTACATTTCATAGAGGCGGTCATCGACCGGGTAGTGCCCAAGGAAGAGGACGGCAAGCGGATCCGGGCCTCTGTCCTGTCTGCGTTGGCCCAGGGCAAGGGCTCCCTGATGATTCTCGATCCTGAGACAGGTGAGGTCCGCCATTTCAGCAAGCATTTTATCTGTCCGGACAGCGGGATATCCTTCCCCGAACCGGCTCCTCATACATTTTCCTTCAATTCCCCTGCCGGGGCCTGCCCTGTATGCAACGGTCTGGGTACGGTACGGAAGGTGGATATGGCGAAGATTGTTCCCGACCCTTCGCTGTCCATCGCGGACGGCGGCATCGCTCCTCTCGGGAAGAAGCGGGACAATGCGGTATTCACTGTCCTTGAGGCGGTGGCCCGGAAATACGGGTTTTCCCTCTTCGAACCCATCAGGGATATCCCTGAGGAGACCATGAACATCATTCTCAACGGTTCGGAGGACCTGATAAGGGTGGATACCAGAGGAGGACTCTCGGAGATGATTACTTTCCCCGGGCTGTTGTCGCGGTTCGAAGGGGACGGTGACGATGAGGATGACGGCATGGCCGGCAGGTATTCGAGCGATGTGGTATGTCCTGAATGTCAGGGAAAACGGCTGCGGAAGGACTCACTGTGCTTCAAGATAGACGGGCTGGACATAGCGGAGGTGTCGGACATGGACGTGAACGTGCTGTATGACTGGGTGGGCAGTCTCAAGGACAAGCTGGACCCCCGCGGACAGGCAGTGGCGGCGGATATCGTCAAGGAACTGAGGGAACGCATCGGCTTTCTGGTGGATGTGGGCCTTTCCTATCTCTCCCTGAGCCGCAGCACGATGTCGCTCAGCGGCGGAGAGAGCCAGCGCATACGTCTGGCTACCCAGATCGGCTCCAAGCTGGTCAATGTGCTGTACATCCTCGACGAGCCCAGTATCGGGCTGCACCAGTCGGACAATATAAAACTCATCAACTCTCTCAAACGTCTGCGCGACGAGGGCAATACGGTCATGGTAGTGGAGCACGACGAGGAGATGATGCGCAGTGCAGACTGGATAGTGGATATCGGTCCCGGTGCAGGGGAAAAAGGGGGAGAGGTGCTTTTCAGCGGTCCGCCACAGCTCAAGCTGGAGAGGGCATTCAGGCTTCCGGAGGGACTTCCGGTCATCGACAGGGAAGAGGGGAAAGGCTGTACGTTCGAGTATCTTAACGGATCGAGGAGCATATCGGTACCGTCCTGCCGCCGTCCTGGCAACGGAAAGTTCCTCACTCTCGGCGGGGCAACTGGAAACAATCTCAAAGACGTGAGCATCAGTCTTCCCTTAGGCTGTATCATCGGCATCAGCGGTGTCAGCGGCAGCGGCAAGTCATCCCTTATCAATGATACGCTCATGCCCGTAATCAGCAACCGGCTCTACAGGTCGAAATACAGGGTTCTGCCTTACAGGACTCTGGAGGGGCTGGAGAATATAGACAAACTCGTAGAGATAGACCAGTCTCCCGTGGGACGTTCCCCCCGTTCCAATCCGGCGACATATACAGGCGTTCTTACCTACATCCGCAATCTCTTTGCCGAGACGCCGGATGCCAAGATAAGGGGCTTCAAGTCCAACAAGTTCTCTTTCAATGTCAAGGGTGGCCGCTGCGAGGCGTGCAAGGGGGCAGGAGTGGAGGTCATAGAGATGAATTTCCTCCCTTCAGTGACGGTTACCTGCAAGGAATGCCACGGCAGACGTTTCAATCCGGATGTGCTGGCTGTAAAGTACAAGGGCAAGAATATAAACGATGTTCTCGAGATGACTGTATCCCAGGCCGTGGAGTTCTTCGCGCATGTCCCGTCGATTGCCAGGAAGCTCAAGACACTGGAGGATGTCGGTCTCGGCTATATCCGCCTCGGCCAGTCTTCCCTGACTTTGAGCGGCGGGGAGAACCAGAGAGTGAAGATAGCGGCAGAGCTGGCACGTCAGGATACCGGCAGCACCCTCTATATTCTCGATGAACCGACTACGGGGCTGCACTCGGAGGACATTGCCGTACTGCTGGACGTGCTGCAGCGTCTGGTCGAGGGCGGCAACACTGTCGTGATCATCGAGCACAACCTCGATGTTCTCAAATCGGTGGACTATCTCTTCGACATGGGTCCGGCAGGAGGCCGGGACGGCGGCCGGATCGTTTCACAGGGTACCCCCGAGCAGGTCGCCTCTGATCCGGAGTCAGTGACAGGTCCCTATCTCAAACCGCTTTTGGAAATTTAAAATGACAGACATGATAACAGTATACTGCGACAGCCTTCAGGGCTTTTACGACTGTGCCCCCGGCATGACCGTGGGCGAACTCTCACGGAAGATTGACACCGGATGCAGGTATCCGGTAGTGGCGGCGCTCGTGGACAATATGCTCAAGGAGCTGACATTCCCGATATACACCCCGCATACCATAAAGTTCCTTGACTGCACCCACCCGGACGGACGCAGGACATACTCCCGCTCCCTGTCGTTTGTACTTCAGAAGGCTGCAGTGGACCTGTTTCCCGATCTTCATCTTTTTCTGGACTATACCCTGCCCAACGGACTGTACGGCGAGCTGAGGCGCGATACCGGAAACCGTCTTTTCGAGACCGTACCGGCAGGTGCCGACAAGGTAGGGGCTCTCCGCAGGCGCATGGTGGAACTTATAGAGGCAGACCTGCCCTTCGAGAAGAAAAAGACGCCCAATGACGAGGCCGCCAGGCTTTTCCGGGCCAACGGACGTCCTGAAAAGGCCTCGCTGGTGGCCGATATGGAGAAATTCTTCGTTTCTGTCTATTGGCTTGACGGTTATGCGGATACATTTTACGGGCCGCTGTTGGAACGCACCGGTGGGATAGGGGTGTTCGATCTGATACCCTACGGAGACGGTTTCTGCCTTCAGTCACCGTCTGCAGCCGATCCGTCCGTAATCTCCCCGTACAAGTATCAGGATAAGCTGAGTTCTGTCTTCAAGGAAAATTCCCGCTGGTGCACCATCCTCGGGGCACATGGCATAGGCTCGGTCAACGAAGCGATAAAGAGGGGGGAGGCCAAGGATCTGATAGCAGTGGCGGAAGCGCTGCACGAGCGGAAATATGCCCGGATAGCCGACCGGATATACGAGAAACGGGATACGGTGAAACTGGTGCTGATAGCCGGCCCTTCCAGCAGCGGCAAGACCACGACATCCAAGCGTATCGCCATGCAGTGCAGGGTACTCGGCCTCCGTCCGCTGGTAATAGCCATGGACGATTACTTCCTGGACCGTGACAAGACCCCTAAGGATGAGAACGGCGAATATGATTTCGAAAGCATATATGCGCTGGACCTGCCTTTCCTCGGGACGCAGCTCAACGATCTTTTCGACGGCAGGGAGGTGGAGCTGCCCAAGTACGATTTTGTGAAAGGAAGCCGGCACTTCGACGGACGTAAGATGCAGATGGGCGAGGGGGATATCCTTATCATGGAAGGTATCCATGCCCTGAACCCCGAACTTACCAAACATATTGACGGGGAAAAGGTGTTCCGGGTGTTCGCCTCTGCACTGACCTCTCTCTCCGTGGATGAGAACAACTATATCTCAACAGCGGACAACCGCTTGCTGCGGCGTATGGTCAGGGACAATTTTTCCCGCGGGATCACTCCGGAGGATACGATACTACGGTGGAAGAGCGTACGTGCGGGAGAGGAAAAGAACATTTTCCCGTTCCAGGAGAATGCGGACGCGATGTTCAATTCCGCGCTGCTTTTCGAACTGCCCCTGCTCCGGTATTTCGCAGAGCCTTTGCTCGAACGCATCCCTCCGTTGTCGGAGGCTTATTCCGAGAGTGTGAGGCTGCTGAAGTTCCTGTCTTACATCACACCGCTTACTCCGGACGAAATAGACTGCATCCCCCCTACATCAGTGATGAGGGAATTTATAGGCGGAAGCAGTTTCGAATATTGATGATGTGCATTACCGCAGCCAGCTCTCCGGGTTCTGCTTTTCGGTACCCTTCCACAGCTGGAAATGCAGTTCGGCATTGCCGTCCTCGTTCAGGCTGATCTCCCCTATGCGGTCGCCGGTGGAGAGCTTGTCTCCGCTCTTGACGTAGACCCGTTTGAGCTTGCAGTAGAAAGTGAAATATTCACCGTGCTGGACGAGAACGCACTGGTCGTATCCGGGCATTACGAGGATCTGCTTGACCACTCCGTCAAATACGGCGTTGGCATTGCTGCCGGCGGAAGCGGATATGTTGATGCCGTTGTTATAGGGCATTTTAAGATTCTTGAATACTGGGTGGTAGCTCTGGCCGAACTTCTGGATGACCACGCCGTTTACAGGCCAGGGCAGTTTCCCCTTGTTCTCTCCGAACTTTGCGGACAGGGCGTAGTCCACGGCTGTGCCTTTTCCGGATTTCTGCTGTCTGACGGCTTCCGCCAGAATGCGCTCTATCTCTTTGTTCAGGCGGTCCACCTCTTCCTGCTTTTTCTTGAGGTCACGCTTCATGGACTTTTCCTGCCGGGAGAGTTGCACCACTAAGGAGTTGGTCCTGCGTTCCTCTGCGCTCAGGGCCTCCTTTTCCTTTTCTCTCTCCGAGCGGGCCTGCATGGACTGCGCTTTCAGGTCTTCGAGGCGGGCATTCTCCAGCTGGAGGTCCAGCTCCGTACTTTTAATGGCGCTGGCCTGCTGGCGTACTGCGGCCGAGATGTTCTTGAGGTAGGACCAGCGGCGGAGAGCCTGGTTGATGTCCTTGCTTGAGAGGATGTACATGAACCACACTTTGTTGTCTCTGGTCTTGTAGGCTCCGAGGACCAGGTCTGCATGGTATTTCCGGAGCGTGTCCAGACGGCTGTTGAGACGGTCGATCATTCCGTTAGTATTGGAAATCGACCGGTCGAATCCTGCGATGTCATTGTCAAGCTGCGTTATGAGCTTCTGTCTTGCGCTGATTTTCTGCCTTGTGAGGATCAGTGTGTTGAGGCTCTGCTTGCGTTTTTTGCTGGTGCTCCCGAGCTGCTTGTCGATCATTGCGATCTCCTCTTCAAGCTGCTTCTTGCGCTCTTCCTGCTTGCTTACGTCCTGGGTCCGGGCCGGGAGTGCAGTGAAAGCCGCTATGCACAACAGTATGAGTATCCGTTTCATCGTCTGCCTGCCTCCGCTCTGCGTTCGGCTATTTTCTTGCTAAGACCGAGGCTGGGATCCAGCTTGTCGGCATTGCCCCAGTACAGGAAGGCGAGATTGTATTCTTTCAGCGCGAAGAGGGCTTCTGCATAGTGGTCAAGGACCTCTGCGCTCTCCTTGCCTCCGTAGACGAGAGCCTCCTTCAGATATTTCTTTGCCTGCTCGTAGTCCCCGGTCAGGTAGAGCAGCCATCCGTAGGTGTCGAGGTAGGTGGCGTTCTCAGGCTCGCTGAGGACGGTCTTCCGGCTCATTTCTATCGCTTTTTTCAGATTCCGTCCTTCTTCGCTGAGGTAGTAGGCGTAATTGTTGAGGATCGGATTGTAGTCATCGTTTATCTTCAGGCCTTTCTCGTACCACGAGTAGGACTTGCGTCTGTTGCCGAGTTCATGGTACAGATCCCCGAGAGAACCGTAGCAGTTGATAAGCATGGGGTGGTCCTGGGGAATTTCCCTAAGTATATGTTCGTATGTCCGGATGGCCTCTTCTATTTCCCCGTCCTGCCAGTAGGCTATGGCGAGGACTTCCCTGAGTGTGAAATCCTCGGGAAACAGCCTGGAGGTCGTGGCCGATACGTCTATCAGTTTCTTCCAGTCCTGCATGTAGTAGAGCTGGCCCATGTATGCGGATCTTACGGACTTGACGTCGGGGTGAAGTTCGATATTCCTTTCAAGGAGGCCCATGCCCTTGTCCACGCTGTCGACTGCGATGTAATACGAACCGCACATATTGAGGATTGTCGTATCGGAGGGATGTGCCCCGAGCACATTGGCTATCATCGTATCCACCTGAGGCCTGAATATCTGCACCATGCCGGAAGGGAATACGATTTCGTTGAAATAGGTCGCCTTCATTTCCGGATTCATTTCCGGACTTGCGAGGAAGATATTGATGTTCTTGAAAAACTTATAGAAATTGCGCTCCATGCGGTAGACTTCGGCCAGTCCGAAATACGCGGGAACGAAGTCAGGGTTGAGCTCCAGAGCCCTGTTGTAATAGCGGAGGGCTGTGGAGTCCTCGTATCTGGATTTGCTCAGGTCACCGAGGATCAGTGCGGTACGGGCGGACGGGAAGTCCGTGTCCATCTTGCGGACCACTTCCTCTGCCTCATCCAGCCTGTTCTGCCTGACGAGAATTTCATATCTGGCGTTGTATGTGAGTTCGTCGCTGCCGCGCAGCTGTTCCAGCCTGTCGAGGGCTGCAAGTGCGTCATCCAGCTTGCTGTCCCTGACGAGCAGGTCTATAAGTTCGTAATAGTAGTCGCTTTTGGACGGATACTTGTCTATCAGTTCCCGGTAGATGCCTATTGCCGGCGAGTTTTCCCCGATACCGGCGTAGAGGCGTGCCAGCGCCAGTCTGTACCATTGGTTTTCAGGAGATATGGCGGAAGCGCGTGACAGCATGTCCATGGCCTCGTCGGTCCTGTTCTGCGAAAGGCTTATCATGGCGGTATAATACATGGCCGCATCGTTGTCCTCTTCGAGCTTCAGGCATTTGCCGAAGTAGGCCCTTGCGTTCTGGTAGTCTCCGGCGCAGTAGCAGCGTACACCTTCCAGATAATAGTCTTCAGCCTTTACGGAATCCCTGTCCTGTGCGGCTGCGCTGAAGGTCAGGGTCATGGCAGCCATGAACAGTAGTGCGAGTTTGAAAACAGTCAGTCTCATGTAAAAAAAATCTTGCAGACAAATATACAATATTCAAGCCGAAGATGCAGCAAATTGAATTAATTTTGCATCTACAAAAAGACAGAGTGAATGTCGCCAGGCATTTTTGACCTTAGAACCGAAGAAGGGCTGGTCCGCGGATGTGTGAGTCAGGACCGGCGTGCACAGAAAGCATTGTACGAGAAGTTTTCTTCCCGTATGTTTTCTGTTTGCATGAGGTATGCCAGAGACAGGGATGAGGCTCAGGACCTGCTGCAGGAGGGTTTCATAACGGTGTTCTCGAAGATAGGGACTTTCAATTGTGCGGGGTCCCTGGAGGGATGGATGAGACGGATATTCGTGAATACCGCTCTTATGCGGCTCCGGAAGGGGGATGTTCTCCGCGATGCAGCAGATGTGGAGCAGGCCAGGCATGTCACTGATGATGCCGACATCCTTTCGGGAATAGGCGGCAAGGACCTCATCAGGATGATAGGCCGGATGCCGGATGGGTTCAGGACCATATTCAACATGAATGTGATAGAAGGCTATACCCATCAGGAGATATCACAGAAGCTCGGGATATCGGAAGGTACTTCCAGGTCCCAGCTGAGCAGGGCGAGGACATGGCTGCAGGAAAGACTGCTTGAAAAAAAGAAGAAAAGAGATGAATAACGAATTGTTCGACAGCAAGATTAAGGAATTGGTGGATTCCTGTTCCGAGACTCCTTCTCCGGAGGTCTGGGACAGGATTGAAGCCGGTCTTGACCTCGCAGTGCGGCGCAGACGTCTGTGGAAGAGAGTCACGTACTGGTCTTCTGCCGCGGCTGCGGCAGTCGGGCTGTTTGCGTTAATGCTGGTGCATCAGCCTGATGATCTTCAGGTACAGTCGCTGGCACAGCTTTCCGAAGAACAGGCCGGACAGCCGGCTCCCGTTACCGGGACTTCAGGTGTGGAAGAGAAAAAAGAGGAAGGCATACGCGTTCTTCAGACCGTGCCGGAACTGAGGGCCGAGGCTTCTGTTATGGTTCCGTCCGCGCTTCCGGCAGTCACCCGCACCGTGCACAGGGCAGTCCCTGTATCGGTTCCCCGTGAGAATGTGGCCGTGGACAGCCGTGTATCCGCAGACAGGCCGTCGATATATGACAGGACCCTCGATATGGACTATATAGCCATGGCTGACGAGGTTCCGGCATCTGCCTCAAAGAAGCCGTCGCTCTCCCTGGCTGCAGGAGGAACCCTTTCTCCTACCAGCGCTACCGGGAACGTGGATTTTTCCCAGCCATATTATACCTGGGGCGCCACCGGAGTCTCTTCCGGACAGGGGATCGTGCCGGTCTCCGAGCCGGAGCATTATTTCCCTGTATCGGTAGGTCTCGAACTCAAGTATTCGTTCCTCAACGACAGGCTCGGAGTGGGACTCGGTGTCAACTATACTTTCCTGAACAGCCGGTACGAGGCCTTGGTGGACAGAAGGTACCAGGCTTCCGTGGAACAGTCTGTCCATTACATAGGAGTGCCCCTCAATTTCTACGTCAGCATACTTTCGGGCAACAGGATATCTTTCTATGCCAACGTCGGCGGAATGCTCGAGAAGGCGGTCAGACTCTCCTATGAGATTACTGACCTCTCATCAGTCAGGTATCAGCGCAATGCCGGGGCCGAAGGGGTGCAGTGGTCGGCCAATGTGGGACTGGGCTTCGAGTACCGTTTCCTGGATTTCATGGGTCTGTATGTCGATCCGCGCCTGACCTATTTCTTCGACTGTGACCAGCCGTACTCAGTGCGGACCGAGCAGCCTCTGCAGTTCAATCTCGAGATGGGCTTCCGTTTCCATATCGGAGCCTGAGCTCCCTGGCCATTCTGGAGGCGAAGATAAACTCTTCAAGTTCTTTATTGTCGGCGCTGAGAATGTCGTGTCTGGAGCCTTCCCATCTTTTTTCTCCGTTGTAGATAAACACGACCTTGTCTCCTATTTCCATCACCGAGTTCATGTCATGCGTGTTGATGACTGTCGTGATGCCGTATTCGACTGTGATTTCCCTGATGAGCTGGTCTATCATCACGGAAGTCTGGGGATCGAGTCCGGAATTGGGCTCATCGCAGAAAAGATATCTTGGATTCAGGGCTATGGCCCGTGCGATGCCCACCCTTTTCTGCATTCCGCCCGACAGTTCGGACGGGTATTTGTCATTGATGTTTTCCAGACCCACCCTTCTCAGGCAGAAGTTCACCCGCTCTAATTTTTCCTTACGGCTCATGTCGGAGAAGAAATCCAGAGGGAACATTACATTTTCCTGGGCGGTGGCGAAGTCGAAAAGGGCGCTGCCCTGAAACAGCATGCCTATGCGGCTGCGGATCTTCTTTTTCTCTTCGAAAGGCAGCCGGTTGAAGACAGTGCCGTCGAATGCCACTTCGCCTTCGTCAGGTTCTAAAAGCCCTACAATGGACTTGAGCAGTACGGTTTTGCCGGAGCCGCTCGAGCCGATGACGAGGGAGCATTCTCCCGGTCCGTATTCGACCGATACGTCCCTGACTGCGGGCTTGCCGTCAAAGTATTTTGTCAGATGGCTTACAGTGATCATAACATTACTCTTGTGAGTATCAGGTTGAATATCAGAATCAGGGCGCTGGCCATGACGATGGCTTTTGTGGCTGAGCGTCCGACACCGAGGGACCCTCCTTTGGCATAGTATCCGCAGTAGGATGATATGGAACTGATGATGAAGCTGAATACGGCCGTCTTGACGACACTGTAGGTGATGTAGTATCCGTTGAAGTCGAATCTCAGGCCCTGGAGGTAGTCCGAGACCTTGATCATGCCTGTGAGAGCGACGATCAGGTAGCCTCCGAAAAGTCCTACGATGAAACTCATGAGGGTGAGCAGCGGGTTGAGCAGGGTGGTCGAGAGTATTTTGGGCATGACGAGGAAATTGGCGGAGTTGATGCCCATCATCTCCATGGCGTCGATCTGTTCGGTGATGCGCATGGTGCCTATCTCCGAGGATATGTTCGAACCGATCTTGCCGGCCAGTATGAGGCAGACCATGGTAGAGCAGAATTCGAGGATAAGCGACTCCCTTGCCATATACCCGATATACATCTTGGGCAGGAAGGGGGACGTCATGTTGTTGGAGGTCTGTATGACCAGTACGGCCCCGATGAACACTGATATCAGGGCTATAAGGGGAATGGAGTTCAGCACCAGCTTGCCGGCCTCGGTGAAGAACTGTCTGACGGACAGTCTCCACTTTTCCGGTTTTCTGAATACCTGTCTCATAAACAGCAGGTAACGCCCGGTTTCATATAGGAAGTCTCTAATCAAAACAGTTATGTTGACAGAAAGTGCCCCCAAAGGTACGAATTTTCGGTTTTTGTTTATACATTTGCGGCCAAATTTGAAGGAGTGAGGTTATTATATAATTTAGGAATTTACCTTTATTTTTTCTGTGCCCGTCTTGCCGGTCTCTTCAACCGGAAGGCGGCTTTGTTCGTGTCCGGACGCAAGGGGCTTCTGGATACAGTGGAGGAAAAGATGAAGCAGAGCGGAGGAAGGCCGGTAGTGTGGTTCCACAGTTCTTCGGTAGGTGAGTTCGAGCAGGCCAGACCTCTGATCGAGAGACTGAGGAAGGAGTCTCCAGGGAAATTCATAGTCATCACTTTCTTCTCTCCGTCCGGTTACGAACTCCGCAGGAACTTCAAGTCCGCTGATGCCGTGTTCTACCTTCCGATGGACACACCCCGCAATGTCCGCCGTTTCCTGAATGCGGTCAATCCGTCTACGGCCATATTTGTAAAATATGAATTCTGGTACAACTACCTTCTCGGACTGAGACGGCGCGGGACGCCGACCTATATCATATCTGCAATCTTCCGCAGGAATCAGGTCTTTTTCCGCTGGTACGGGTCTTTCATGCGCAAAGCCTTGAGGGCCTATACGACTCTTTTCGTGCAGAACGAGGAGTCGAGAAGGCTTCTTGCCGGTCTGGGTATAGAAAATGTGGTGATAGCAGGTGATACCAGATTCGACCGGGTCCAGGCGATATGCAGGAACAATGATGTGCACAATGAGGTTGTGGAGGCCTTTGTCGGAGACAGGCGCACCTGGGTCGCAGGCAGCACGTGGGACGAGGACGAGTATATGATATCCAAGGCGATGTCAGGCGTACGCGGATTCAAGCTGATCCTGGTTCCTCATGAGGTGCACGATACGCACATTAACAGGATTCTCAATACTTTCTCTGGTTATACCGTCCTCCGTTATACAGAATGTGCGGGCCGCAGCCAGGACGAGTACCGCGGGCTGGCCGCAGATGCGGAGGTGCTGGTGATCGATATTGTGGGCATTCTCTCCAAGATCTACAAATATGGCAGTTTCGCATATATCGGAGGGGGCTTTTCCAGTAGCGGAATCCACAATATACTGGAGGCGGCCATATACGGCTGTCCGGTAATGTTCGGGCCTCATTATGACAAATTCCAGGAGGCAAAGGATCTCATCACTCTCGGGGGGGCGTTCAGCGTGTCGTCAGCTCCGGAGCTCTCTGCCTTGCTTGAAAAATGGCTGCTGGACCCGGGAACAGTCGAGAAACCGTCCCTTGTCTGCACTCAGTATGTGGAGAGCCATCTCGGCGCTTCCGATACGATTATGGATCGTATTTTTAAAAACATATAATCTTTTTTTAAAACAACCGGTTCTGTAAATTTTCTGTCCGCTGTCACTTGCGTTTCTTTCCGGCAAGGTGTAATTTGGCGCTGCAAAATGTGACAGAGATGTGTAAAGAAGAGACTTTGTACAGGACCTACAGTGCCACATGCGTGGGCATAGATGTCGTCCGTGTGACAGTGGAGGCGTCCATAACTCCCGGGGTGGGAATATTTTTAGTAGGTCTTCCCGACAATGCGGTGAGGGAGTCGCTGCTGCGTGTGACTACAGCGATGCAGCGCAACGGATTTGCGGTCCCCGGAAAGAAAACGGTTGTAAATATGGCTCCTGCCGATATAAAGAAAGAGGGCTCGGGGTACGATGCGGCGATAGCGGTGGCTATGCTGGCTGCCTCGGGCCAGATGTATTTTCCGGAACCTGAGAAATTCTTGATTATGGGCGAGCTCTCTCTGGACGGTAGGTTGAGGACGGTGAAGGGAGCTTTGCCCATTGCTGTAAAGGCGGCTGAGATGGGATTCCGCAATGTGGTGTTCCCTTTGGAATCGGTGAATGAGGCTTCGTGGGCGTCCGGAGTGCGGATATACGGGGTTCCGGACCTGCATGCGCTGGCAGAGGTGCTGGGGGAGGGCGTCGGGGCTGCAGCATACGAAGTCAGGGGGAAGAGCTACACTCCGGAGTGTAACGGGACGTTGTGCGATTTTTCGGATGTCGCGGGACAGCCTTTTGCCAGAAGGGGGCTGGAGATAGCGGCTTCGGGAGGGCACAATGTCCTGCTTGTAGGGCCTCCGGGTTCGGGTAAAAGCATGATGTCCAAGTGTATGGCTTCTATCCTTCCTCCCATGACGAGGGAGGAGGCAATAGAGACGAGCATGGTGTATTCTGTGGCCGGTCTTTTAGACGGGGATTCCGGCCTGCTCATGCGCAGGCCTTACCGTTCGCCCCATCATACTGCAAGCATGGTCTCGATAGTCGGAGGCGGAGCCAGGGCCATGCCGGGAGAGATATCCCTGGCCCATAATGGAGTGCTGTGTCTCGATGAACTGGCGCAGTTCTCGCCTTCTACCCTGGATGTGCTCAGGCAGCCATTGGAGGACCGGCAGATAGTTATTTCCAGGGCGAGGTACAAGGTCTCTTATCCGGCTTCGTTCATGATGCTGGCATCCATGAATCCCTGTCCGTGCGGTTATGCCGGAGAGGATGACGGACGGTGTACCTGTACGCCTGGCATGATACACCGCTACAGGGCGAGGGTTTCAGGCCCCTTGTTGGACAGAGTGGATATCAACATCAATGTAAAGGCCGTGGACAGTGTGTCCATGTCGGCTGTCCCCCGGCAGGAGACGAGCCGTGACATAGCTCTGCGTGTGGCAGCGGCCAGGGATGTCCAGAACAGGAGATTCTCTTCGGAAGGAATCCATACAAACGCCCAGATGCAGCCGTCCCATCTGCAGAAGTTCTGCCGGCTTGGTACTCAGGAGGAGGGCCTGTTGCAGAAGCTGATGGACAGTTACGGGCTTTCGGCAAGAGGATATGTCCGGATACTGAAGGTAGCCCGTACCATAGCAGATATGTGCGGGTCGGAGAATATAAGTGTCGGACACATTTCTGAGGCAGTGCAGTACAGATTCCCGGAAAATGTGTAATTTTAGGGTTTGTAAATTTACGCAGATGGGAAAAATCAATATCAGGAACCTATCCTCCATCAGGCAGGCTGCCGAGGATTTCCTCAGACAGACGGAGGGAGTGTCAGTATATGCTTTTTACGGTACTATGGGAGCGGGCAAGACCACGTTTATCTCGGCCCTGTGCAGTGTTTTGGGAGTTGTCGATGAGGTGGCGAGCCCTACGTTCACAATAGTGAACGAATACAGGGCCGGAGACGGAAGGCCTGTCTACCATTTTGACTTTTACAGGATAGAAAAACTGTCCGAGGTGTTTGACATCGGATATGAGGAGTATGTCTGCGGCGACGGTCTATGTCTGATGGAGT
>DVIL01000016.1 GCA_018711305.1 Candidatus Coprenecus stercorigallinarum
GTCCACGCAGCGCACATCCACTATGCTGTCCTTGCGCAGAGGATTCATCGGAACAAGTTCAGGATTGAGGTATTCCACGCTCCTGATCTCTTCTTCAGGGCTCTCGAAAGGCAGCAGGGCATTCATAAAGCTGATCACCAAATCCTTGTGCTCGCCGAACACCTTCTTGAAGGTCAGGTCGGCCTTCGGGTCAAGATACTTTTTCATAAATTCTCTCCTCACGTTTTAAATTCATACTCGGGTTGACGGAACAAAGATAAGTATTCCAGAGAATAATAACCAGTGTTGAAACGTCTATAAACGTTTATAACCGTTTATAAACGGATACGGCGGCTGCTAATGATGCCAATGTCTGTTTCTTTTGTTTTTTTGTCTCACTGCATAACAAGTTGGACAACAATCAGCGGACACACTATGAGGGTTCTGTGGCTATGGTACGATACAGTCAGCTCATTATCTCTCGGCTGAAACGACAAATAGAAGATTTGGCTGTTCAGGTTATGTAATGATGTAAGGTCAATTAGGGTCAATTAACCGGAAGCAATGTCACTAAACATAATAGTTATACATAAGTGTCTGGACTTCCTGCATTTACACATAACTAAACTGTCTAGTGAATCAAAAAAGTGCTTTATTTGCGATGTTTCTCACCACATAACTTTTTACGAATCTGCAACTCTTTGGTTTTTAAGAAATTCGTTTTAACTAAAATGTTTAGTGAAAAACAGTGAAGGCAGTGAAAACAGCTGAAAGACAGCGGTAACAGCAACTATCCAGACTCTCGTGGGTAGTGCTTGTAAATGATCATTTTTCAGAGACGTGCTCCTATAACCGTTACTCTATCAGCCAACTTTCATCAGCAATCTCTCATCCGCTGTCCGTCTGAAATAAGAAACAGCCCATATTCATCAGTCCTGAACCACTTTCATCAGGCGGTCTTCCGATAGCTGAGCACGGCCCACGTGCCGAAGAAGGCATCGAACCCGAGCAGGGCGAGGAGCTGTGTGCCGAGGTCGGCCAGGGTGCAGCCCTGAAGGTAGACGCCGCGGAGCATCTCTATGAAGTAGCGGGGCGGGTTCAGCCATGTCAGGACCTGAGCCCAGCGGGGCATGGAGGATATGGGTGTGAGCAGTCCGCTCATGAGCATGAATATCAGGATGAAGAAGAACATCACGAACATGGCCTGCTGCATGGTATCGGAGTAGTTCGATACTGTAAGGCCGAATCCGGAGATGGCGAAGATGAACAGGACCGAAAAGAGATAGACAGTCCATATCCCCTTTCCGGGCGAGAGTCCGTAGACGAGCCAGGCCAGCAGCATGCACACGGAGAGCACTAAGATTCCGAGCACCCAGTAAGGGATGAGCTTGGCGAAGATGAAGGTGGTCTTGCGCACGGGCGTGATGTTGATCTGTTCTATCGTACCTTTCTCCTTCTCCCCCACTATATTCAGGGCCGGCAGAAATCCTCCGAGAAGAATTATAACAATGACCATATAGGCCGGAATCATGTATATCTTGTAGTCCATCAGGGGATTGAACTTGTTCAGGACGCTTATGCTGATGCGCGGGACGACCGACACACTGAAGGTGTTTCCGATTCGAGACGCGCTTTTCTAATGGTCAATGCACTCGTAACAGGAATAGTGGAAAAAATCGGGATTGTACTGCTGCATAATATTGATACTATAAAATGACCTGCCGGATGCCATAGTTTTCTAATCAGCACTTTATTGTACAAGTATTGTGCCTGTGCGGTGAGAAATTGACAATCCCCACCCCGAGGAAGACCAGCACCGCCGCGACACCCTTGGCCCACGTCATCGTGTCCATGCCGGCGGCGAGGCTGATGCACATGGCCACCACCGGCTGCACGTAGGAGTACATGCACACCAGCATGGGCTTCAGGCGCTTCTGCCCTATGGGTATGAGGAAATAGGAGATGAAGGTCGCGCACACCACGACGAAGAGGATCTGCCACACGATGGCCGGGGTCATTGACTGGAAATCCGTCCGCAGCAGGCCGGGTGCGAACGGCAGGGCATACACGGTGGAAAAGACGAACATCCACTTCATGAAGGTGATAACGCTGTATTTCCGGATAAGCGGCTTGAAAATGCCCACGTAGCAGGCAAAGCTAAGGGTATTGACGAACATCAGCAGCACTCCGCCGAGGGTGGTCCTGTCCGCCCCTCCCGAAGAACCGACCGAGTTCAGCACGATGAACAGCACCCCGGAGAAACTGACAGCCAGTCCGATAATTCCGTGCGCCGTAATCCGGTCCTTGAGCGCGATGGCCGCCACAATCATCGTCATCACCGGGGTCATCAGGCTCAGCACCGAGGCATCTACGGCAGTGGTCATGGTTATCGCCTCCAAAAACGAGAACTGCGTCAGGAACAGCCCCAGCATCGACGCCAGCGCAATCTTCCACAGGTCCCTCACCTCCACCCTCTCCTTGGTGCGGGTCACCGTCGAGGCTATGCAGAAAAGCAGCAGGGCCCCGGCCGAGCGCAGCAGGAACAGCGACATCGGCGACACATTGCCGTCATTGGCAATGTTCTTGCAGAAAATTATATTGAACCCGAATATCAGGTAGGCCGTAAAGCAGGCCAGGTAGCCGGTCAATGTATCTTTGGTTGCAGCTCTCATCTCTCGCTATTGCTGAAAACGGCCGCAAAAATACATATACTCGCTCAATTGTAGACGGATTTCGAAAGAATCAATAGGTCTTTGCAACGGAATGCAGAGTACTATAGAACAGCAAGGCGCGAGAGCATTAGAAAAATCTCAACTTTTTACCGCAAAACGGCAAATACATTTCAGTAACTCACATTTTTGTGATATATTTGCATTGTCAAACAAAACATCATAAGTTCTATGAAATGGAATGAATTTGCGAAATTAGCAAGAAGCAGAGGGTGGTACTGCTACCGGAGCGGCGGCAACCACGACATTTACCGACATCCCTAGCGGAGCGGTTCCCTCGTAATAGAGCGGCACTGGTCTCAGGAAATAAGGCCCGGACTAATGAAAAGATTGATGAAACAGATAGGGGAAGAATGATTCCCATATCTAAGACAAAAAGGATATGAAAAAGACATTGGCTATTATTGAGAAAGACGAGAACGGATACGGCATTTATACCCCTGACCTGAAGGACACGGTCATTAGCGGTTCAGGGATGAGTGTAGAAGATGCAAAAGCAGACTTTCTGACCGCTTACAAAGAAGTCCTGGACAGCTACACTGAGAATGGGGAGGCAGTTCCTGACGAGCTGAAGGACCTGGCATTTGAGTACAAATATGACGTGTCGGCCTTCTTCAACCAGTTCGACTGTATCAACGCATCAAAGTTTGCGGCACTCGCCGGGATATCTCCGTCACTGATGAGACATTACAAATCAGGCGACCAGTACATCTCTGAGAAGCAGCTGGAGAAGATTGAAAGAGCGGCCCACGAATTAGGCCGCAGGCTTCTGGCCATTTCCATGTGATGTTTTGTTTGACGACTTCATCTATGGATGCAGCCCCGGACAATCAAGCCCGGGGCTTTTTCAGTTCATGCTTTCTTGATATTTAGGTATTTCATACGCCTGAGCATTTATTATCAACGATGCGAATATATAAAAAGTTTTCAATATGGTTGTATCTATACAACCTTTCTCTCGCATCTGACAACCGTTTTGTCAGCGGCGTTGAACAGCAGCCGGTTAATAGAGGAGGGTGACGGAGGAACCCCAGACAAGGGAGGCGCCGCCGTCAGTGTTCCACAGGCATTCGCGGGCGGTGAGGCGGCCTGTCGCGGTGTCCAGTACGACCACTATGTACGAGAGCAGGGTCTCGTCCTGCGCCGAAAACTCCCCCTTCATGGGAGAATCCACCCTGATGACCGGCAGGGCGACGGTGCTGTCCACCCCGTGCCAGGTGTAGAACTCATTGTAGTTGCAGTCGCCGTGGAAATACGCCTTTATCTCCGGATGTCCCGCGATGAATCGCTCCAGGGCACGCCAGTTCTCTAATGGCAGGCTGTCGATGCTCCCGACGGCGCAAGTGTCGGACAGCAGGTTCTCGAAACGGTCTGCGGGATTGATGTCATAGGGACAATGGGGGTTGGTGAAATGCTTTGCGTCCGCTCCAGGAGGATCATGTGTGAACAGCAGCACGGGAAGGTCATCTCCTGCCGTCACGGCACTGCCGTACCACTCCCGCATGCACGAGTCGGGCCACATGCCCATGAACACGAAGCGCACGCTGTCCATGACAAATGTGTAATGCGTCCTGTCCGTCCCGTAATCGAAAGTCTCCGCACTGACCGTAGTATCCGTATGCATCATCATATCGTAGATACCCGCAGCACTGGAGGCATCCCGCTCAGGGCTCATCGGCTTCGGATAGCCTATGGCATTGGAAATGTCGTGATTGCCGGGGACAAGGTACAGGCGGTCCAGATATTCAGCCCAGTCCCGCAGGAACTGCCTCCACGACTCCGAGGCAGGCTGTACCCCGCGCTCCATCCTATTGGCGATATCCCCGGTGCAGACGACGAAATCCGGCTCTCCGAATACACAGCCCCCTCCCACTCCGCCGTCATCCGGCAGCACCGCATTTTCCAGAAGGCCGAACGACCGCAGCATCGCCCGGCTCACCGAATCTGCCGGAACACTCTCCGCACCGCGGAACTCCCTGTCTATGCCGTAATGCAGGTCGGAGCAGTACACAAAACGGAGAATTTCCCCGTCCTGCGCCCCAACACAGCCGCAGAACAGGGAAATACACACTAACACTAATACTAACCTTTTTACCATTCTATCTTCTCATCCTCTACTTTCTCGGCCGAAGCATTGCTGCTGCCTTCGGTTGCCGTCATGATGTACCAGTCACCGGTACCGTCCACATCCCTGGCGAAGGAGCCTTTGTCCTTGCTGTCGTACTTTCCGTCATCCTCGCCCCAGGTCTCGCCAAGGGCCTTGCTCAGGTTCTTGAACAGATCTATCGAGGTTCCGTCCGGAGCGAACAGCTCGATCTTCACCGACTTGTCGGCCGAGAGACCGAACTCGAAAATCGGGAAATCCGGATTCTCGGTGCTCTCCGCCTTGTCGGATTTCTCGGACCAGACGGTCAGGAAGCCGTGGGCAGGCACAACTGTTCCGGCCGCAGCCGTGAAGATATCCTCGTCATCCTTGGTGAAATACACTCCGGCGATGTCAATGTCGGCATCGGAAGTGTTGTACAGCTCGATGAACTTGTCATTGCCGTTCAGCTCGTTCAGTCTCAAAGCTGTATAATCGGTCGTACCGGGTTCGTCCCCGCCAGCGGAAGAGTTGCTCTCGCCGGGAGTAGGCTCGGTGCATACGCTCCAGTTGTCGGAGCCGTCGGGAATACGGGCGTATGAGGAGCCGTCGTCCATTGCGGGATACTCTACCGTATCCACGATATCACCATTGGCATCCAGTACTGTCACTACGTCTCCGCCGCCACCGAGACCGAAGGTGAAGGTCTCGTCCTTGTAGAAGACCATTATGGCCCCGGCCTCAAGGACTGTACCGTCAGTGATTACATATTCCTCCTCTGAGCCCTTGTCGTCCTGTAGCCTGTAGCCGCTGATATCCACCGTTTCGGCAGAGGTATTGATAAGTTCGATGAAGTCAGTCTGCTCCCCGTCGATGGTGGCGCCCTGAACCTCATTGATCAGTACGGGAGAGCTGGATGTACCCGGCTCGTCCCCAGGCTGATCTGGAATCTCGTCAGGAGTGCCGGTGTTGGAACGGCCCTTTGTGCCGCCCTCGATGACATCCCATGAAGTACCGCCATCCTCTGTTCTGGCGTAAGTGAAACCGTCCTCCATCGCAGGTACGATGACCTCGTCTATCTTCGCGTAGGTCACGTCGAGCACTGTGATGGCATCTCCGTCACCCGATATTCCGAACTGGAAAGTACCCTCCTCAATCACTAAAAAGCCCTTTGCCGGGATAGTGGAGCCATCAGGGAATGTGTATTCCTCATCGGTTCCCTTATTGTCCTGCACGTGGAAGCCCGTCAGGTCCATCTCGGTCTCCCCGGCATTGTACAGTTCTATCCAGTCCGTACCGCCAGAGCATATCTCATTGATAAAAAGACCTTGAACGTCTGAAGGCTCTGTACCAGGCTCCCTGTCGTCCTTGCAGCCTGTGAGGGTAAGTGCCGCAGTCAGTGCAGCGGCCATGAAAAAGAATCTACTGCTTTTCATATCTATTTGAATTTAACCTTTTTACTATTAGAATGACACCATAAGCCTCAGCTGCAGCACATGAAAGTCGATGCCCTCCGGCCTGGCCTGGCTCAGAGGCATGTTGCCGGCGGTAATCTGTCCCTTGGAGTCGGCGTACTTGTCGTTGTCCATGAACAGATAGTTGAGACCTATGAGAATATTGCTTACCGGATACCAGTTCAGGTTGGCACTGTAGGAATAGGCCGAGCCGCCGGTTATCGGTGATGACATGTCGTGAAAATCATTGAGGTTCAAATGGCTGACTCTCGCGCTGACCTCCAGGTTGCCTCCTTTGCGGTTGACCTTGACTCCTCCGAACTCGGCATCCGCCTGGCTGTAACGTCTCTGCTCCCCTATGATCATGTATGACGCGGTGGCGTACCAGCCCATGAACTCCGCATCCGCAAGCGGCTCGCGGACATCCCCGTTGTATTTGTAGCGGTCCAGGGTAGTGAAAAGATACTCGCCGTATGCCAGGAACTTGTTCCACCTGAAGGCCAGCTCAGCCCCGAAAGTGGCGTAATGGTTCACGTTGCCCACCTCAGCCTGCACGAAACGCCTGCGGTCGGTGCGGCTCTCGGGGAAAGTCCGGAACAGAGCAATACGGTCCTCCTCGCCGCCGGCATCCGGTCTGCGCCAGCTTGCATAACCGCCGACGTGCAGGGTGATATCGTCATTGTTTATAATGGGCACGGCCACCCTTCCAGTGAATCCGTAACCGTCACTGCCCCTGTTGCGCTCCTTCTGTATGATATCGACCTGCTGTCCGAAGACTCCGCCGGATACCCACCAATATTTGCCCCACCATGTCACCGCCACACCGAGACGACGGCCTCCGGCCAGAGCCTCGACCGCCATAGGCCGTTCATTTGCCATGATATAACGGGAGCTGGTCACTCTCTCCATACTCATCGGCTCCTTGAAGTGACCGGCCTGGACGGACAGATGCTCACTGAAATTGTACCCTAAATACATATCCTTGACTTCCACCTCGTTGTACGCAAAATCCAGGTCGAACTCCGCAAACCACTTCCCGTACAGCTCGGCCTTGACCGCGAACCTCGCCCGGCGGATACTGGCACCGTTGCTGAACCGGAACACCCCGTCGTCCTCCTCCAAGTCGTTGTTGATCTTGGAAGTAAGCCCCTCCACGGACTCAGTGGGCAGGTAGAACGACACGTCCGTGTAGATGCGGTTATCGAACCATAGATGGAACTTATTGTCTTTCGTAGAGAAATTGAGCTTGCCGTCCTTGATATAGGCTCCGGCCTTCAGTTCCCTGTTCTCCAGTCCCTGAAGCCAGGGGCCTGATGTGAGAGTGTCCCTGCCATTTGACTGTGCGGATGCCGTAACGGCGGCGGAACACATCATCGATACTGCAGCTGCAGCTGAAATTAACCTGTTCTTATCCATAACGTAAATAACGGCCGCAAAAGTATGGAGCCGTGGTTTCAAAAATATGACAGTACGTTGTCATAAATATTTCCGGACTGTTAAAATTGCATTACGGAGGAGGGCCTTTCCTTGTCGGTTTTCATTTAAATGCCTTTCTTCGCGGAAGAAATCCAAAACATCAGAACCATGATCAGAATCTACGGAATGCACACCTGCCCCGACTGCGCCTGTATCGAGGAACAGGTCAGGGACAATGACGGATACAGGATAATCGATATCGGAGAACACGTACGGAACCTCAAGGCCTTCCTCCGCCTGAGGGACAGCAGCCCGGTCTTCGACGAGGCCCGCAGGAACGGCAGCATCGGCATTCCCTGCTTCGTTCTGGAGGACGGAAGAGTCACCCTCTCCCCCGAAGAGGCAGGTCTGCACCTGCACACCTCATATGCTCAGGCAAATGCAAAGCAACGCCCCGGGATGGAAGATGCCGGAAGCACAGCCGCAGAAGGGGCATCGTGCAGCCTGGACGGGAGCGGCTGCTGAAACGACAGCAGAGGCAACCGCAAAAGCAACTACCGGCCAACACCGGCCATACCGTAATCACACAAAGTAGGATAGCGGCTCCAGCCACCTGAGAGACCCGAAGCAACGGTAAGCAGAGCAGCGCCCCGATTCAACAACGCACTAACGTTCAGTTAGTTATAAATACACCCTGTCACCAAGGGCCTGTCCGAAACCTACGAAAAGTTCTAGTCAAATTCACAATCCACTGTTTTTCTGCGCATTACAAAAACGGACCGCTCCTGCGCTTACCGTTACTCAACTTCTACCAATTACGCGCACAACATAAAAAGGCGAACCGTGAGGCCCGCCTTAAATGTTTTCACAACGGAATAATCCTTATTGTGAATTGCTTCAAACTTGAAAACAAATATAGCCCATTTTTCCAAAATGAGCAATTTTTTCTTAAATTTGAAGCATATTCATTTAATGCCAATACACTATGAAAAAGATACTAGGCCTGGACCTCGGAGTTTCAAGCATCGGATGGGCACTCGTTAACGAAGCGGAAAATCAAGTTGAAAAATCGTCTATCATACGACTTGGAGTCAGAGTCAATCCTCTGACCGTGGATGAAAAGGGCAATTTCGAAACCGGCAAGTCAATTACAACCAATGCCGACCGCACACTGAAACGCAGTATGCGCCGCAACCTGCAAAGATACAAACTGCGCAGAGCCGCACTCATAGACAGCCTTAAGTCATATGGATGGATCAAAGAGGACAGCATTCTTGTTGAATCCGGAAAGGACACTACATTCCAGACCCTGAAACTGCGGGCCAAAGCCGCAGATGAGGAGATTTCGCTGGAGGAACTGGCTCGAGTATTTCTGAACATCAACAAGAAGCGCGGATACAAAAGTTCCCGTAAGCTCAACAAGAGTGATAACACCGATGAGGGAAGCCTCATAGACGGCATGGAGACCGCACGGATTCTGAGCGAAGAAAGCATCACTCCGGGAGAATATTCCTACCGGTTTTTATGCGAAGGCAAAGAAGAGAAGAATCTGCCGGAATTCTACAAATCTGACTTGGAAAACGAGTTTGAACGGATATGGGCATTCCAAAAACAATTCTACCCGGACATACTGACTGATATTTTAAAAGAGAACCTAAAAGACAGGAACGAGAAACAGACATGGGCCATCTGTGAAAAGCCTTTCAACATTGCCGGCACAAAACGCACAACAAAAGGCAAAGAGCTGGTAATAGAGAATTACCTATGGAGAAGTCAGGCTCTTAAAGAGCAATTGAATCTGGAGCAGCTCGCAGTAGTCCTGCAGAAGGTAAATGCACAGCTCAGGAACTCAGACAGCTACCTGGGGAGAATCAGCGACCGTAGCAAGGAACTTTATTTCAAGCACCGGACAGTCGGACAATACCAGTTGGCGCAACTGATGAAAGACCCGCATTCAAGTCTAAAGAATCAGGTATTCTACAGACAGGACTATATAGAGGAATTCGACCGGATATGGGAGACCCAGTCCAGATTCCATCCGGAAATGACCTCAGACAAAAAAAGGAACATCAGAGACATCATCATATTTTACCAAAGACCGCTAAAAAGTCAGAAGAGCCTTGTTTCCTACTGTGAGTTTGAGAAAGGCCGGAAAGTGTGTCCTAAATCCTCTCCCGTATTCCAGGATTTCAAGATATGGCAGATGCTCAACAACCTCAAAGTTGATGGGGAATATCTTGACCTCAAATCCAAGCAACTGTTATTCAAAGAACTGAGCATACGAAAAGAGCTGAGCAAGACCAACACATTAAAACTGCTTTTCGGCAAGTCCAAAGGCCACGATATGAATTTCCGGAAACTGGAAGGCAACCGTACTCAGGCCGCCTTGTTCCTGGCATATTCCAAGATTCTCTCACTTTCAGGGCATGATGAGGTTGATTTTTCAAAAAGCATTGA
>DVIL01000017.1 GCA_018711305.1 Candidatus Coprenecus stercorigallinarum
CCCTCAATGGGACTGCCCTCGACAGAAGACACCGCTCCGGAAAAAATCCAGGGGTGAAAGCGGCGCAGCGACTCATCGCGCCCTTTTTTCAGGACTACTCTGCACATTATTCTCCGGATTTAAGTTTGAGGTACATCTCGCGGCATACCCATGCGTCGATTGCGGCATACTTGAGCTGTGCCCCCGAAAGCTGCGGCGCTTCCCAGTTTGAAAGCTGCTGTGTTTTGGAGACTTTCTTGCCCAATATTATGGCTGCCATCTTGCGCACGCTCTTGTCGAGTATACCGTATTCGGAGACCATGTTCTGAAGATCCACAAACCCCCTTGGCGTAAATTTGCGGTAGTGCATGAGGCCGCGGACATCCTCCTTGACTGCCGCACCTATCTTCAATATGCCGCCATCCGAGAGAATTGCGGCGAGAGGCGCAGGCATACCGAGCTGACTGACCCGGAAAATATAGGCCTTGTCGGCCCCGGACAGCTGGAGAAGTGCAATATGGTGACGCGGGGAACCGGATGAAAAACATGGTTTGGTTTCAGTATCGAAGCCTATCACAGTCTGGCTGTTCAGGTAATCCATCGCTTCTACGAATTCCTCGTCCACATCCGAAACGACAATGATGGGACCGTTGAAATCCGCTGTGTCGAGTTGGGCAAGTTCTTCGGAAGAAATACTTTCTGGATACTGCATATATTTTAATATAAGGAATTTCTAATCAGTAAAAATGTCTCGTGGCAGTCCTCTATGCACTTGAACTCCCTGTCATCTATGTATCTTGGCGCCAAAGGGACCACCTTGGTCGTAATATTCTCGGTTCCGCTGCTTCTGGCATACATGTACTCATCCCTGAAATAGCCGTCAGGGCCGAGCGATGACTCGGGCGAGGAGGACGAAGGAAGGGAGATGAATGTACTAAGCTGGGATTTTTCCCCTCTCAGGGCCAGATTCCCGTCATTCCTCAGAATGGAATATGCCTCGCTGACAGCACATTCGGCGGGATCGATGAAGCGGAAATCAGGAGAAATGCTGGTACGGTAAAGGTATATGCCGCCCCGCTTGTAGTCATATAGCTCGCGCATTACTTTCTCCATAATATCGCGGACATGATTGAAACCGCAGTCCGTCAGGATAATAGCAGATATGGGTATGCTGCTGCCGCTGCGTCTGTGCCTTTCTATCATCGATACAAGATGGTAGCGCACATAATTCTCTACGGAATTGAGCTGCAGTCCGGACATGTTCCTGCCTCCGGCTGGAAACAGAAGGGAGTTCCCTTTGGTACTGAACCCGTACCTGTCAAGAAGAGTCGCGTCTATATTGTTGTAGCTGATACCGGATACAGGACCGGCATAGCCTTCCCTGGAGACGGTGGCAGAAGTGTCTATGTAGGCAGGATCGCCGTTCATGGACTCTTCGATGCCGATACCTTCCTGATTGAATACCTGGATCATGCCGGCAAGACCGCGGTCTGCCGCCATATCCCTGATAACAGTCTCATACTCTCTGGAAGATACCCCTCCCGGAGAATACAGGACTCCGAGACTGAGATTGCCTTCTTCATCCGCTCCGTCAAGAGCCTTGCGGATTCCCGCCTCGATTACCCCGACCGCCTTTACTCCTGTTCCGCTCTGCTCCAGCATGGAATTGATGTCATTCATTCCGTACAGCGCAGCTACCGGCGAGGACACAAGTACCAGTTTGACAGGATCCTTGTACCCGGACTGGTATTCGTCTACAGCCAGATTGTAGTATCTGGTCCCGGTCAGGAAAATCGTATTGCGGACCAGCTGCTCCCTCAGGAAATCAGGATTGCCATGCTCCAGATAGCCTCCGTAAGGGCCGTTGGCCTTGTCGAACAGCATCTGGATATGTTCTCCTCCGAAATCGGCTATGCCGTCAGGAACCGGTTTCCCGGTGATATTGTCAAAGTGATCCGCTGTAAGGATCTTTTCGACCACCTCGAACCCGTCTGTACTGCAGTCAAACAATCCTACAGCCAGAGAAGACAGATCCGCAGGATATTCCCCGAAATCTCCATAGAATACGGATGTACTGTCGGCAAGGGCTTTCCTTGCTATCGGAAGCAGGGACTCCGAGACAGTCCTCCGTCCGCACGCCACGGCAAGCACAAGGGAGAGGGTGAGTGATAAAAACGGGCCGTATTTCCGCAGACTCCGCCTCATTGCCTATTTCTTGTATACGAAGGTTCCGTTGTCGCCGGATATCACCACTTCCGCCTCCGGAGCTGATTCCACATGACCTACTATTCTTGCATCCACCCCGAAAGAACGGGAAATGTCGATCATGGCCGAAGCGGACTCGCGGTCGGTATATATCTCCATGCGGTGCCCCATGTTGAACACGCGGTACATCTCCTGCCAGTCCGTACCTGACTCTATCTGGATAGCCTTGAAAAGCGGTGGTACCGGAAAAAGACTGTCCTTTACCACACGCAGACGGTCGATAAAATGCAGGACCTTGGTCTGTGCCCCGCCGGAACAGTGCACCATGCCGTGGATCCTGTCCTTGTATCCCTGGTCGAATATCCTCTTCATCACGGGAGCATAGGTCCTGGTCGGAGAGAGAAGCAGCTTTCCGTATGTAAGCCCTGTCTCGGGCTCCTTCTCTGTCAGCAGACGGCTTCCGGAATATACCAGCGACGAGGGCATGGCATGATCATAGCTCTCCGGATACTTGTCGGCAAGGTAATGGGCGAAGAGGTCATGGCGTGCGGAAGTAAGGCCGTTGCTGCCTGTCCCGCCGTTGTATTCGTCCTCATATTCGGCCTGCCCGAAGGAGGCCAGCCCCACGATTACATCACCGTCAGCTATACGCGAATTGTCGATAATCTCTGAACGGCGTACCCTGGCACAGACAGTACTGTCCACTATGACTGTACGCACCAGATCGCCCACATCCGCGGTCTCCCCTCCTGTCAGAGTCATCTTGATGCCGTACCGGTCCATAGCCTTGATAAATTCGTCGGTACCGGATATTATGGCCGAGATGACTTCGCCGGGAATGAGATTCTTGTTACGGCCTATGGTGGAGGATACCAGCATTCCGCTGGTAATACCTACGCACAGAAGGTCATCTGTATTCATCACCATGGCATCGCGGGCAATGCCCTTCCATACGCTCATATCGCCGGTCTCCCTCCAGTACGTGTAGGCAAGGGAGGACTTTGTGCCTGCCCCGTCAGCGTGCATCACCAGGCAATAATCCGGATCGGCTGTGAAGAGATCGGGAATAATCTTACAGAATGCGTTGGGATAAAGGCCTTTATCTATGTTCTTGATGGCATTGTGTACATCTTCTTTTGCGGAGGAGACTCCTCTCAGCATGTATCTGCTCTGTTTGTTGCTCATAAGTTCTTTTCGCAGGATTTACAATATTTCGTTTACAGACTACAAATTTAAGAAGAATTTGCGGAAAAGTTAATAACTTTGTTGCCACAGACAACATATTTTTTAACACACATAAAAAAGATACCATGCTAACCCTTTCCAAAAAAGCCCGGATCCTGCCGGCATCGCCTATCCGCAAGCTCGTTCCGTATGCCGATGCAGCCAAGAAGAGAGGCATAACCGTCTATCACCTCAACATCGGCCAGCCCGATATCGAATCCCCTGAAGTGGCCCTCAAGGCCGTAAAGGACAACACCCTCAAACTCGTAGCTTACCCCAACTCGGCAGGCAACGAGTCATACCGCAAAGGACTTGCCCGCTACTATCAGAACATCGGCATCGATGTAGACTACACCGACATCAACGTCACCACAGGCGGTTCGGAAGCCCTGCAGATAGCCCTTACCGTAACCTGCGATCCCGACGATGAAGTCATCGTACTCGAGCCCTTCTACACCAACTACAATTCCTTCGCCATTGTCAACGACGTGAAATTCGTGCCCATCACCACCTCCATCGACAACGGCTTCGCCATCCCCTCCATCGAGGAGTTCGAGAAACACATCACCCCCCGCACAAAGGGTATCATCATCTGCAACCCCTGCAACCCCACCGGAGTCCTCTACACCAAGGACGAAATCGAAAAGCTCGGAGACATCGCACGCAAGCACAACCTCTACATCTACTCCGACGAGGTATACCGCGAGTTCTGCTACACCGATGAGCCCCACTACTCCTGCATGCACATCAAGGGTCTGGAGAACAATGTAATCCTCTGCGACTCTGTCTCGAAACGCTATTCACTCTGCGGAGTGCGCATCGGAGCCATCGTATCGAAGAACAAGGAAGTCATGAATGCAGTCCTGCGCTACTCGCAGGCCCGTCTCTGCTCCCCCGCATACGGACAGATAGCCGCCGAAGCAGCCCTCAATGCCCCTGAATCCTACTTCAAGGCCGTGAAAGAGGAATACATCAAAAGAAGGGACTTCCTCGTAGAGACCCTAAGGACGATTCCCGGAGTCCTCTGCCCCACTCCCATGGGCGCATTCTATGCGGCAGTACGCCTCCCGGTAGATGACAGCGACAAGTTTGCACAGTGGCTGCTCGAGGAATTCTCATACAACGGCAAGACCGTAATGGTCGCACCTATGGCCGGTTTCTACGCCACCCCCGGCAAGGGCAAAGACGAGGTCCGCATAGCGTATGTCCTCAAGATAGAAGACCTGCGCGAGGCTTTGGAATGCCTGAAGGAAGCCCTCAAGGTATATCCCGGAAGGACAAACTAAGACTGAAGGAGACCGGGGAGAAACTCCGATACCCGCATTGCCGCTG
Organism: Candidatus Coprenecus stercorigallinarum; assembly: GCA_018711305.1. Taxonomy (GTDB): domain Bacteria; phylum Bacteroidota; class Bacteroidia; order Bacteroidales; family UBA932; genus Coprenecus; species Coprenecus stercorigallinarum. The sequence goes on from DVIL01000017.1 coordinate 4,741, forward strand.
CAGCCAGGACAAGAAGGGATATCCACAGGCCGGCCTCTATCCTGCGGCCGTTTGTAAAAAGGTCGAACACGAGGAAAGAGAACGGCACTGCAGTCACTATCACTGACAGCGGTTCCCGATATTCCCTGCAGAATACGGTTGCCAGCAGGCAGACCACAGACAAGGCCACAGAAAGACCGAATGCGTTTTTCTGGGCCTTGTTTCTTTCTCTTCCCCTTGCAAGCACGAACACTATGGCCCGGAGACCGAGCAACAGGCAAAAACCCGCCCATATCATATCCATAAGCGGCATTCCTCCTATCTCCGGCAGTGAAAGCGCCATGCCTTCACGGAAAAAACGGAGATATTCCACTGTCTGCAGCGATTCCGGACGGAGATAGCACCACGACAGCACATATATCCATGGAACGGATGCGGCGGCAATACTGGAGAGCAGATATCGCACAAAAGCCTGCCCCCTCACATAGAAGCAGAACAGGAAAATATATATTTCGGCATACACCATGGACGGAACCAGCATTGATGCCGTCCCCGCAAAAATAACGGCTCCGAAGGCATACCCCATCCTCACATGCTCTGATTCCACATACCGCATTGCATAGAACACGGACCAGATCATAAGCAGGGCCGAGACATGATATGGACCCAGATGCATGGCACCTGGGATGGACAGTACGGTCACCAGATAAGGAAGATACAGGAGCCTGGTATCCGATGTAAAAAGGAAACTGCTGTAATTGAGCAGTCCCATCGATACTGCAGTCACACAGAAACATGCCAGAGCCAGCACGATGGAAAGCCAGCGGATATCCGTGATGGCTCTTTCCGGAACCACATCTGCAGGCAGAAAGAAATACGACACAGCGAGCCCCAGCACTGCAACTGCGGCAAGCATGGCCAGAACCGGAGAGTTACGGTGTTCCCTCATCAGCCGTTGTCCTTCCAGTTTATCATATCAAGGGCAATGTCGCTGCGGTGAAACGCTCCTTCAAACCTGATATTCCCGATCTTGGAGTATACAGCTTCCCTGGCGTGCATGAGACTGTCTCCGACTGCCGTTACCGCCAGCACGCGTCCGCCTGAGGTCACGGTCCGGCCGTCCTTCAGGCCGGTACCCGCACTGAATACGGTGAGCCCGTCCATGTCTTCCAGGCCGCTGATCGGGTAACCCTTCCCGTATTTGCCGGGATAACCTCCCGATACCACGATTGCAGTCACCGCTGCCTGCGGACTGTATTCTATTTTTTCTCCGGACAGATCACCTTTTGCCGCAGCGGCCATGTGCTGAAGAAGGTCGCTGGCGATACGTGGCATGACGGACTCCGTTTCCGGATCACCCATCCTGACATTGTACTCTATGACATAGGGATCACCGCCGCAATTCATCAGACCGAAGAATATGAAGCCGCGGTAGTCTATACCTTCGCTTTCCAGACCGCGGACTGTCGGTCCGATTATCCTGTCACATACTTTCTGCACAAAGCCGGGCGTACAGAACGGTACAGGAGAGACCGAACCCATACCACCGGTATTCGGACCGGTATCCCCGTCCCCTATCCTCTTGTAATCCTTGGCTTCCGGCAGCATCAGCCATCTGTGTCCGTCCGTGAGGACAAAGAACGACACCTCAACTCCGTCCAGATACTCCTCTATCACGACCTTCGTGCCCGCTGTTCCGAAACGGCCTCCGAAAATATCCTCCAGAGACGCATCCGCCTCTTCGAGGGTCCCCGAGATGACCACTCCCTTACCTGCTGCCAGACCGTCAGCCTTGATCACATAAGGGGGCCGGAGGGTACGCAGGAAGGCTTTCGCTTCATCTGCATGATCCGCAGAAAATGTCCTGTATGCAGCTGTCGGTATGCCGTGACGCGACATGAACTCCTTGGCAAAATCCTTGCTGCCTTCAAGCCTCGCCCCGTCCTTGCCAGGTCCCACGAAAAGCAGATCCGAAGGCACATCGGGACATGATAGAAGATAGTCTTTCAGGCCTCCGGCAAGCGGATCTTCCGGACCGCATACTACCATGTCTATATGTTTGTCAACGACAGTCCTGCGGACAGTATCGAAATCTCCGGCACTGCCCCCGACTCCTTTTGCGAGAGCGTTGATCCCGGGATTACCGGGGAGGGCATAGAATTCTCCGAGAAGGGGGCTGCGGGCTATTTTCCAGGCAAGAGCATGCTCCCTTCCACCTGATCCGAGCAGCAATACATTGTACTTCATATCTTTATAATAAAATAGGTTTGCATTTCAATCCCATACCATACACCGCATCAAGAGTCTTGGGCAAAGCATACCATAGATTCTTCGAAGCTTTCATCGAGTCGTGGAAAACAGTCACTGACCCAGGACTGAGGTAAGGTATGACATTACGCGCACAGGCCTTGTGCCCGAGCTTGCGGTTATAGTCGCGGCTGAGGATATTCCACATCACGATGTTGTAGCGCAGGCTAAGCGTATCTGCCTGATGGCGTGTGATCTTGGCATAAGGAGGACGGTAGAGGTTGGTCCCTATCAGCTCCGCTGCCATATCCACATCCTGCACGTAGTCGTCCGTCGGCACTCCCCACCCCGGCACATGGCTGTATGAATGGCATCCTACCGCATGGCCCCGCCGCACGATCTCATTGAACAAGTCCGGATACAGCTCCACATTCTTGCCTATACAGAAAAAGGTGGCCTTCGCCCCGTAACTGTCCAGTTCATCAAGCACCCACGGCGTCACCTGAGGACACGGGCCGTCGTCAAAAGTCAGGAAGAGCCCTTCCTTCTCCTTTGGAAAGGACCAGATAAATGAAGGATATATCCTCCTGACCAGTCTTGGCGGGCGTATCAGCATAGTCGTTCAATAAGTCTGCAAATGTAGGCAAAAAAACTGCTTCTTAGGAAATAACCGCTATATTTGCGGACAGAAACAAGCAAAACACCAATATGCGCGGAAAGATATGCATGACAGTCCTGTCCCTGGCCGCTGCCGCAATAATGGCGCAGTCCTGCCGGAACAGGGACCTGATACCTGAGGATGTCATGGCCAGAATATACTACGACATGTACATGACAGACCAGGGGATCAAGGGCAACCGGCATTTTGACAGGCTGAGCGACACTCTCAAGGTATACGAACCCATATTCAACCGCTACGGATATACCACAGACGACTACATCCGCAGCGTCAACACTTATCTCGAACGTCCGGACCGGTTCATAAAAGTATTCGAGGAGACCAAGTCCATGCTCGAGAAAAGAGAAGCCGTACTCAAAAAGATTGTCGAGGCCGAAATGAACACCCCGAAATCATGGTCTGTGGTCGATTCACTGGAAATCATTACTGCAGACGGAATACATTCAGGAAGGTTCTACAAAAACATGAGAATCATGTTCTTCAGTCCCGATACCTGCGTCCCCTCATCCCCTGTGGCAGACTCCTCGTTCATGCTGAGGCCACAGAACCCGTTCATGGTTTTCAACGATTCGGCACTCAATTCCGACAACAGCTTCAAATTCTACCTGACCCTCGGATTCATGCACGAACTCTCCGACACCACTGGCCGGACCCCTGCAGACACACTCACGGCAGACCAGGCAAACAAGAACATAACCCTAAATACTGTAAAGCCAGAATAAGACATGAGACGTATAGCGGCAAACTACATATTCCCGATAACCTCTGACCCCATACACAACGGTTACGTGGATTTCACAGACGACGGCACAGTAGCCGCCACAGGCATACTCGAATCCGAGACGGCCGGAACAGAATTCTACAACGGAATCCTGGTCCCCGGATTCACCAATGCACACTGCCACATCGAACTTTCCCACCTGGAAGGCAAATTCCGGGAGGCGACCGGCATGTCGGGATTCATAGACCAGATCAACGCCCTCAGGGAATCCGCACCCAAGGAGCAGCGGCAGGCTGCCATGAGGAAACAGTTCGACAAGATGTACCGCGAAGGTGTAAGCGCTATGGCCGACATCTCGAACTGCGACGAAAGTTTCGCAATGAAAAGCGGCGCACCCATGTACACCCGCACCTTCATCGAAGTATTCGGCTCGGAGCCCCAGGACGCCGGAGCGGTGATTGACAATGCCCGCAAGGTACTTGAGAAAGCCGGCGAAGCAGGTATAGACGCCGGCATCACCCCGCACTCACCTTACACAATGAGCGCCGAACTGCTCCGCATGGCATCGGCCGAAGGACTCAAGGCCGGATACATTTCCTACCACAACCAGGAGTCACAGGAAGAGGACGACATGATAGGCATGCATTGCGGCCCCCTCTATGAGAACTATGCCCGCAGACACCTCAGCATAGTACCGGCAACAGGAAAACCGGCCATATTCCATTTTCTGGACCGGCTGCAGGAGATACACCCCTTTCCCATTGACGAGCATATACTGCTGATACACAACACTGTTTCACGCGAAGACAGCATTCGGGCAGCAGAATCCGCTCTTAAAAACTGCACGTGGGTCACTTGTCCTCTATCCAACATATTCATCCACAGAACCATGGCAGATCTGCCACTACTCATGAAAATGGGAGTGCGCATAGCCGTAGGAACAGACAGCCTCTCCTCCAATCACGTATTGTCGATGGTAGAGGAGATAAAATGTATCCACAGCCGCTACCCGCAGATTCCCCTGCAGACCATCCTGCAATGGAGCTGCCTCAACGGAGCGGCGGCTATCGGAAAAGACCGCGAGCTCGGCTCCTTCGAACCGGGGAAAAAGCCTGGTGCAGTCCTGATCGACAGCATCGATTTCACCGGCATGCATCTGACTCCGGAAAGCAAGTCAAGAAGAATCATCTAACCTACACACAAGACCATGTCCACAATTCTCTTTCATAACATAGTCTTCGGCCCCATCAAAAGCCGCAGACTCGGCAACTCTCTTGGGATCAACCTCCTTCCCGAAAACGGAAAACTATGTACATTCGACTGCATCTACTGCGAATGCGGCTGGAACAAAGACGGCAGGGCCGACCATACCCTGCCCCCGAAAGAAGCCGTTTTCGCCAGGATGAGGGAGAAATTCGCCAGTCTGCACGAAGAAGGGACCCCGGTGGACACCATTACCTTCTCCGGCAACGGCGAACCGACGCTCCATCCGGATTTCCCTGAAATCATCGACTACACGATAGAGATGAGGGACAAATACTTCCCTAACGCAGCCATTTCCGTACTGTCAAACGCCACCATGACCTGCCGTCCGGAAATCAGGAATGCCCTGATGAAAGTAACCAATCCCATCCTCAAAATAGACAGCGGACTGGAAGAATACATCCGTCTCGTGGACAATCCGGTCGGCAGGTACTCCCTCGAAGAGACCATCGGGAACCTGCGCTGCTTCAACGGGAACTTCATCCTCCAGACCATGTTCCTGAAAGGCACCGTAAACGGCAGGAGGATAGACCTCACACTGCCTGAGAGCACACGTCCTTGGACAGACATCGTCCTGGATCTGAGGCCCAGGGAAGTAATGATGTACACTATCGACAGAGAGACTCCGGCGAAAGGACTCGAAAAAGTCACGGTAGAGGAAATGGACAGGATCGCCGCCCCCCTCAAAGCCGCCGGAATAACAGTTCAGATACGGGGATAATGAGGGCCGTAATCCAGAGAGTCAGCCAGTCTTCCGTTGTCATAGGAGGCGTATGCCACGGAGAGATAGGCACCGGACTCAATATCCTGATAGGCATAGAGGAAGGCGACGGAGAAGAAGACATCGACTGGCTCTGCCGCAAGATAGTGAACCTGCGCATCTTCGATGACAATGACGGCGTGATGAACAAGTCTGTTCTGGACATAGACGGAGACATTCTGGTCATCAGTCAGTTCACACTTTTCGCCTCCACCCGGAAAGGAAACCGTCCCTCGTACATAAGGGCGGCAAAACCAGATATTTCCATTCCGGTATATGAAAAATTCCTGACAACTTTGGAAAATATTTTGGGAAAGCAGGTTAAAAAGGGTATCTTTGGTGCGGATATGAAGGTGACCATAGTCAACGACGGTCCCGTCACGATCCTGATAGACACCAAAAACAAAGAGTAAATGGACGTAATCGAAAACAGGATAAAAGCCATCCATGACAATCTCAGCCATTGGATGACCCCGGAAGTCCTCAAGGCATGTCTGAGCATGACCGACCTGACTTCCTTGAAATCCACCGACACCCCTTCAAGCATACGCAGACTCACAGGAAAAGTAAACGACTTCCAGAAGCACTTCCCGGAGTATCCCCTCCCGGCATCCATCTGCGTATATCCCAATTTTGCAAGGACCGTCAAGGATACACTGTCCGTACCGGGAGTCCACACTACAGTAGTCGCAGGCTGCTTCCCCTCTTCCCAGAGCTTCACCGAGGTAAAGGTGATGGAAAGCCGTATGGCCGTGGAGCAAGGTGCTGATGAAGTTGACATAGTGCTTGCACTCAACAGTTTCCTCGACGGTAACATGGTTGCATGTGAAAAAGAAATAAAAGCGGTCAGGGAGGCCGTAGGAGGAGCTGTCCTGAAAGTAATACTCGAAACAGGCGCCCTTCCCGACAGCGGGATGATACGGGAAGCCTCTTTCCTTGCCATGGAGTCAGGTGCGGATTTCATCAAGACCTCCACCGGCAAGATGGAGCCCGCCGCAACGCCTTTCGCAGCCATTGTAATGTGCGGATGCATCCAGGAATTCTACGCCAGGACCGGACGGCGTATCGGATTCAAGCCTGCCGGAGGCATATCCTCGGCCAAGGATGCTGCCGTATACTACGCAATAGTGGAAACCGTACTCGGCAAGGAATGGCTTAACCCTTCCCTTCTCCGTTTCGGAGCCAGCCGGGTAGCCAACTCCATCATATCCGAAATAGAAGCATCATCAGTAACATACTTTTAATCAATAAATGTTTAACAAAATGAAGAAGTTTATCATTTTTGCCATCGCCCTGTTCACTGCCGCGGCAGTCTACGCGCAACCCCGCGCAATCGGAGGCAGGATCGGTTATGGTCTTGAACTCAACTACCAGCACTCTCTCGGAAGCAATATGCTTGATATCGATTTCGGATTGCCCGGATTCTACGGCATCGAGGCTGCAGCCACCTACGACTGGATTTTCCCCATATCCTCATGGCAGGAAAAGGGTACATGGAACTGGTACGCAGGAGTCGGAGCCGGCGGTGGTATGTATGGATTCAACAATGTTTCCGGATATGTAGGCGTTGCGGGACGTATCGGAGTGGAATACAACTTCTGGTTCCCCATGAACCTGTCCATAGACTGGCGTCCTCTGATCGGCCCTCATTTCCACAACGGAGGAGTGGGATTCAACTCCTTCGGTCTGTATCAGGGAGGTATAGCATTGAGCATCCGTTATCTCTTTTAGAAGAGGGATACATAATGAAAGAAAAAGTTGCGGGGAAATTCTCCGCAACTTTTTTTATTCAGAACTCCATGGAAAACACGTCGGACCGGGGCAGGCACTCCAGACGCAAATCCTCCGGCACAGAGATACCTATCGAGGCCAGTGCCCGTAAAGAAGAGTCATAGGCCAGTCCGGCCGTATTGTTGTCCTTGCTAAGATGGCACAGGAACACCCCCTTCAGGCCGGGATGCCAGATACGGCGGACAGCCGATGCACATGCTTCGTTGCTGAGATGCCCGCATTCACTCATAATACGGGCCTTCAGGTCAGGAGGATAACTGCCTCCCATCAGCATGTCGATATCATAATTGGACTCGATTATCACATAATCGGCGGATGCACAGTACTCATAGGCATAGTCCGGAACATAACCGAGGTCGGTCATGAATACAAAACGTGTACCGAAAAAATCAATCCGGTATCCAAGGGTCTGCGTCGCATCATGGGGAACCTCGAATCCCGTACACCTTACCCCCCTCATCTCTGACTCGAACCCCGCACGGAGCACCCTTCTCGAACCTGAAAGCCCAGGTCCCACGGCCTTGTGGTGGGACAATGCATCATGCAGCCTGGCCGTAGCATAGACAGGTACCGACAGCTTCCCGGCCACGGATGCCAGACCCCTGATATGATCCACATGATCGTGCGTGACGAATATCATCTCCACCGACGACACATCCTCACCGGCTCCGGCAAGCCTCGACTTGAGAGTCCGGAAACCCACTCCGGCATCCACAATCAGGGCCGTACGCTCATTCCCTATGTAGTAACAGTTACCGTTGCTCCCGCTCGAGATACTCAGAAATCTTCCCATAAAGGTTGTCTTTGGAATTGAAGAGCACCACGTGGAAACCGAGAGCTCTGCCAGCATCGGTATTTGCCGGGGAATCGTCTATGTACAGCGTCTCTTCCGGCACTATCCCCGAATCATCTATCATCTTCCTGAAGATAAGCGGATCAGGCTTCGCCACCTTCATCTGATATGACAGATACAGTTTCTCGAAGATCTCCTTCGCATCATAGCCTTTGTTTCTGAACAGCTTGCGGCAATATCCCATCCCGATCGGATTTGTATTGCTCAGCAGCAGCATCCGGTAACTCTGCCTGAAATGCAGAAGGGCATCTATCCTTTCCTGCGGGATTTCGCCGAGAAAGCAGTTGAGAGAATAATCTATCTGACTGTCCGTCACTGTCCTCGGCTTTCCGTCCGGAGCCACCGTCACCGAGTGGGAGCGGATGATGTCTCGGAACACCGGAGCAGTTATGCGGCCTGTCTCGAATTTCTCGAAATAGCCGACCTGCCGGTAAGAGCGAAGCACGTCCCCGAAATCCTTATATCCCACCACATCGTTGAAGGCCCGTATACAGGCCATGCGGTTCAGGGGTACGATCACCCCGCCGAGATCGAAAACAAGATTCTTTATCATACTGCATTCTCATTAAGTTTCAGGTTGGAAAAATCGTATGGCGGCCGGAAAATACCCTTTTCCGTCACTATGCCGGCGATCAGGGATGCCGGAGTTATATCAAAGGCCGGATTGTACACTTTGACTCCGGAAGGAGCGATCCGGCGCTCGAAATACAGATCGGTCACCTCGGAAGGGTCACGCTGCTCGACGGGTATATCGGCTCCTGATGCGGTTCCGGGGTCTATCGAGGAGGTAGGGCCCAGAATGTAGAAAGGTATGCCGTAATAAGCGGCGAGAATAGCCAGAGCGCTGGTACCTATCTTATTGGCAGTATCACCGTTGGCTGCGACACGGTCGCAGCCGGTAAACACCATGTCTATCCTGTGGGAGTACATGAGGGAAGATGCCATATTGTCGCAGAGCAGAGTCACATCCACCCCCGCTTTCTGCAGCTCGAAGGCTGTGATACGGGCTCCCTGCATCAGCGGTCTCGTCTCATCCGCATATACTCTCGGAGCAAGTCCGCGACTGTGGGCAAGATATATCGGGGCCAGGGCTGTACCATAACGGGATACGGCATAGTGTCCTGCATTGCAGTGGGTCAGTATTCCCATTCCTGCACGGCCGATAAGCCCGGCACCATACTCCGCTATTGCACGGCACATAGCCACATCTTCGGCCTTAATCGACTCCGCTTCGGCACGCAGGGCTTCCAATACCTGCTCCAGGGGATGCCCGGAAAGAGAATCGAAGCATACCCCCATCCTTTCAAGAGCCGCAGAGAGATTGACTGCAGTAGGTCTCGAGGAACAAAGCATATCCTTGATCCCGTGAAAAACCCTGGATGCCTCATCCGGTTTGAAATCACGCTGCACCGCCTTCCTGCGGAATGCAACATAGAGTCCATAGGCGGCTGCCACACCTATCGCCGGCGCTCCGCGGACACGAAGTCTTGCAATAGCCTCATAGACCTGATATTCATCCCTGAGCACCAGAAAACGCTCCTCCCATGGCAACAGAGTCTGGTCGAGGACCACCACCCCGTCCCCTCCGGAAGACAAGGCAACACAGTCATACTTGAATAATCCGTCCAGTTCCACCTCTAAAGTCTCTCTATCAATGCTGTGAATATGGCAGTCATACGGTCGGCTGCAGCATCGGCCGCCCTTACCACATCATCACCGTTGTTCTCGAAGTCCTCGGCATAATCGTCATGGGCCTCGTTCGTTATCACTGACATTCCGAATACGGGCACCGAACTGTGCCTTGCCACTATCACCTCCGGAATAGTGGACATTCCTATGGCATCAGCGCCTATCATTCTGAAATACTTATATTCGGACGGTGTCTCGTAACTCGGACCCGTGCCAGCCAGATACACACCCTTCTTGAGCACGATACCCTTCTCGCGGCCAATCTCTTCAGCCATGGCTATCAGCTTGGGATCATAAGGACGGGTCATGTCAGGAAAGCGTGGGCCGAACTCATCCAGATTCGGGCCTATCAGGGGATTGGGCAGCTTGTTGATATGGTCCTGGATAATCATGAGATCCCCGACCTTGAAACCGAAGTTCACACCCCCGGCCGCATTTGAGACAAAAAGGGCACTGATGCCAAGACGTACCATCACCCGTACCGGTAAGGTCACCTTGTCCATCGTATATCCCTCATAATAGTGGAAACGGCCCTGCATTGCCAGCACCTGCTTTCCTCCGAGAGTCCCTGATATGAAATTGCCCTTGTGGCCCATGGCGGTGGACCTGACAAAGCCAGGAACTTCGGTGTATGGAATTACGAGCTGATCCTCTATCCTGTCCGCCAGTTTTCCCAATCCGCTTCCCAGGATTATACCCACCTGGGGACGGCGTCCTCCGAGCCGGGTCTGCATATACCCGGTCGCCTCGGTGATTGCATTCATTCTTGCATCCATATTCTTGTTGGTTTATTTTGCGTTTATCTTGAGATAGAATCGCCTGGCCTCCCTGCGGGCCATATCCAGAACCTCCTCTTCCCCATCCACGTGCCCTCCCTGCATCAGCACACGGCCGTCACATATAAGAGTATCTATGCAGGAGGAGTTTGCGGAATATATGAAATCGGACCTGAAGCTGTAACCTGGTACGAAAGCCGGAGAATCCGTATCGACAAGGATAAGATCAGCCAAAGCCCCTTCCTCCACGACACCGCTGTGCAGGCCGAGTCCCCTGGCCCCGTTCACAGTACCCATCGCCATCAGTTCGTCCAGAGGCAGTGCTGCAGGATCATTCCTCCACGCCTTCTGCATCAGCGCCGCAGTCTTGAGCGACTCCCGCAAATCGAGATTATTGGATGAGCCTGCTCCGTCTGTTCCCATAGTCACATTCGCTCCGGCATCCCTGAGTTCGTTGTACAGGAAACGGTATCCGGAAGCCAGTTTGAGATTGGAATTGATATTATGGACCACGGTCGTACCCGACCCGCCGAGCAGACGCACGTCCTCATCACCGAGCCACAGCGCATGTGCTGCAATCAGGTCCGGTCCAAGCAGTCCCATGTCCGACAGACGCCTGGCCGGTGTAATGCCATAGCGGGCCAGATGTTTCTCGTTTTCCGGAAGCGTCTCCGAAAGATGGGTATGCAGACGGAGCGAGCGGCTCCGTGCAAAATCCGCAGCCCAAAGCATATTGCCGTCCGAAACCGTATAGTGGGCATGAATTGACACCCCGAACATGACACGGGAAGGCCAGCTCCGCGAAATATCGTACATACGGGAACATTCCTCCCTCTGGGCCATCTGCTTGCCGGTATCCCCGCCATCCAGGAAACAGTATGTCAGCAAAGCCCTCATTCCGCTGTCACTTACAGCCCTGGCCGCCACGTCAATATTCCAGTACATATCCGCAAAAACCGCCGTACCCGTCCTTATCATTTCCAGACATGCCAGACGGGTTCCCCAATAGATCAGGTCCGGATCCAGAGCGGTCTCGGCCTTCCATACAGAATCGAGCCATGCACTCAGAGGCATATCTTCGCATATCCCGCGGAAAAGGGTCATTCCGGAATGGGTGTGCATATTCACAAAGGCAGGCAGAACAGTCATGCCGTGTCCGTCGAGCACCTTGTCCCCATCCTCGCAACGCAGGCCGGAACCTATTGCGGATATTACCCCTTCCTTTATATAAATATCCTGCGTCACACCCTCGAGAAGGACATTCCGCAGCATCAGATTTCCTTTTATGCTATCCATTTTCACATCTGTCTTAAATAGCAAAGATAATAAGAAACGGACGAAAATCGGATTTTTTTACAAAGATTTTAAATTTTTACGAAAGGCCGTACCTGACATTAAATATTATAAGCAGGATGCTTATTTTTGGTATAAAATTAGTATATTTGCAGAATGTAAGCAGAAAAACGCAAACAATGATAACAAAAGAGTTAATTGCCCCTAAAAGCATCGTGGTCGTCGGCGGTTCGGACGATGTCCACAAGCCGGGTGGAGCCACCCTCAAAAATCTTCTGAACACCCGTTATTCCGGAGATCTGTATGTCGTCAACCCCAAGTGCGACACAGCCCAGGGAGTCAAATCCTACAGGGACGTAGAGCTGATCCCCTCGGTGGACTGCGCCATTCTCGCCATTCCTGCCAGAATGTGTCTGGCCACAGTGGAGACTCTATGCAACAAGAAAGCCTGCAAGGCCATTATCATCCTGTCGGCAGGTTTCAAGGAAGACAGCGAGGAAGGAGCCGTATGGGAAAGGAAGATTGCAGAAGTCTGCAACTCCACGAACACCGCGCTCATAGGCCCCAACTGCGTCGGAGTCATGACTCATCACTACATAGGAGCTTTCATCCAGCCCGTTCCCAAGATAAATCCTCTCGGAGCCACTCTCATTTCCGGTTCCGGAGCCACCATCGTATTCATACTTGAGGCCGCCATGCAGCTCGGACTGCATTTCAACCAGGTATTTTCCGTCGGCAACTGCGCCCAGATAGGAGTCGAGGACGCCCTCGAGTACATGGACGAGAATTACGAGCACGGGAAGAGCTCTCCTGTCATCATGCTCTACATCGAAAGCATGAACGACCCTGCCAAACTTGCGAAACACGCCAGGTCGCTCATCGCCAAAGGAGCGAAGATCGCAGCCATCAAGGCAGGCTACAGCGAGGCCGGAAGCCGCGCCGCATCCTCCCACACGGGTGCCATGGCATCTCCTGACAAGGCTGTCAACGCCTTGTTCCGCAAAACCGGTATCGTAAGATGCTACAGCCGTACAGAACTCGTAACCGTTGCCGCGGCAATGATGTACCCGGAGCCTAAGGGACGCAAGGTCGGTATCGTCACACACGCCGGAGGCCCTGCTGTCATGCAGACTGACGTACTTTCCTCCAACGGCATCGAGATACCCCGCCTGTCTGGTCCGAAGGCAGAGGAACTCCTCGGCAGACTGTACATCGGCTCGTCCACGGCTAACCCTATCGATTTTCTCGCAACCGGCACTGCCGAACAGCTCGGCTACATTTTGGATGCCTGCGAGAATGACTTCGATGTGGACGCCATCACCATCATCTTCGGCAATCCCGGACTCACCACTGTCTACGACGTCTATGACCTCATCGGGGAAAAGATCAGGGCCTCACGGAAACCTATCTATCCGGTTCTTCCATCAGTGGTCAACGCCCATGATGAAATCAAGGCCTTCCACGACAAGGGCTTCATCAGTTTTCCGGACGAAGTGGCCCTCGGCTCGGCCATCGTCAAGATAATGAACAGGCCCAAACCCATAGACGGATGCACACTCCCTCCTGTGGACAAGAAGATGATACGGGATGTAATCGATTCGAATGACAACGGATATCTGGCTCCTGACCAGGTTCAGCTTCTGCTCGATGCAGCCGGCATCAACCGCAGCCGCGAATATGTGGTAAGCGAACTTGGCGATGCCATCGAAGCCGCCAAGGAAATAAAATATCCGGTCGTCATGAAAGTCGTCGGCCCCATCCACAAGTCCGATGTCGGAGGAGTTTCCCTGAACATTACCGATGACAATACCCTTACCTCTGAATTTTACCGCATGATGCGCATCAAGGACGCAACCGGAGTCCTGCTGCAGCCCATGCTCAGCGGCACCGAAGTATTTGTAGGTGCAAAAAGGGAGGAAAAGTTCGGTCATCTGATTCTCTGCGGACTGGGCGGAATATACGTGGAAGCTCTCCACGACATAAGCTACTCCCTCTCCCCTGTATCCAAGGTCGAGGCCGACGAGATGATCCGCGGCCTGAGGGCCATAAAACTACTCGAGGGAGTCCGCGGTAAGGAGGGTGTGAATCTGGTACTGTTCAATGAAGTCATCCGCCGCGTATCCGCATTGTGCGCAGCCGCACCGGAGATATACGAGATGGACATCAACCCCCTTCTCGGCAATTCCAAATCGGTCACTGCCGTTGATGCCCGCATAAGGATTGAAAAATCAGACTCAGCCAAGTAAACTGACAGCAGAAATGAACAACCCTTTCAAAAAACTGAAGAACTGGTATTCTGAGCAGACCTCCACAACCAAAGGATTCATCTGGATAGGTCTGCTGCTCATCATAGGCATCATCCTCCGCTGGGACTATATCAGCAAAGAGGTGGTGGCAGCATTCGGATTTTTAAATTTCAACCAATAACAAACACTAATTTTATGGCAACACAAGGAGCTATTGTAGTAGACAAAGAAAGGTGCAAGGGCTGCGGAGTATGCGTAGTCAACTGCCCCACCGGCGCCATTGCCCTCTCCCATGAGGTCAACGGCAGAGGTTACAACTTCCTTTCTCTGGTCAATCCCGAGAAATGCATAGGCTGCGCCAACTGCGCGACCGTATGCCCTGATTCAGTTATCACTGTTTATCGTGTTAAAATCTAAATTTTGAGAATATGGCAGAAAAGATTCTTATGAAAGGTAACGAGGCCATCGCATTCGGAGCCATCGACTGCGGCTGCGACGGTTATTTCGGATACCCCATCACCCCTCAGTCAGAGGTGATGGAAACCCTTATGAAAGTACAGCCCTGGGAGACCACCGGTATGGTAGTGCTCCAGGCCGAGAGTGAGACATCATCCATCAACATGGTATACGGCGGTGCCTGCTGCGGAAAGAAGGTAATGACCTCCTCTTCCAGCCCGGGAATCAGCCTCATGTGCGAGGGTCTGAGCTATATCGCCGGAGCCGAGCTGCCCTGCGTCGTAGTGAACGTAATGCGCGGCGGTCCGGGTCTGGGAACCATCCAGCCCAGCCAGGGAGACTACTTCCAGACCGTAAAGGGAGGCGGACACGGTGACTACCATCCCATCGTACTCGCCCCCGCATCCGCTCAGGACATGTACGACTTTGTAGGCGAAGCATTTGACCTTGCCTTCAAATACCGCAACCCTGCCATTATTCTCGGTGACGGTGTCATCGGACAGATGATGGAGAAGGTGGAACTCCGTCCCGCCAAGCCCCGCCGTACAGACGAGGAGATCCGCGCCCTGTGCGACTCATGGGCAACCATCGGCAACACGGGCCGCCACGGCAACACCATCACATCCCTTGCTCTCGACCCTCAGGTACAGGAGAACTTCAACATCAAGCTCCAGAAGAAGTACGCCGAGATCGAGGCCAACGAGGTCCGCTACTCGACCTACATGACAGACGACGCCGAGTATCTGATCGTAGCCTTCGGCTGTATGTCCCGTATCGGCGAGAAGGTAGTGGAGCTGGCACGCGAGGAAGGCATACGCCTCGGACTGCTGCGTCCCATCACCCTCTACCCTTTCCCCAAGAAGGAAATCGACTCACTCGTACCCCAGCTCAAGAATATCCTCTCCCTCGAGCTCAACGCAGGACAGATGGTCGAGGACATCAGACTGGTAGTCAACGGACGCATCCCTGTAAACTTCTACGGCCGTCAGGGCGGTATGATTCCTGACCCCGAGGAGATCCTGGAAGTCTTCAAGAAAACTATGTAACAAAAGGCAATTATGATGGACATTAACGAAATAATCAAACCTGAGAACAAGGTTTACGGCAAAACCCCCGTACTTAAAGACAATATCCTCCATTACTGCCCCGGCTGCTCCCATGGCGTAGTGCACAAGGTAATAGCCGAGGTCATCGAGGAAATGGGCATCCAGGACAAGACCATCGGTATCTCTCCCGTAGGATGCTCCGTATTCGCATACAACTACCTGGACATCGACTGGCAGCAGGCAGCCCACGGACGTGCCCCCGCCCTCGCGACAGCCACCAAGAGGCTCATGCCCGACAAATACGTGTTCACATATCAGGGTGACGGCGACCTCGCTTCCATCGGAACCGCCGAGGTAATGCACGCCTGCAACCGCGGAGAGAACATAGTCATCATCTTCATCAACAATGCCATCTACGGTATGACAGGAGGTCAGATGGCCCCTACCACCCTGCTGGGACAGGTTACAGCCACCACTCCCTACGGACGTAAGGCCGAGCTCAACGGTTATCCCCTCAAGATTACCGAGCTCATCGCCCAGCTCGAAGGCACCTGCTACGTGACCCGTCAGTCCGTGCAGAACCCCGCCGCCGTACGCAAGACCAAGAAAGCCATCCGCAAGGCATTCGAGAACTCCATGATGCACAAGGGCACCTCCTTCGTAGAGGTTGTCAGCACCTGCAACTCCGGCTGGAAAGTCACTCCCGTAGAGGCCAACAAGTGGATGGAGGAGAATATGTTCCCCTTCTATCCCCTGGGCGACATGAAAGACCGCTGATTTGTTCCATAAAAGGGTAATTTCTGCGTCATGCTTATCCCTCACATCCTCATTTACGGAAGTAAACTCCGGTGTTCGGGATTGCGCATTCCTTGAAATTCCTCCTTTTATGAAACAAATTGAAAATACTTTTGAGATTTTTCAATCAAATTAAAATTATAATACAGAAATGAAAGAAGAAATCATCATAGCAGGATTCGGAGGACAGGGTGTCCTCTCCATGGGCAAGATTCTGGCCTACTCCGGTATCATGCAGGACCAGGAAGTGGCATGGATGCCCTCATACGGCCCTGAAATGCGCGGCGGTACCTGCAACGTGAGCGTAATCCTCAGCGACAAGAAGATCAGCTCCCCCATCCTGAGCAAGTTCGACACCGCCATCATCCTCAACCAGCAGTCCCTCGACAAGTTCGAGTCCCGCG
The DNA here is from genome assembly GCA_018711305.1 of Candidatus Coprenecus stercorigallinarum. GTDB lineage: Bacteria > Bacteroidota > Bacteroidia > Bacteroidales > UBA932 > Coprenecus > Coprenecus stercorigallinarum. Next base: position 21,739 of record DVIL01000017.1, read on the forward strand.
TAAAACCGGGCGGACTGCTCGTCTATGACCCCAACGGCATCACCCACCACCCCACCCGCACCGACATCTCCATCTACAAGATAGATGCCGCAGACGAGGCAGCCAAACTGGGCAATGCCAAGGCCTACAACATGATCGTCCTCGGAGCCTTCCTGAAAGTGAAGCCCATCGTGAAGATGGAGAACGTGACAGCCGGACTCAAGAAGTCCCTCCCTCCCCGTCACCACAACCTCATCCCGATGAATGAGCAGGCCATCAAGGTCGGCATGGACGCTGTAGTCAAAGTCCGCTAATCCGCGCTAAAGCAAACCGAAAGGGAGGTGTGTCGAAATGCAGATTTTGGCACATCTCCTTTATTTTAATATCTGCAAATTTACCCCTCATATCATCTGCTCTTCTGACACCAGATCTGCTTCATCTATCAACCTTATCGCATCCGCAGGATCCCAATGCCCACAGTATGATGGTGTCCGTAATTGACCGTATCGGACATTTTACAGAATGACCGGCAGCTGTCCTCAAGCCACGCTCAGAAGGTACTGCGCAGGGGGCGGCCTGAGTGCACTTTGAACGAATTTACTTCGTGGTGCACTTTCTTTTTCAATATCCTGAAAATCAACAGTCTGCAAAAACTGCCGCACATTTGGCCAATCTCAAAAGTGGGCGGATGTGCAGTGTGTTTTGTAATAATCTGATTTACAGGCAGGTCTTTCTCTCCTATGCACCACGAAGTAAATTCGTTAAATGAAGGAAGCAACATTCTGCACATATTTGTCCGGACTAGCCGACAGCTCACCTATTGTCCGCGACAGCTCCCGCAGCTTGGAGAACGCCTCTATAATCGAGATGGTCGCCTCTATCGCCTTATCCCCCTTCAGAATAGTCGCCAGCATATACAGGCCCTTTTCCGTAAACGCTTTTGGCAAAGTACGGCTTTTGGGACTATTTGCAATCAAAAAATTTGATCGCAAATCAGCAAGCTCCTGATAATCAAGATTGATAATGTAATTTTCAGGAAATTTACGAGGATTATTTCTGACTGCCTGATTTATCTCACGCGTCTCTACTCCGTAAATCTCCGCCACCGCAAAGTCCAGGATGACATCCTGCCCTCTCAGGCGCACGATTTTGTCTTGCTCCGACTTGTTTTCCAATATGATTATCCGTAAACTTACCCCTCGATAAATTGAATAACGTCGAAGACAGAAAAGCAATACTTTCGTTAAATCCTGCGGCCCTACTTGTCACTATACATTTTCGTTACGCCGCAGTTCTCTGACTGTCAATAATTTCCAAAATCATAAAAATGTAAGGAGGACGGAAATATCTCTAAAAAGGGGCATTTTAAGGGCTCTTAACATTTTGCGATTTTACAGACATTCTGATTATCAGGATTTTTTAATTCAACTAAAATGTATAGTGGAATTAGGAGAGGCTTCTTGTCGCACCCAGGGGGTATTATTGCGGATAGTTTTTTACAATATCCCCATAGTATCTGATTTTGCCACAAAATTACCTCTTGTCAATAACCGAAAACAGAAAAAGATTAAGTGCAACTTTTAGCTGTTTTTATTATTTTACGTTCTTTATAACAATCCAGCCACGAGAAAAGACTGGCCGCCCTCGGCTCCAGAGGGAGGATCCGATCTTCCGCCTGCTGGATTATATCCGGTTTACCCCTTCGGAAGGAGTACGGGGAAGATTTATGGCGAAAGTAGCTTTCTGGAGTCTGTAGCGAGGGTGTGCGTCCCATACTCCTTCGGAAGGAGTGGAGAATACACGGGAAATGAAGACTCCTTCCAAAGGAGTAATAGGGAAGGTGTACGGCGAAGGTGGCTTTCTGGTATCTGTAGCGAGGGGGATCGTCCATTACTCCTTCCGAAGGAGTAGGGATTTTGCGGGAAAGAGGCACTCCTTCCGAAGGAGTACAGGTGATTGTTGCCGTTGTGGCATTGGGTGCAGAAGTCAGCGGAGTTGACACGGGTGTCAGGGTGGATGCCGGACACGGATGTCGGTGCGGAAGTTCTGTGTTTTTTTATAAATTTGCGGCACATTAACGTTCGTTGATAAAAATCCAGCAACGAGAAAAGACTAGCCGCCCTCGGCTCTAGAGGGAGGGGCCCGCCGCGGAGCGGTGGGAGGGCCTGGTCTTTTCGACTGCTGGATTTTTATCAGATTAACAAATAACAAACTAAATGGCAACAAATGATATCAAGGTCGGTATATCCGGCACATCGACAACGAAAGTATGCAAGGAGAACTGCGCCTCGCATATGGGGTCCGGCGCACTGGACGTATTCGCTACCCCGGCCGTAGTGGCATATATGGAAATGGCCGCCTGCCATGCGGTGAATGACCTACTCGAAGAGGGTCTCTCGACTGTAGGTACAAAGATTGACATCGCGCACATCAAGGCTTCCCCGATAGGTGAGACCATCACTGCCAAAGCCACACTCAAGGAGATTGACGGCCGCCGCCTGGTCTTCGATGTGACAGCCAGCGACTCCAAGGGCGAAATAGCCAATGGTACCCACGAGCGGTTCATCATCAAGGTGGACAAGTTCCTGGCCAAGCTGCAGTAGGAAGGTTTACAAATGGATAAAGAGGATACCATATCCCGCTCCGACAGTTCGGAGTCCGACGAAAAGCAACAGCCTACCAGGCTCTTCGAGTCCATCCATGCGGGCTTTCCCTCTCCTGCCGAGGACATTCCAGGGACGGCTCTGGACATCAACAGGCTGGTCGTCAAGAATCCGGCATCGACATTCTTTGCCAGGGTCAGCGGGGACAGCATGGAAGGAGACGGCATACGCGACGGGGACATCCTGGTCGTGGACAAGTCAGAGGAGCCTCGCGACGGAGCCATAGCCGTGTGCTTCATCAACGGGGAGTTCACCGTCAAAAGGCTGAAAATCAGCGATGGCTGCATCACCCTCTTGCCTTCCAATCCCAGATACAAGGCCATAACGGTCCGCGAAGGGGATGACCTTACCATCTGGGGCATAGTCCGTTATGTCATAAAGAAAGTCTGAGGTATCTGTCATGTACGCCTTAGCCGACTGCAACAATTTCTTCGTCAGCTGCGAGCGGGTCTTCCGCCCCGACCTCGAGGGCAGACCGGTAGTCGTACTGTCCAACAACGACGGCTGCGCCATAGCCCGCTCCAACGAAGCCAAGCACCTTGGAATCAAGATGGGACAACCTATGTTCGAGTTCCGTCCCCTCATAGAGTCCGGAGCCGTCACCATTTTCTCTTCCAACTTCGCCCTCTACGGAGACATGTCCCGCCGCGTCCAACAGACCATCTCCCGCTTTGCCCCGGCTATCGAGGTCTATTCCATTGACGAGTCATTCATCGACCTGACGGGCATGAACCCAGACACAGACTTCGACCTCTGGGCCAAGACCGTGTCCAGAGAATGCCGCCGCTGCACCGGCATCCCCGTAAGCGTAGGCGTCTCTCCCACCAAGACCCTGGCGAAAATAGCCTCAAAGCTCTGCAAACAGTACCCTGCCACGAAAGGAGGCTGCTGGATGTACCGTCAGCAGGATGTGGAGAAGGTCCTGAAGAAATTTCCCATAGAGGACATCTGGGGCATAGGCAGACGCTACTCCAAGCGCTTCAAGGGCTATTTCGGAATGAAAACGGCTTACGAGTTCTACATGAAGGACGAGGCCTGGGTCAATGCGGAGATGGGCATAGGGGGAGTCCGGACGTGGCAGGAACTCCACGGCATCCCCTGCATCAGCTTCGAGGATACAGTCCAGGCGAAAAAACAGATTATGATCTCCAGGACATTCGCCAAGGAGATAACAGATCTGGACGATCTGTCCGCACAGGTCTCAATGTTCTGCTCCATGGCCGTGGAAAAACTGAGAAAACAGCATTCATGCTGCGGCAATGTCACCGTATTCATCATGACCAACCGCTTCCACAGAGGAAGCGGCAGGGATCAGTTCGAAAGCCGCATTGTTCAGTTTCCCACAGCCACAGACAGCACCCTGGAGATCAACACCGGGGTAATGCGCTCCGTCAGTGAAATGTTCCGCGAGGGCTACGGGTATAAAAGGGCCGGCGTGATGCTGGGGGACATCATCCCGTCAGACAAAGTACAGATGTCATTTTTCGATGAAGTGGACCGTGACAGACATTCACGCCTCATGAGTGTAATGGACAGCATAAACCGTCGCGAGGGACGGAACACCATAGGAGTTGCATCCCAGTCCCTTGCGGGTATAAAAATGAACAGGGAGCACCTGTCTCCCTGTTATACTACCGAATGGAATGATATCATCACTGTCCGCTGTTGACCCCGGAATCCTCTGCAAGGTCTGTCGGCCAGGCTCCCGAACTGTCTCTGAACACGAAATAGAATCTCATATTATGGAATGTCATCCCGGCCTGGCGTGCAGCTCCGGTTTCCAGATCTGTCAGTGTAAATGATACATCACCATGATATACATCCCCTTTGAGTGAAGAGGGCCAGCGGGAATAGGAATAGTGTCCGCTATAGCTGACCGTATCCCTCAGTTCCTGTTCCCCATTGACCGGTGACGTAAAAAGCAACTTCACTTCTCCGGTCTCGACTGAAGAACCGTCATCCCCAAGGGTAAAAGAAGCCATATCAGTTCCAAAGCTGAACTCGAGAATCTCACCCCTGGCCTCATTGGTCCCTACCCACACAGTGCCTGCAAGATTCTCGGGAGGGCCTTCACCTCTCAATGCCTTTGTGCATGAGACTGACAGGAACAAGGACAGAAACAGCAGAACGGCGACAGCCTGCCTCACTTTATTTATCATTATTTCGCAAAAGCTACTGAACGGGTCTCACGTATAACCGTAATCTTTACCTGTCCGGGGTATACCATCTCATTCTGGATCTTCTTGGCAATTTCGTTGGAAAGCATCTCCGACTCAGCATCGGACACCTGGTCAGCACCGACGATGACCCTGAGCTCACGTCCGGCCTGGATGGCATAGGTCTTGGTCACTCCTGGATAAGACAGGGCTATAGCTTCCATGTCCTTCAGTCTCTTTATGTAAGACTCGATTACCTCCCTACGGGCTCCGGGACGTGCACCGGAAATTGCATCTCCAACAAGAACTATAGGTGATATCAGCGAGAGCATCTCAACCTCTTCATGATGG
>DVIL01000018.1 GCA_018711305.1 Candidatus Coprenecus stercorigallinarum
ATGTTGGAGGTGTTGCAGACAATCGTGGTCCTTTCCATCAGGGAACGTCCGGTACGGGGGTCGACCAGTTCGGGGAACTCTGTGAAGATCTCCACCACCTCGTTGGCCCTCTCTCCGCATGCGGCCATGACTATCACGTCGGCTTCACCCTGCTTGGCTATGGCGTGCTGGAGTACGGTCTTGCCGCAGCCGAAAGGTCCGGGAATAAAGCCCGTTCCACCTTCGGCGATAGGGTTGAAAGTGTCTATGCACCTGACACCCGTCTCCATAATGCGCCAGGGACGCGGTTTTTCGCGATATGCCGTGACGGCTACCTTTACCGGCCATTTCTGGATCATGGATACAGGATGGTCTTCTCCGGCACTGTCGGTAAGAACGGCGATGGTGTCACCGGCTTTGCATTTTCCGGCCTTGACAATGGATTTTACTTTGTATGTGCCGGAAAATGAGAATGGTACCATAATCTTGTGGGGCAGCCATCCCTCCTTGACCTCTCCGAGCCAGTCGGCAGCGGCCACATCGTCTCCCGGTGAGGCGATAGGGGTGAAGTCCCATTCCCGGTCCGCATCGATCGGGGCTGTGTACTCTCCTCGTTTGAGGAATACTCCCTCCATCGTGGCCAGATTGTTCTGCAGTCCGTCGAAGTTACTGGACAGCAGGCCGGGGCCGAGAGTCGCCTCGAGCATGTGACCCTGGAATTCGACCTTGTCTCCGCACCTTAGACCGCGGGTGCTCTCGTACACCTGCACGGAGGCCCGGCGGCCGGTCACCTTGATGACCTCTGCCATGAGCCTGGCGTCACCCAGTGAGATGTAGCATATCTCGTTTTGGGAGACAGGTCCGTCTACCTCTACGGTGACCAGGTTCGAGATGATACCTGTAACTTTGCCTGTTGTGTGTCTAGTATCCATATATCGGTTATTTTATTGTCTATTGAAAATCAATGCCCTTGAAAGTACCCCTGACCTCATCCACGTAGCGGCGGAACAGTTCCGCTCCCTTCTTCCTGTCAAGCGAGTTCCATCGCTCGACTATCATCGCCTTTGCCAGGAAGCCGAGAATGACATCCATGTCGAAAAAATGGAAAGTGGTCATCTCCGCAATCCTGTCCCAGCGGTAACGGTCCAGCAGATGTTCCCTTTCGAAAAGGTCCGGATGCTGGAATATCGTAAGGAGGGCAGGCCAGTATTCCTGTACGGACTCTGTTTCACCGACGGTGTACAGTCCCGGGTCTGTTCCTTCCTTTTGGGCAAGATATCTTGCCTGGGCGTTCCGTATCCTGCGGTCAAGATCGTACCAAGACCGGATAAACTGATTGCGGTTGGCTGCTGCCGCCCTGTAAAAATGACTGTTGAGATGGGATGTGTCAGCTCCGAATTCGAGCCAGTCCACGGCGCGACGGTCTCTGGGCGAGAGCTGCTCTCGGACAGACCCGGCCAGCTCCCTGTATGAGAACTGACCAGACGTAAAGTCGGGCATAAGATCGGGCAGACCCGCTATGATATAGTGGTAGTTGTTCATCGTCACCGGTTTGATGCAGGTTATCCGAACAGGAGCTTGCGGGTGGCGGGACGCAGGTATCCCGCAAGGATATTCTGGAAGTCCTCTTCCGCGAAACTGATCATGTAGCCCCCGTTGTGCGGGCCGATCTTGAATCCGCCTGAAATCTGTTTGGAGAAGCTGACGCTGATGCCTTCCTTCATCACAGAAGCGGCCTTTTCCCCAATCCATGTTTCCATCTCTTTCTGCATGGAAGCGGGCAGTATGACATCAAGCCCGGCAGGTACCGGATCAGCGGCGTTGAAAGCTTCTGCTACGGTAGTAAGCAGGGATTTTATCAGGCCTGTATCTTCGAGATTGTGCCTGACGGCGCCGGATGTGGCCTTGGTGATGATGAGATTCTCGATCTGCTGGCGTACAGCGGCGATGGTCTGGGAAGAGGCCATACGGATATCGCCTTCGACTCTTGTGCGCAGGTCATCTGCCTCTTTGCGTGCAGCCTCCAGTATTCTGTCGGCTTCTTTACGGGCATCGGAAATGATTCTTTCGTATTCCTGGGCAGCTGCGGCCTTGAGGGCTTCGGCCTCCTGTTTTCCTTTGGACAGCCCTTCATTGTAGAGCTTGTCTGTGAGTTCCTGGAGCTTGTTTTCCATGCGGTGTTATTTTAAATTCTCCGAAAGGTAGAAAATCTTTCTGACAAATCATAGTATAAACAAAAAAAGTGCCACCTTTTGAGTGGCACTTTAATAGAACAATTAATACTTCTGCTCCTGTTAACCGAGGAATCCCAGCAGGATACCGGCGGCTACGGCAGAACCGATCACTCCGGCTACGTTCGGACCCATGGCGTGCATCAGCAGGTGGTTGGTCTTGTCGTATTGCAGACCCACCAGCTGGGACACACGGGCGGAGTCCGGTACTGCGGATACTCCGGCGTTTCCGATGAGAGGGTTGATCTTGTTGCCGGGTTTCAGGAAGAGGTTGAAGATCTTCACGAACATCACACCGCCGAAGGTAGCTACCATGAAGGAGAACGCTCCGAGGATGAATATGTACACGGATTTCAGCTGCAGGAACTTGTCGGCCTGGGTGGAGCATCCTACGGTCAGACCGATGAGGATGGTCACGATGTCGATCAGCGGTCCGCGTGCGGTCTCTGCAAGACGACGGGTAACGCCGCTCTCCTTAAGGAGGTTACCGAAGAAGAGCATACCTAACAGAGGAATACCGGAAGGCACGATGAATGCAGTTACGAGGAAACCGATGATAGGGAATATCTTCTTCTCTGTAGGAGATACCGGACGGGGCGGCTTCATCCTGATGAGTCTCTCCTTCTTGGTGGTCAGCAGCTTCATGATAGGAGGCTGGATCACAGGTACCAGAGCCATGTAGGAATATGCCGACACGGCGATGGCGCCCATGAGGTCGGGGGCAAGTCTCGAGGAGAGGAAGATGGCGGTAGGACCGTCAGCACCTCCGATGATACCGATGGCACCTGCCTCAGCGGGAGAGAACCCGAGGGCGAGGGCCACGGTGTAGGCTCCGAAGATACCCAGCTGGGCGGCAGCTCCGATGAGCAGCAGCTTAGGGTTGGAGATCAGGGCGGAGAAGTCGGTCATCGCACCGATTCCGAGGAAGATCAGAGGCGGGTAGAAGCCCTTGATCACACCATAGTAGAGTATGTTCAGCACAGAGCCTTCCTCGTATATGCCGACCGACAGGCCGGGGAAGAGGGGGATGTTGCCGATGATGATACCGAATCCGATAGGAACGAGCAGCATGGGCTCCCACTCCTTCTTGATTGCGAGGTAGATGAACACAAGGCCGATGCAGATCATCAGCAGATATGTCCACTCGAAATTCGCAAATCCGGTATACTGCCAGAATTGTCTTAAATTTTCACCAATCATACTATCCTATAATAGCTAAGGGCGTTCCTTCCATTACAGAGTCGCCTTTGTTGACTTTAATACTCTTTATTACGCCGTCGGCTGTGGCCTCTACAACGTTCTCCATCTTCATGGCCTCGAGGACCATAATCTTCTGGCCGTTCTTTACGGTGTCGCCTTCCTTCACGCACACTTCCAGAATGACTCCGGGAAGGGGAGAGGATACGGTTGTACCGCCGGCTGTAGGAGCGGGAGCGGCTGCGGGTTTGGGAGCGGCTGCCGATACAGCGGGAGCGGCGGTTGCGGTTTTCACTACTTTGATGGCGGTAGGTTTAACGATGGGCTTCTCAAACTCTACCTTGAAGTTGGAACCGTTTACCTCTACGGAAGCTACCGACTCCTGAACATCATTGATGACCACATTGTAGTCATTGCCGTTGATTTTGAGTTTATATTCTTTCATGGTCTGTATTGTTATCTTTGGTTCTTTTTAAGTGTGGGTACCTGGCGGAGTGTGTAAATCTTTGAGCTCCAGGGCGAGTAGCTCCTGTCGGTATGGCTCATGGTGATGGTGAGACTCTCATGGTCGTGTGCATCGTTCTCCTCGTGGAAGAGGTGGAGGGCCACTGCGATG
>DVIL01000019.1 GCA_018711305.1 Candidatus Coprenecus stercorigallinarum
TCTCGAGGACCTTTATATCTGCGTTGCCGTCAAAAATCATCTCACGCAAACCACTATAGTTATCGTATTTTGCATTCGAAAGGCTTATCCTGATCTTGTCTCCAACTTTCAGATCATTGTTGCCTGACTTATAAATCACTATTCCTGTAGCCTGCTCTCCGGTTCCGTCCACAAGCGAATATTTCTGATAATAATTGTCACCCTCATTGTCAGCAGCTACTATACCTTCCACAAACTGTCCCAACGAAGCGAAAGATGCGCCTTTGCTGATCTCGCCATCCTTTATTGCCGCAACTATTTCAGCAACTTCAAGGGCTCCGACTGATGTGGATACGCTCTTGACCTCACTTGTGTATGTCCTGTCCCCTTTCTTCACATAAGCGTAGTAGTCATAAGCCGTTGATGCCTTCAGGTCTTCAACCGTGATTTTAAATGACTGTCCGAGCTCGGCCTTCTGCATTACCGAATCCTTGGCATCCTTGATTCTGTATACAAATCCTACCTCAGTAATATCCTTTATATCTACCGCATATTCATATGATGCACTGAGGGTCATTGCAGTCTTGTCCTCATTAAGGACTGCATCAGCCAGTTCTATTGAAGGCCTTCCGGTAAACCTCTGACCGGTCATGCCTGCAAAATCCGATGCCTTCTGAGGAATGATCTGGTACTTGCCGCTATGACTGGATACGAGACCGTAGAGATCTCCCGCTCCCTGCGGAACCTTGTCTCCGGACCATGAAGGCTCCTTTCTTGAATACATAAGGAATGAAGATCCGTCCTCTGTCTCTACCGACGGGCTGTTTCCCATAGTTTTCCCGAGATCGCCCTGCACTACCTGCGCATAGAGCTTGACATACTGTCCTTCGTAGTCACCATTTACCAGACTGGCACCCTCAATCTCTGCGTATTCTGCCGTACCGTCACCGTCACTGATTTTTGTCACATTAGAAGCAGAGGTAACCAGCTCAAGCTGACCGTAATAAAATTTCATCTCTCCGCCCTTGAGTCTTACCTCCACCTCATTTCCAAAGGAGTAACTATTGGCAGAATTTACATATACCAGCAGACCGCTGTGCGGTGCAGTGTCATCCTGAACGAACAGGTTGCCGGATGACATCGTCTGCGGATTATTTGACGAGACCACTGTTCCGGTTATGTAGAAAGGCTTGTCTATTGTCACTGTCGAAGACTGGTCCTTGGGAGTATATTGTTCCCTGAGACTGCTAATGGTTATAGGCTCCCACGAATTGGGCTTGTCGAGAGCATACTTGCCTCCACTCTGGCTCACGAGAGTTGTCGCGTAGATGTGCTCGTCTGTCCTGAAATATACAACAACAGCCCTATGATATCTGGTCGTGTCTTCAGTCGTTACAAGGTCGTTTGCCTTTACGGTAATTGTAATAGTCTGTCCCTCTGTAGCTTCTCCGCTCTCGGGTGAAACAGATATCCAGGGGTCATTCTCAAAATTCTTTTCTTCATCTCCCCAAGGGTTATCTACCTCGCACTCCACATGCCAGGCTTTGTTGCTCTTGAGTGTAACATTGTATGTTCCTGCAACTGAATCGATTTCCAATTCTGTTTGAGAAACCGTAATGTCAACAGGAACTATCGGACCTCCTTCATTATCCTTGCAGGAAGTCACGAACAGTGCTCCGAAAATGGCTGATGCCAAAAGTACTTTTTTGAAATTCATTGTGTTTTAGATTAAACTGTAACTTTTCAAGGCGCAAATATATCATATTTTACAGATACTGCATTTTAAATTTTCATTACAATTCAAATATATTTTGGATTATGGCGGAATACATGATATATTTGTGATATCATTTTAATATCATAAACAGCAATGGAAAACAATTCAACCTCCCGGATTACCCGCAACACCCCGTTCTGCGGACGCGCACATAATGGATTTCTTATGCTTTTCACGGACTTTGTGCTTCTCGCCGCCGGTGTGGCCTGCGTCATACTTGCAGAGTCCCACAAAGCCGGCCTAAGTTCATTCCTTTACTACATTCTATGTGTCACGGCCGTAATCCTCTTTATTATAGCTGTCATCCTCCCATGCGGCCTGATGACTCTGGAGCCCAATCAGGCACGGGCCATGGTATTTTTCGGCAACTACCGCGGAACTTTCACCCGCACAGGCTTCTTCTGGGTCAATCCTTTCTATTCGAAGAAAAAGGTCTCGCTCCGTGCCCGCAATATCAATGTGGATCCGATCAAGGTCAATGACCGTAACGGCAACCCGATTCTCGTGGGTCTGATCCTCGTATGGAAGGTGGAGGACGTGTACAAGGCCATCTTCGAGATCGATACCCAGACAATGGCTGCAAGCCTGTCCGCAAAGGGCAAGAAAGGCGAGAATGGAGAAGCCGGAGTCTCTGTAGCAGACAGCAACGCAGGACGGATGACCGCCCTCGAGTCCTTCGTCCGCGTCCAAAGCGACGCCGCCCTCCGCCAGGTGGCCGGCAACTATGCCTACGACACCCTCGGTTCGGAGACCACCGAGACCCTGACCCTGCGCAACGGCGGGGAAACCATCAACCGCGAACTGGTCGAGAAACTCAACGAGCGTCTGGAGATGGCCGGTATCTCAGTACTGGAAGCACGCATCAACTATCTGGCATACGCACCGGAAATAGCCGCCGTGATGCTCCGCCGACAGCAGGCCGAGGCTATCATCTCCGCCCGCGAGAAGATAGTCGAGGGAGCCGTATCCATGGTTCAGATGGCTCTCAAGGAAATAAACGACAAGGACATCGTCGAACTGGACGAGGCAAAGAAGGCCGCCATGGTAAGCAACCTGCTGGTAGTCCTCTGCGCCGACGAGTCAGCCCAGCCCGTGCTCAATACCGGCTCGCTCTACCAGTAGCAAAAGAAAAACAGGATGACAAAAGAGCAGCCAAAAACCAAAAGCTTCGTACTCCGCATAGACGCAACAACGATGGAAGCCCTGGAGAAATGGGCCGCAGACGAATTCCGTTCAATCAACGGCCAGCTCCAGTGGCTCATCGACGATGCCCTCCGCCGTGCCGGCCGCCTCCCCGCGAAAGACACCACATCCGCAAAGCACGACACGACATCTGCAAAACACGAGTGACACAACAGAAAACGGGGCCGGCAGACCGTTTCGAGCCGGCTGTCCCATCCGGTCACACCCCACAACGGCAGTCCCACCTCAGCCAGAGTATGGCTCTTGCGACAATAAGGGCGAGAACAGTTCCGTGGCTTTTTGCCCCGAAGGAATGCCGGGAGAGTATATCCTCCTCCGTACAAAATGAGATGGCGTGAATGTGGGGGATACGAGGAGACGAGGACGTAAGAATGTCACTAAAAACGATAGTTAGAAACAGATACCTATGTAACAAGCATTTATCCAGAACGATATTGTTTAGTGACTCAAAAAAGTCCTA
>DVIL01000020.1 GCA_018711305.1 Candidatus Coprenecus stercorigallinarum
AGATAATGTGACTTGCTGCGTTTCTTGTTCAATCAAGGTATCGCATATCGCCTGAATTAAGGATTCGTATTTCTCAATGATTTTGTTTTGCAGCTCAATACGTTTTTCAATCAGAGAAAGGAATTTCTGTATTTTTGATTGTTCATTTATATCGGGGATATATACTTTTATCTTCTTCAAATCGGAGGTACTAATACTTGCTTGATTTACGGCTTGTTTTGCTAAAATTTGACATTTACGTATGAAATGGGTATTATTTATGAGGAAAAAGAAAAATTTAGAATCGACATTGTTCTTACAACGAAATAATAACAAATTCATCCCATGATATAAAGGTTCTTCTGCACTATAATATGCGGTCTTTCCTATATGCTTTAGGCTATTGATATGGCTAAAAAGAATGTCACCATATCGCATTATATAATGTTCTATTTTTTGAGGAGTAGAACAATGACCAACTTTTGTATAGTCTATACGTCCTGTTGATATTGTTTCTATACGGGACATCGGAACGCCATCTTTATCATTTGTGTTATAGGTCGCTCCATTCTCCAATCTTTCAAGATTACTTGCAAAAAGTACTTCTTTCCATTCATCCGTAAACTCCGGAAATCGCAAAGCCGGAACATTAAGGACTTTCTTATCTTTATTGTCTGCCATAGTCATTACTCTTTAATTTTGTTGATAAGTTCGGTTGCCGTGATGTCACGCATTAGGGTAAAGCCAAACCACTTTTTACCCAAATCTTTGATGGATGCTCCTATGTGGTAAACCTCATCGTCCACAAGCAAGAAGCGGTCATGCGCTTTATTAAATAGCTTTATCTCTATGAGTGGATATTGGGCATTGTGACGGTCAACATCCAACTGAAACTGGCTACTGATACGTTGTGTGTAGATGGTTGCCGTCACTCCGTTCTCCCTCTTGTCAAGCAAGGTAAGCACGGTGTCATCCACATAGTTATCAATAAGCACGATTGAACGTTTGGCCTTTCGCATCAAATCAGACACGAAACGGTAAGCGTCAAACACTTGTCCATCATAGAATATGCCTTGTATGGGTGGAATGTTTGCGTCAAGTCGCTTGAAAACCTCGTCAATGCGCTTGTCCGTTACCTCTTGATGCTGTTTCATTTCCAGTTGATGGTATTCTATCGTTTCAAGCCGCTGGAACAGTTGAGCATTAGTGGCAATGAAACGGCGCATGGACACAAAGGCTCGCATAATGCGGATATTCACATCTACGGCAGTTTGTGATTTCAAGACAGAGCTAAGCATGGCAATACCTTGTTCTGTAAATGCGTAAGGCAATCTTCTGTCGCCGCCCCAACTTGAAGTCACATTTTGTGATTTCAAGATTTCAACATCTTCTTTGTCCAGTTGAAACATGAAGTCGTCAGGAAACCGCTCGATATTACGTTTTACTGCCTGATTCAATGCTCTTGTTTCCACACCATACAACAAAGCCAAATCCCTGTCAATAATAACTTGCTGACCTCTGATTACTCGAATCATCGGCTGTATATCGGTAGCCATAGGTAACTGGTCGCAATTTGCGACCGGTTCATTTGCCTTGTCCTCTATCTTTTCCCTGTCTTTAGCCATACCTCTTTTACTACTTAATTTCATTCAGGTTTTTGATAATCTCAATGCCCAATGCATTTTCAATCTTGCAGATGGTTTCCAACGACATATTCTTTTTCCCTTTCAACACCTTGGATATGTACTGCTGGGTGCAGCCCATCTTTCCGGCAAGCATTTTCTGTGTCAAGCCAAGTTCCGACATCCGTTTGGACATGGCGGCGGCAATCCATTGAGAGTACTGCGCCCAATCCTTTATATTCTGTTCCATCCCTTGCGTTTCCGGCACCGAAGCAACGGAAAGCGTTTTATCTGCCGTTGTGTCCATTGAAATACATCCTTTTCCTGTCTTGATTGCAAAGGTACAATAATTATCCAGAACCGAACAACCATAGGGTTGTGTTTTTACAGAATAGTTAAATGCTGCATTGCACCTGAATCAAAGATTCAGGAAGTCGATGCATTAGACACCCTCTCTTTCGCATCCATCAGGCAAGTCTGGCAAACATTCCTTTGAGTTCTCATAAATCACCTATGTTGTTTCTGTCTTGTTACTTCAAGAAATAGTAATAAGTGCTATTTACTGTAATACAGTTGATTATATCGTTATATAAAGAAAGTCCACCATGTTTTCAGCGCAAAACAATGTACTGCTGATATCTGCCCGGAAGGACTTCGCCCAATCTAACATTTCCTGGATGCCGGAAGGGCTGTTCTTGAATTTCATGTGAGACAGCTCATTCTCTTCAGAATCCAATATTGATGCATCTAATGTTTGTTTTGACACATCAATGCCAACAAAATGAGAATAATTCATAATTTTGCATTTAACGATTATACAAATTGGAGATAAGCTAACACGTTTAACAGGCCTTCATGCCTAATATTCTAACTGGCTATTCTCCGAAAAACAGGAGTTGTAGTCTAATTCACCTGTTAGATACAATCTATACCAAAAGTTAGTTCACTACAACTCCTTCTTCATCAAATTTAATCTTTTTATATATGCAAAACTAAACGTACCCAAAACACACCTGTCCGGTTCACCTGCAACGGCAACTCCCGCACATACGCACTTCATCATAAGATACTTTTCCCTTCAGGAGAAGTCCAGCAGAAAAGACACACAGAAACACCTGGTTTACAAACACTTGAAAAAAGGACCCTTGCTGGACCCCGGCAAAATGACGGTAAAATAGCGGTTTTGCGACAAAATGCACGTAGTCCAGCAAATCTTCAAAACGTATGTACTTGATAACAAGTAAAATACATTTTCACCACATGCTGGACATTGTAAAAGCGGCAACCCACGAGCGCAAGGATAATCACAAACGCAATCACAAAACCGTACTACTCCCTGAAGCACACCACCCCGGTAACGAAACACGAAAAACACCGCCACTATAGTGCGAACACCCGGCACAATATGTTGCTCCACCCCACTTCCGAATACATCCGGCAATTAACATACGAGAGAAGCAGCAGCTCCCCACTCAAACTGCTCCCGATAAATTTAAAAACGCATAAATCCGCACAAGTTTCTTGATTTCTCCTCCAGCCGGAAATAACCTCCGTACCTTAGCTGGGCCGGAAGAAAATTTTGGCATTGTTAACGGATTGATTAACTTTGTAGGAAATAATTTGAAAAAGAGCGAATACGTACGTAGAGTAATCACGTACTCACATTATTTTAAGGACTTTAAAAGGACCATATCGCGTAAGGCCTTGACCAAAGTTTATCAGGTGCTTCTCCTTATAATGACAGAGGAGATCATTCCTGCTAAATATTTTAAGGCTATCGTAAATGTAAAAGGTCTGTATGAGATCCGGGTAATGGAGAGCGGCAACATTTACCGGATATTTTGCTGTTTTGATGAAGATTGCCTTGTGATACTCCTAAGCGGCTTCCAGAAAAAGACACAGAAGACACCGCAAAAAGAAATTGAAAAGGCCGAAAGACTGATGAACGAATATCTTGAAAAGAAACATAGATTGCATAAAAATGACTGACAAAGAATTACATATGCTGGGCTGCGCAGATATAGAAGAATCCCTGACAGAAGATTTCGGCAGGCCAGGAACCCCCGGACGCGACGCCTTCGACCGCGACGCCGAAGCATTCATCCTCGCCGAACGTCTGAAACAGGAGCGCCTCAATGCCGGACTGACCCAGGAACAGCTCGCTGCAAAGATAGGCACGAAAAAGTCCTACATCTCGCGCATCGAAAACGGCAAGACAGACGTACAGCTGTCCACCCTCTTCAAAATCTTCCAGGGCCTCGGCAAAAGAGTCAGCATCACGATACTGTAGCAAGCCACTCGTTGTTCAATAGTACAGGCTGCGGGACTTTGGCTCCCGAAAAGGGAGGGGACCCGCCGTAGGTGGGGAGGATCCCGCAGCCTGCACTATTGAACAACCTCCGCAGGTATACACAAAACACACCTGTCCGGTTCACCTGTAACAGCACCCAGAGACAAAGGGCAGTAGATCCCACATTATAAACGGACAACCGCAATGGCACCGAAGCGCAGAAAACACCGACATCCCGGTAGGAACGCCATCAATAAGCCTTGTGAATACCACTATACATTTTAGTTATATTCCAGCAATTTGACAATCAACACTTTCGCAAAACCTCAAAATGTAACAAGAGCCTCAAAACGGCATTTTGAGCAAGATTCGGCACCTTCTAACATTTTCCCGATTTGATAAAAGTCTGAGAATATGCATATTAAGAAACAACTAAAATGTATAGTGGCAATTTGGGACTTGGAACTCGGACTTGGGACTCGGAGCTCGAGGCTCGCGACTTTGAGACCGAGACACAGGAAACCGGAGCTCAGGAAACCGGAGCTCAGGAAACCGGATCTCAGGAACCGGAGCTTCTGACACAGGACTTCTGACACAGACCCCCTGACCCCATATCCGTGAACACACTTCATCACTCCGAAGTGGACAATACGCATACCATACAGACGCCGGTCTATGCGGGCAGTCAGAGACTAACGGCATTAATAAAGGGAACCGAAGCATTAGAGCCTGATTCCCGATAATATTTAATAGCTAACCGCAACGGCAGCGATTCCAGCGATTTGCTGTCGTTGCGGTAAAAGATAACCTAAGGGAGGACGTACAGGGAAGCCGCCGGGCAACCCGAAACCTGAAAGGGCCAAACACAGCAACCACCCAGCCTACTGCAGCGTCCCGGCAAAACGGTCTATCCGCTCGCGGGCGTAGTCTGCAGTGATTTTGAAGGTCTTGCGGCCGCTGCCTGGGAGGTCGTACATCGGGTCCATCATGATGGCCTCGCAGATGGAGCGGAGACCGCGGGCACCGAGCTTGTATTTCAGGGCGGTGTCCACTATCATGTCCAGAACGGCTGGCTCGATGGTGAGCTTCACCCCGTCCAGCTCGAAGAGGTGCACGTACTGGCGCACCAGGGCGTTCTTCGGCTCTGTGAGGATACGGCGCAGAGCGTCGCGGTCCAGAGGGTCGAGGTAGGTCACAATGGGCAGACGGCCCACTATCTCGGGAATCAGGCCATAGGCCCGCAGGTCCTGGGGAGCAATGTAACGCAGGAGGTTGTCACGGTCAATATGGCTCTTCTTCTCCTGGGCTCCGTAGCCTACCACGCG
Organism: Candidatus Coprenecus stercorigallinarum; assembly: GCA_018711305.1. Taxonomy (GTDB): domain Bacteria; phylum Bacteroidota; class Bacteroidia; order Bacteroidales; family UBA932; genus Coprenecus; species Coprenecus stercorigallinarum. Next base: position 5,217 of record DVIL01000020.1, read on the forward strand.
GGTATTCAGGCGCTGGGCAATCTTCTTCTCTATTCCCTCGAACGCACCTCCGCAGATAAAGAGGATATTGGTCGTATTGACCGGTATCATCTTCTGCTCCGGATGCTTGCGGCCTCCTGCAGGGGGCACGTTGACGATGCTGCCCTCCAGAAGTTTCAGCATGGCCTGCTGCACTCCTTCTCCGGACACATCACGGGTGATGGAAGGGTTGTCGCTCTTGCGGGCGATCTTGTCTATCTCATCGATGAATACAATGCCTCTCTCGGCCCGGGCCACATCGTAATCGGCAGCCTGCAGCAAGCGCGAGAGGATGCTCTCGACATCCTCGCCCACATAGCCGGCCTCTGTAAGCACTGTGGCATCGACGATAGCGAAAGGCACATTGAGCATCCGGGCAATAGTCCTGGCCAGCAGGGTCTTTCCTGTACCGGTAGGACCTACCAGCAGGATATTGGACTTCTCCAGCTCCAGATTTTCAAGGGCAGATTTTTCGGCATCGAGCACCTTATCGGCCTCGCTTTTGCCACGTCCCTTGGCTTTGCCGGAAGCCGAGGCCTCCGCAGCCTTACGGGCAAACGCCTCGTTGATACGCTTGTAATGATTGTAAACCGCTACCGCCAAAGATTTTTTCGCATCCCCCTGCCCTATCACATACTGGTCCAGGAATGCGGTAATCTGACGCGGAGTCACCTCCAGAGCCTCGCACGAAGGGGCCTTGCCCGGCTCATGCAGCGCATTTCCGGAAGCAGGGTCGGCGAATATCTCGTCCCCGAAGATGGAACGCACATACTCCGACACCTTGATGGCGCAGTCCACACAGATGGAACTTCCGCCTCCCTGCAGCAGCATCTCCACCTCATTGGAGGTACGTCCGCAGAAGACACACCTGTCTACTTTCTTCTTATCGCTCATTTATCGTTATTTTGCAGGACGGGAAAGAATGTTGTCTGCCATACCGTAGGCAACAGCCTCGGAAGCCGTCATCCAGTAGTCACGGTCGGCATCCTTGGTAATCTTCTCTATGCACTGTCCGGAGTGCCTGGAAATAATGTCATAGAGCTCGCCCTTGAGTTTCTTTATCTCGGCGGCGGCTATCTCAATGTCGGAGGCCTGTCCCTCGGCCCCGCCCATGGGCTGGTGGATCAGCACCCGGGAATGGGGCAGCACGGAACGCTTGCCGTGGGCACCTGCCGTCAGCAGTACAGCGGCCATCGAAGCGGCCATGCCAGTACAGATGGTTGCCACGTCAGGGCCGACGAGCTGCATGGTGTCATAGATACCGAGGCCGGCATAGACCATCCCGCCGGGAGAGTTGATATAGATCTGGATATCGGCCGAAGAGTCGGTGGACTCCAGGAAAAGCAGCTGGGCCTGGATGATATTGGCCACATCGTTGTCTATACCCACCCCGAGGAAAATGATCCTGTCCATCATCAGACGGGAGAAGACGTCCATCTGCGCCACATTGAGCTGGCGCTCCTCGATGATGGTGGGGTTGATATAACCGGAATACACCTTGGAATAGGAACTCAGACGTGCTGAGCTCATTCCAAGGTGTTTCACTGCATATTTCTCGAATTCTGAAGATGATGCCATTCCGCGGGACTATTCGTTCATCTTGCGCAGCTCGGCGGAGCTGATCTCCTTGTTGTCGATGGTGACGGTCTTGCGGACAAATGCCAGCACGACGTTCTCCTGGGCCTTCTCGGCGATGCGGCGGCCCTGCTTGTCATCGGCCAGAATATTGGCGGCGTAACCCTTCAGATGCTCCTCAGGCACGTTGTTCAGGCCGTACATTGCGAACTGGTAGCGGGCCAGCTTCAGGGCCTCTGCGTTCAGATCCTCCTTGGTCACCTCGAGCTTGTTGTCGCTCATGATGCGTCCCTCGACGGTCTGCCACTTGAAATCCTTTATGAAGGCGGGGAAGTCCTTGTCGATATCCTCCTTGGAGAACTTGCCCTCATTGACCTGATACAGCCACCTCTTGAGGAAGTCCTCGGACACCTTGATGTCCGCCTTGTTCATCAGGTACTCGCGGGCGTCGAGCATGAAGCGGTAATCGCTCTCCTGCCTGAACTCCTCGGTCATCTTCTCGGTCAGGGCTGCGTCAAACTCAGCCTCATCATGCACCTTGTCGGGACCGAAGAGGGTGTCGTACAGCTCCTTGCCGGGCACTGCGTCCACATAGTTCTTCACCTCCTTCACAGTCAGGTGCCATACGGGCTCCATACCTGCGAGCTCCTCTTTCTTCACGCGGAGCATGGCTGCGCGGTCGGCCTCGTTGGGGAAGGTCTCGACCACATTCACATCCATCTCATCCCCGGCCTTCTTGCCCAGGAAGAGAGCCTTGGCCTCCTCGTGCAGCACGTTCATGGCGATATAGGAGGCATCCACCTTCTTCTCGCCCTGCACCATGTCGGCTACAACGAAATCGCCGTCCTTCACCTCGTCGCAGTTCTCCAGACGGGCGTACTGCTTGTAGATGTTCTTCTTGTACTCCTCCTTCTCGGCGTCGGTCAGAGTAACATTATAATAAGGTATGTGGTCCTCTGTGCTCAGGCTGATCTCAAACTTCGGGGCCAGGGCGATATCGAAGGTGAAGTCAAACTCCTCACCGCCGTCGAAATCGTTCTTGCCCTCGGCGTCCTCCACGGGAAGGGGCTCGCCGATGACCGTGAGCTTATGTTCTTCGATGTAGTTATTGAGACTGTTGGAAATCAACTCATTGATAGCCTCAACCAGAGCCTGTCCGCCATGTATCCTCTCTATCAGGGCCATGGGAGCCATGCCCTTTCTGAATCCGCGGATCTCCGCATTGCGGCGGAACCTGTTGAGAATTTTCTTCCTGCTTTCTGCGTAGTCGTCCTTGACAAAATGGAATGACAGTCTTATCGTCAGTCCGTCATTTACTAATTCTTTTACTTCCATATCGATTGTATATTATTTTTCAAAATTGTAAAAGTCCGCAAAAGTAAATAAAATCCTCAATTTTACAAAAGAATGAACTATATTTGCCTATTCTATAACAAATTTAAGACGCTAAGATATGAGACAGAAAATCGTAGCCGGCAACTGGAAAATGAACACCCTCATCGAAGAGGGAGCCGCACTTGCAAAGAACATCGCAGACAGAATCAATGAAGTCCCTTCGGACGTACAGCTCATACTCGCCCCCCCGTTCACCCATCTCGACCGCGTAAACGGCATCATCAAGGGCACCGCAGCCGCCCTCTCGGCCCAGAACTGCGCGGACAAGGACAAGGGCGCATACACCGGAGAGGTATCGGCGGCCATGCTCGCCTCCACAGGATGCAAGTATGTGATCCTCGGCCACTCGGAGCGTAGGGAGTACTACCACGAGACCTCAGCCACCCTCAACGACAAGATGGCCCTCGCCCTTGCCAACGGCCTGAAACCCATATTCTGCGTAGGTGAAAAGCTCGAGGAGCGCGAGGCAGGCAGGCATTTCGAGGTAGTCGGAGCGCAGATCCGCGAGGTCATCTTCAACCTCAGCCCCGAACAGCTCGCACAGGTGGTCATCGCCTACGAGCCCGTATGGGCCATCGGCACCGGCAAGACCGCCACATCGGACCAGGCCCAGGAGATTCACGCATTTATCCGCAAGACCCTGGCAGAGAAGTATGGAGCCCTCTCAGAGGAGATTTCGATCCTCTACGGAGGCAGCTGCAAGCCCTCCAACGCCCGCGAGCTCTTCGCCCAGAAGGACATCGACGGCGGCCTGATCGGAGGCGCCTCACTCAAGGCCGATGACTTCATTGCCATCGCACAGAGCTACTAAACAGCCGGGCACACCTATGGAATATATCGAAGTATCGATAGAGATCACTCCCTTTCAGGATGACTACGCCGAGATAGTGACCGCCGAGATATCCGACCTCGGCTTCGAGAGCTACCTCACCGAAGAGCCTTACCTGAAAGCCTATATTCCCAGGGAGCAATTTAAGGAACCTCACCTGAAGACCGTCCTGAGCCTCATTCCTCAGACCGACTTCAAGGTGAGGTATTCTTTGGCCCTGATACCGGAGCAGAACTGGAACGCCCTGTGGGAGTCCTCCTTCGAGCCGGTGGTCATCGACGGCCGCTGCACGGTCAAGGCATCCTTCCACAAGGGCCTGCCGCGCACCAAGTACACCATAGTCATCGACCCCAAGATGGCCTTCGGTACCGGACATCACCAGACCACCACCCTCATCATCAAGTCGATGCTCGCCCACGAGAAGGACATCCGCGGGCTGCAGGTCCTGGACATGGGCTGCGGCACCGGCATCCTCTCCATTCTGGCAGCCAAGATGAAGGCGGCCGTCCCCGTACATGCCATCGACATCGACCCCACGGCAGTGCGCTCGGCAAGGGAAAATGCCCGCCGCAACCGCACCGGCGACCGCATCCACACCCTCTGCGGGGACGCATCCCTCATCCAGGCAGGCAAATACGACCTGATCCTGGCCAACATCAACCGCAACATCATCCTCGAGGACATTTCCACCTACGCCCGCGGCATGAAGCCGGGAGGCCTGCTGATAACCAGCGGGTTCTATGAGGAAGACTGCGCAATGATAGAGGCCGAGGCCGAACGTCAGGGGCTGGAGCGCACAGGCTCCGACAGCCTCGAGAAATGGGCCACAATAACATTCCGGAAATTACCGTTCAACCAATAATTCCAACACCCAACAAACATTAACCGCGTATGAAGAAAATATTCTACATGATGCTCACGGCCGCGCTGGCACTCACGGCGCAGTCCGCAGTGTCCGAGCTGCATGCCGCCAAGACGGGCAGCACGGATACTCCCCTGTGGATGAGATATCCCAATATCTCCCCTGACGGCACGAAGATAGCATTCTCCTACCAGGGCGACATCTACTATGTTCCCGCTGCCGGAGGTGAGGCTGTCCGCCTGACGTTCACAGAAGATTATGAATACCAGCCTGTATGGTCCCCCGACAGCAGGACCGTAGCCTTCGCATCCGACCGTTTCGGCGGAATGGACATTTTCACAGTGGGCATAGAAGGAGGTAAGGCCGTAAGGCTCACCACACATTCCGGCACAGAGGCTCCTCTGGCATTCTCCCCCGACGGCAAGTACATATACTTCTCCGCCGCCATTCAGGACCCCGCATCAAGCGCCCTGTGGTCCGGCTCATGGCTCACCGAGCTATACCGTGTTCCCGTTACCGGAGGCCGCCCGGAACAGATAGCCGCCAATCCTATCTGCTCCATCAGCTTCGACACCGACGGAAAGTCGTTCCTCTACTACGACCGCACAGGCAGCGAGAACATCTGGCGCAAGCACCACACCTCGTCCGTAGCCCGCAACATATTCTACTACAACGCCGCTGACGGCACCCACACCCAGATAACCGTCAACCCCGGCGAGGACCGCGACCCTATCTTCACCGCTCCCGGCCAGATGGTCTTCCTCAGCGAGCGTGACGGAGGCTCCTTCAACGTCTACTCCGCAGCTGTGGACGACGCCGGGAACGCCACCGCCCTCACCCATTTCACCAAGCACCCCGTACGTTTCCTCAGCCGCGCCGACAACGGCACCCTCTGCTTCGGCTACCATGGGGAGGTCTACACCCTCACGCCCGGCTCTGAGCCCGCCAAGGTGAACATCAGCATCCTCAATGACAACATCAACCGCACCTCCGACCTGCGCCTTGCCAGTGTGGACGAGATAGCGATATCCGATGACGGAGAGGAGATTGCCCTCATCAGCCGCGGCGAAGTCTTCGCCACCACCGGAGAGTACGGCTCCACCAAACAGATCACCCGCACCGCAGCCGCCGAAGAGGGACTCACAGTATCCCCCGACGGCAAGACCATAGTCTATGCCTCCGAGCGCACCGGACGATGGAACCTCTACAAGGCAACCCTGGCCAGGGAAGACGACATGCATTTCGCATACGCCACCCTCATCAACGAGGAGCCGCTTCTGAAGGAAGGCAATGCCGAGCGCAGCTGGCCATCATTCTCACCGGACGGCAAGGAACTGGCATTCATCGAGGACCGTCACATCCTCAAGGTACTCAACCTCGAATCGGGCAAGGTGCGTCAGATTACGGACGGCACCCAGAACTACGGGGAATTCGAGTACGACTGGTCGCCTGACGGCAAATGGTTCACCCTCACCTTCACTACCAACCGGCACTATCCCTACGATGACATAGGCATCGTATCCGCCTCCGGTGACATGAAAATCCACAACATCACCAACAGCGGCTATATCGACGGATCTCCCCAGTGGGTGATGGACGGCAATGCAGTCATCTTCGTATCCGACCGTCTCGGCATGCGCTCACACGCTTCCTGGGGCAGCCAGAACGACGTGTATATCGCCTTCATGAACCGCCAGGCATGGGAAGAGTTCAACATGAGCGAAGAGGAGTACGCCCTGTACAAGGAGAAAAAGGAAGCTGCTGAAAAATCCGCAAAAGAAGCTGAGGAAGCCGCAGCCGCAAAGAGTTCCAAAGGCAGGAAGGACAAACAGGAAAGCCCTGCCGGCAAAGACGAGACAGCCTCCAAGGACATCCTCGTTGAACTGGACGGACTGGAAGACCGCGTCGTACGCCTGACCCCCATGTCCTCCAGGCTCGGAGCTGCCGCCATGACTTCTGACGGCGAGACCCTCTACTTCCTGAGCGCATTCGAAAAAGGATACGACCTCTGGGAGCTGGAACCCCGCAGCGGCAGCATATCCCTGCTGAAGAAAGGCATATCCGCCGGCTCACTGGCCTGGGGCAAGGACGAGAAGACACTCTATATCCTCGGACGCCGTCCTCAGGTAATGACCATGAGCAACAAGCAGGTGAAACCCATCGACTTCAACATGGAGATGGAACTGGACCGCGCCGCTGAAAGGGCCTACATGTTCGACCACGTGTTCAAGCAGGAAGAACGCAAGTTCTATACCGACACCTATCACGGAGTCGACCTTCCCCAGCTGCAGAAAGAATACGAGCCCTTCCTGGCACACATCAACAATAACTACGACTTCACCGAGATGATTTCCGAGATACTCGGAGAGCTCAACGTCTCCCACACCGGAGGACGCTACGGCGGAATCCCTGCCGACAAGGTGACTCCCGCACTGGGCCTGCTCTTCGACATGCACTACGACGGTGACGGACTCAGAATCGACGAAGTCCTGGAGAACGGCCCGTTCGACATCCTCAACTCAAAAGTGCACGCCGGAACAATCCTCGAGAAGATTGACGGAGAGAGCATCAAGGCCGGTGAGGACTGGTTTCCCCTGATCAACGGCAAACAGGGCGAGTACACCCTCTTCTCCTTCTACGATCCCGCCACAGGTGACCGCTGGGAAGAAACAGCCAGACCCATATCCAACGGCCTGCAGAACGAACTGCTCTACCAGAGATGGATCAAGAGCCGTGCAGCCCTTGTAGACAGCCTCTCCGGCGGACGTCTCGGCTACGTGCATATCCGTTCCATGGCCGATGGAAGCTACCGTGATGTCTATGCCGATGTCCTGGGCAAATACAATCTCCGCGACGGTATCGTCATCGACATCCGCTACAACGGAGGCGGCCGCCTCCACGAAGACGTGGAAATCCTCTTCAGCGGTGAGAAATACCTCGAGCAGGTCATCCAGGGCACAATAGTATGCGACATGCCTTCGCGCCGCTACAACAAGCACTCCATAATGGTAGTTTGCGAGGCATGCTACTCCAACGCCCACGGCACTCCATGGGTATACCAGCATCAGGGTCTCGGTTCCATCGTCGGCATGCCGGTTCCCGGAACCATGACATCAGTCAACTGGGAGACCATGCAGGATCCCGCACTGGTATTCGGAATCCCGGTTGTGGGCTACCGTACCAAGGAAGGCACATACCTTGAAAACTCGCAGCTGGAACCCGACTACCTCGTTCGCAATAAGGCCGAGGAAGTAGTAAACGGCCGCGACGAACAGATAGAAGTAGCCGTCCGCGAGCTCCTCAAGCAGATTGACGCCGACAAGGACCGCTGGTAGACACTCCGCAAGATATACGCATCTACGCAGGCGCAGGTACGGAAAGTACCCGCCTGCGTATTTTTTACCGGTTTCAACGATATTCTGCAGGGCAGCAAACACATCCTCACCTGCTCATCTGCTCTTCTGACGCCAGACATGCTTCATCTACCGACCTTATAGCATTCGCAGGAGTCCTTTGCCCACAGCATGGCGAAGTCCACAATTGGCCGTAGCGAACATTTTACAGAATGACCGGCAGCTGTCATCAAGCCACGCTAAAAAGGCACTGCGCAGAGAGCCGTCTGAGCGCATTTTGAACGAATTTGTTTCGGGGTGCACTCACTTTTTCAACCATTTGAAAATCAACATTCTGCAAAAACTGCAGCACATTTGACTGTCTCACCACCTACTCCTTCGGAAGGAGTATGGAAAATGCGGGGTAACGCGACTCCTTCCGAAGGAGTGCGAGGTGATTTTTGTTACGATTGCGATTACGATCAGCCGGTTGCTACGGACGCTATTATCTCCCCCTTCTCGCAACAACAGGCGACAACAGTGTCGTAGCCAGGACAAGCAGCCACAGATTACCGGTCAACGGATTGTACGCCACGAGCAGGTCCCTACCTCCAAGACCGCCGGCCAGTCCTGCAACCAACTCGAAAATCACTGTCAGAACAACCCAGCATATCCCGGTCAGCCAGCAATCCCGGGAAGTGCGCTCCTTCACTATCCGTGGCAGCAGCAACCAGGTAATCAGGAAAATGCACGCACTCAGCACAATCCCGCTGACAGGCAATGCCCACTTTTCACCGATTGCCCTGACCAACACATATTCCCGCAATCCCCCGTTCAGGATTGCCACAGGGATGAAGCACAGCCACACTATGAGAGACTTCAGTATACTATTCATTATCATCTATTTACTCATTTCACCAAATACCTGTTTTGGTAATCAGTGCCGCACCATATCGGACAATTTCGGATGGCCACCGAGATTTCGGACGGCTGCCTGCGCCCCACGCCAATGTCCTTTGCCTTCTACCATAACCGGATAATACCGGATAAAGATACAACAAATCCCCGAAGCCGCAACGAGCATCACCACCCTCAGTACAAAACCCTACACCCCACCCTTCCCCACACCATGCGCAGGTGCACCAATATGGCCATTTTCGGTTCACCTGTGGAGGTCGTTGAATAGTACAGGCTGCGGGACTTTGGCTCCCGAAAAGGGAGGGGACCCGCCGTAGGTGGGGAGGATCCCGCAGCCTGTACTATTCAACGG
>DVIL01000021.1 GCA_018711305.1 Candidatus Coprenecus stercorigallinarum
AGGACGGGTCTTATGAATGCTGGATCAATATAGAGATGCCGCGCTCAAAGGTGACGGGTGCTCTCGAAGATGCGATAACCAAAGATGAAAAACTGGCATTGGATTTCGACCAGCATTTGTTCATGAAGACATTCGATGAGGAAATGGCCCGGCAGATGCAGGGTAATCAATCGCGTTGATGGTATGCAGAAGGTCATCAGGAGTCTTGCTGCGGCATTCGCTGTCCTGTCATTCGCTGTTGTAGCGGAGGCCCAGGCCGACAGCCTGTTCCGTGAGTACCGAAGACAGAGGACAAAGGAGTTCCTCAACTGGCGGGCAGAGGCTAATGCGGAGTTTTCCAGATATCTCGCAGCTGCATGGGAGGAGTTTCTGATTCAGAAGGGCCGGGAGGATATTATCGGGCCTGTGCCTGAAGAACCTGTGTTCTACGACCGGTCCGAGGCCGTTCCGTCCGGAGGTCTTCACGGACTGCCCTGTTCAGGTTTCATGTCTGCTCCTGCCGTGCCTGTCCCGGTGCCTGCCATATCGGCAAGTTACAGCGGAGGGGAGAGTGTCGGGGTGGATTTCTTCGGCATTACGGCGGCAGTACCGTTTCACCAGGATATGATACTGCCCAGGCTACGTGCGACAGAACAGGATGTTTCCGATGGCTGGAAGAAGCTTTCATCCTCGGACTACCAGCCTGTGATCGAGGCCCTGGACTCTTTCAGGCAGGAGCATTCGATCAGTGACTGGGCGCTTTACACGATCATCCGGAAATTGACTGAGGCCGTATATATCGATGAATATGTCAATGAGCGGATCCTGACCCAGATGTTTCTGCTCAGCCAGATGGACTACAGGGCAAGGGTGGGTATGTCCGGAGAAGAACTTATACTCCTGCTGCCATTCGATGTTCCTGTCTATCAGGTTCCGTATGTCACTACGGAAGGGGAGGACTTCTATATTTACGGCTATTCCAGAGTAAATGGCCGTAATCCTCTGTACACGTTCACAAATGATTTCCCGTCGGCTGAAAGGAATCTGAGCCTGGTGATCGACAGGCAGATGACTGTAGACAGCAGCTTTTACCGTATGAAGACCATGCCGGGATGGGCGGAATATTTAGGAGAGGACCTCAATGTCCCGCAGAATATCCCGTGTGTCAAGTTTACTCTTGACTATCCTCAGTCTGACCTGCTTACGTATCACCGCTCGGCCGTTGACACGGAGTTGACGCGGGCCGTCTTTTCAGCGGTCAGATACAGGATACTGAGGGACGGTCTTGATCCTGTCCAGTCGGTGTCCTTTATCCTGGAACTGATTCAGAGGGGGTTCGGGTATAAGACCGATTACGAAATGTTCGGAAGGGCCAAGCCCATGTTCGTGGAGGAATCCTTTTTCTACGGCTCCAATAACTGCAAGGACAGGGTTCTGCTGTTCTCTTGGCTCGTGGGGGATCTGCTCGGCATGGATGTGGTGATCTTCTGCTACAAAGGCCATGCGGCATGTGGGGTGGCACTCCCGGAGACGGTGGAGGGTGACAGCTATATGTACGAAGGCAGAAGGTACGTCATGTGCGACCCTACGTATATCGGGGCCCCTGTGGGGGCGACAATGACCAAGTATCGTGGGGTGCAGCCCCAGATAATAGGTCTGCAGACGGAAACGGCTGAGGACTGACAAATTGTCGACATTCTTCTCTGGCAATGTTTTTGCTTGTACCCTTTCGACTTGAATAAAACGGTTATGAAACAGAAAGAAAAGGAAAATATAAAGGAAAAGAATGAAAAGAAAGAGGCCGCTTCCGTAGAGAATACCGGAGACTCTCCCCGTGAGACGGATCCCGCAGGGGAGGAGAAAGCTGAGGTAAAAGAGGAAGAGGAGGCGCTCAAGAATCTGGAAGCCCGTGTGGCAGAGGTCAATGACAAGTATATCCGTTTGGCTGCAGAGTTTGACAATTACCGTCGCAGGACAGCAAAGGAAAGACTGGAACTGATCTCGACTGCGGGTGAGGATATAATAAAAGGTATGCTGCCTGTGCTCGATGACTGTGAAAGGGCTCTGCAGGTGCTCAGGGAGTCCGGCTCGGATAAGGCGGCAGTCGAGGGTACAGAACTTATCTATAACAAGCTGATGACTTTTCTCAAAGGGCGCGGGCTCTCGGTTATCGAGGCTCTGGGCAAGGAACTGGATACGGATTTTCATGAGGCGGTAGCCCAGCTTCCGGTTCAGGAAAGCGACAGGAAAAACAAGATTGTGGATGTGATTCAGCAGGGTTATAAGCTGAATGATAAAGTAATACGTTTTGCAAAAGTAGTAGTGGGGGTGTAAGCGATGGCAGAGAAGAGAGATTATTATGAGGTCCTTGGAGTGTCCAGGGACGCGTCTGCAGAAGACATCAAGAAGGCCTACCGCAAGATGGCTCTTAAATATCATCCGGACAGAAATCCGGGTGATGCTGCTGCAGAGGAAAAGTTCAAGGAGGCTGCCGAGGCGTATGATGTCCTCAGCAATCCGGACAAGAAGGCCCGGTACGATCAGTTCGGCCATGCCGGAATGAGCGGTGCTGCAGGAGGAGCAGGCGGTTACGAAGGATTCGGCGGTTTTTCCATGGAGGATATTTTCAGCCGTTTCGGAGATATATTCGGTGGAAGTTTCGGTGGAGGATTCGGCGGCTTCGGCTCTTCTTCAGGCCGGGGAGGCGCAAGAGTCCAGAAAGGCTCGAATATCAGGATACGTGTCAAATTGTCACTCTCTGAGATTGTCAACGGTGTCACCAAGACAGTAAAGATAAAGAAGGCAGTCAAATGCCCCCAGTGTGGCGGCAGAGGAGCTGAGTCGGAGGCGGATATCCACGTATGCGAGACTTGTCACGGAACCGGAATGGTGACCAGAATAGTCCAGTCCTTTATGGGAAGGATGCAGACTTCCTCGCCGTGTCCTGCCTGTGGGGGAGAGGGTAAGGTGATAGCCAAGCCTTGTTCCAGATGCCATGGAGCCGGTGTCATAGAGGATACTGAGGAAGTGTCGTTCAAAATACCTGCCGGTGTGGTGTCGGGAATGCAGCTTACCGTTCACGGTAAGGGTAATGCAGCCAGGGGCAACGGAGTCAACGGGGATTTGCTGGTGCTGATTGAGGAAGAGGAGGACGGTGAGCTTCAGAGGGACGGCAATGACCTTATCTATACTCTTTTCGTGTCCATGCCGGATCTGGTACTCGGTACTTCGGCTGAAATACCTTCTGCCGACGGCAAGGTGAGGATCAGGATCGAGCCTGGAACCCAGTCCGGAACATTCCTCAGGGTGAGGGGCAAAGGAGTCCCTGACATAAACGGTTACGGAAGAGGCGATCTGCTGGTATACATTCAGGTATGGACGCCCAAGAAGGTGGACAGGGAGGAAAAGGAGATGTTCGAGAAGATGAAGGCATCGGGCAATTTCGATCCCAAACCGACTAAAAAGGACAGGAATTTCTTCGACAGGATGAAAAAAATGTTCAGTTAGTCAAAAAAAATTTGGAATGTATTCTGTTTTGTATATCTTTGCAGTCCCAAAAAATAAGCAACCTCTTGCAAGGATGTCGATGATGACAGCAACGTTGCCAAAACGAGAAAGAAAATGGATTTAATTAAGATTGCAGAACAGGCATTTGCACAGGAAGAGAAACAGTATCCCGAGTTCAAGGCAGGTGATACGATTACTGTGACTTATAAAATTAAGGAAGAGAATAAGGAGAGGCTCCAGAAGTTCCGTGGAGTGGTAATACAGAGGAAGGGTGCAGGTGTAACCCAGACTTTCACCGTCCGCAAGATCTCCAACGGAGTAGGAGTGGAGAGGATTTTCCCTCTGAACTCGCCTTTCATCTCTGATATCGAGCTCAACAAGAGCGGTAAGGTACGCCGCGCAAGGATTTTCTACCTTAGAGGTCTGACAGGAAAGAAGGCCCGCATCAAGGAGAAAAAGTTTGCAGGTGTGATTGCCGAGGAGACATCAAAGACAGAGTAGTCCTCTTGAAAATATTGGCCTCGTAGCTCAACTGAATAGAGCATCTGACTACGGATCAGAAGGTTGTGGGTTTGAATCCCGCCGAGGTCACAGCCATTAAGGCAGTAAGGGACGGCAGCGATGTGCGTCCCTTTACATTATATGAGAGCCAGCGGTGAGTTTACTTACCGCTGGCTCTCATATAATGTAAAGCATGTGGCAAAGCCACATTGCAGGAACAGAGTTCCTGCGGACGCCTTCATAGGGCCTGCCTCAGTGCGGGAAAAGCAAGCGGTAGCGCGCTAATCCCGGGTCAGTAGAAATTCCTCGGGGATAAATTTCTACAGTTACCTGAATTGCACTTTGGTCGACAAAACGAGCCTATGAATTTGTGGAGCAACGACAGAACTGCTTACAGCCCATATCTTTCAACACTGTACCGCATCACGTGCAACATCAGAGATTACCGGAAGGTGCCGATGAAATGCCACTTTTGTTGGCACCTTCTTTAAGGGGACGCGGAGATATGGCCGTCAGAGGACCTTCGGACATGGTCTCACAGCTGCGAGTGCCGGAAGGTGCCGATGAAATGCCACTTTTGTTGGCACCTTCTGAAGTGTCGGAGGATCTGAGTGAAGGTCTGCAGCGTCTTTGCCGTGAGGGTTCCACGACACTGTCCCGCTGGATGATCAATGGTGTAGGCGAGGATGTCACTCCGGCCCCCATATTCGAAGAACTACGAAGATAGGGTTCACCGGTAAAAGTCTCTGGCGGGTATGACTGGCGTGACCTGGCCTATATGCTCTGTAGGGGCACATTGCCGGAAACGTCATGGGGCGCAATGCGACATACTCCCCTTCCAGTGAAGGGGCCGGGGGATGGGTTGACTGAAGGCGCCCGCCTGGGCACAAAAAAAGGTGAGAATCTTTTGATTCTCACCTTTTTTGTGCCCAGAACAAGACTCGAACTTGCACGCCTTAAACAGGCACTACCCCCTCAAAGTAGCGTGTCTACCAATTTCACCATCTGGGCTCTTTTTGGGTTTCGGGCTGCAAATATACATTGTTTTTTTTAAAATGAAACAATTTTTAAAAATTTTCTTAAATTTACATCAATTTTGAATCAAAAACAGTCAGGCCATGAAAGAGACAAACAGCAGTTTTGTGCGGAAGGGCGATACGTTATACCTTATAACGTCCTCAGAGGCTGTGGATTATCTGAATTCGAGCATTGATTCCGGATTCATTTCTTCTCTCCACAGGATTTCAGGGAAAGGTATATTCCAGTCTTTGGTCGAGTGCTGCAGGGACAATGCCCTCGGCTTTGATATTACCGGGGACTCCGATCTCACAGATGAGGAGTTTCTGTACGGCAATACAAAGTATGTAGCCATTGTTTCCGTCAACGACGATCAGGAAGGGGATTTTGTAAACTTTATGTTCAACCACGGGATAGAGACAACCCTCCTCGGCCATGTCACCAAAGGCGAGCTGAGGATGGATGACCATTCCTATGGTTTTATTTCGGAATATGCCGGAAAGACAGCTTAACAAGAGCCGGGAGGCGATCTCCTCGATGTTCGATTCGATCGCTCCGGTTTATGACAGGTTGAACCATCTTCTTTCCTTCGGGATCGACCGTTCCTGGAGGAAGCGTCTGGTACATGCCGTGACTTCGTTCTGTGCTCATAGAGACGGTGATGTCAGTGTCCTGGATATGGCCTGCGGGACAGGGGATGTTACCATCGCGCTCAGACGCAAGGGCCTCGATGTAGTCGGGGCTGATATATCGGAGAATATGCTGGCTATAGCCAGGAAAAAGGCTCCTGACATTGATTTCCGCTTCGGAGATGCTTCCGGTCTGCCTTTTGCCGACGGTAGTTTCGATGCGGTGACCATTGCATTCGGTATCCGTAATTTCGATAAGCGGGAACAATGCATCAGGGAACTGCACCGCGTCCTCAAGGATGGAGGGATGCTTGCCATTGCAGAATTCTCCATTCCCCGCAACAGGCTGTGGAGAGGGATCTACACATTGTATTTCAAGAATATCCTTCCGGCAATAGGCCGGCTTGTTTCCAGGCAGTCGTATGCCTATTCCTATCTCCCGGAATCCTCGTTCGATTTCCCTTCCCCGACCAAGTTCAGTGCAGAACTTTCGGAAGGGGGCTTCAGGGACGTGACCGCGAGGTCCATGACAGGCGGAGTTTCTTACCTTTATATAGGGAGGAAGTAATCATGACGTTCACCCAGCTATGGCCCGTATTTACATCGCTGCTTTACCTGCTCAACATAGCAATAGCGGTGTATTCTTCCGTTATGCTGATTTCCAGCAAGAGGGATCCGGTCAAGACGCTCTCTTGGGTGATGGTCATGATATTGCTGCCGTATATCGGCATTATCCTGTATTTTTTCTTCGGGCGCAATTTCCGCAAGGACAAGATGTTTTCCCGCAAGGGGGCTGGTGATATCGGGTTGAGGAGGGAACTGTGCAAGGAGATGCTGGAGAAGTTCGGGAACAGGGAGAATATCCCTCAGGAGGTACGGCGCTACCACAAGCTGGTGGTCCAGAATATCCGCAGTGCGCACAGTCTGCTTTCCGCCAATGAAAGCGTGCGGATTTATTTCTCCGGGAAGGAGGCTCTTTCGGCTATGCTGGAGGAAATGCGCGGGGCCAGGACCCATATCCATCTGCAGTCCTTCATTATAGAGGATGACAAGGTCGGCAATGCCTTCAAGGAGGTGCTTGTCGCCAAGGCACGGGAGGGGGTGGAGGTCCGGATGATGTTCGACGGGTTCGGAGGAAGGCATCTTGGCCGGAAGTTCTTAGGAGAGCTGCAGGAGGCCGGGGTGGAGATCCTCAATTTCTCCCCGTTCCGGCTCTTTTTCCTGCCTCCGATAGTCAATTACCGCAATCACCGCAAGATACTGGTAGTGGACGGACGCGTGGGTTTTCTGGGCGGTGTCAACATAGCGGACCGCTACTATGATGGGGGGGATTTCCCCGAATGGCGGGACACCCATGTGCGGATAGAGGGTACTTCGGTGACTTCCATCCAGGCGACCTTCCTGCTGGACAGGTATTTTATCCTGAACAAGAATCTGGGTCGCCGCCGGAAATACTACCCTTATCTGGATGCAAAGGACAAGGAACTGCTCACCGCCGGCAGGGCTGGGGGCAACCGGTACTATGCGCAGATACTGGCTTCGGGGCCGGACAGCGACTGGGCCGCCATCATGCAGTGCTACTTTACCGCCATCACCAAGGCACGCAACCACATCTACATCATAACTCCGTATTTCATACCCTCGGAGACCATACTCAATGCCATCAAGATCACGGCCCTGTCCGATGTGGAGGTGTCGCTGATGATACCGGAACGCTCGGATACATGGCTGACCAACTGGGGTACCATGTCCTATATATCGGAGCTTATAGAGGCGGGAGTCAAGGTGTATCTGTTCAAGAGGGGATTCAATCATTCGAAGGTGCTCAGCATAGACGGGGAGTACTGCATCATCGGTTCGGCAAATATGGACAACCGCAGTTTCGAGCATCATTTCGAGGTGACATCCGTCATCTATGATGCGGAGTGCGCGAAGACTGTTGAGGACCAGTTCCGCAGGGACCTTTCCCGCTGCACCTTGGTGACTAAGGCCAAGTGGCGCAAGCGTTCTCGCCGCAACAAATTCAACGAATCGGTGGCCCGTCTGGTCAGTCCTCTGCTATAGCTGTTTGCGGTACTGCAGCGGTGTGGTGCCGGTATGGTGCCGGAAGAACTGCACGAAGACCGAGGGGCTGGAGAATCCCAGTTCCTCCGATATCTCGAGTATGGTCCTGTCCGTGGTCTGGAGCAGCAGCTTGCTGTCGCTGAGCAGCATGGTGGCTATCCAGTCGGAAACGGAGCGCCCGCTGATACGGCGTACTGCCTCTGAGAAATATTTGGGAGTGCGGTGCAGTTGTCCGGCGTAGAAGGCTACGTTGTGCTCGCTTCTGTAGTGTGCCGTCAGCAGCTTGAAAAAATCGTCGGTCAGCTGTTCCTGGCGCGGTTTGGCCACCTCGCTGCGGTCTCCGGAGATGTCGTTGTAGATATCGCTGATTTCCAGCATGAGGGCGTATAGCAGGGTCTTGCGGAGCTCCTTGTCGTAGATGTTGTCGCTCCTGCCCGTGTGCTTCCCTATGAATTCGTAATATTCCAGCAGACCGGCGGCCCTGTCCGGGTCGAGTCGGATGACCGGGTGAAGGAAAGTGATGTTGATGATGTTAATGTCCACCGGACTGGGATGTTCGAGAATGGCTTCGAGGGATGCGGTAAGGGTTCTGGCGCTGAAGTCATCGGAGCGGGAAACAGTCTCGGTAAAATGCTGCGGAATCAGTATGAAAAGGCATCCTTCCGTGATGCTGCGGCAGCGTCCGCTGATGCGCAGGTCCCACCGTCCGCCGGTGCATAGTCCTATTGTAAAGCCATTTTCTTCCGTTTTCATATAAAATCCGACTTTTTCTACATTTTTTCTACTGCAAACATAACAATTAATACGCAATGAAGTGTCAATTTTGCAGCCGGTTTAATTCAAATGATATGAAGCAATACTACAATCACTCCATCGAGGAGGTTTCTGAGGAGCTGCAGACCGACGCGGGGCGCGGTCTCGATCCTGACGGAATAGCCGCCCGTATAGAGAAGTACGGCAAGAATACACTCGTGCAGAAAAAGGGACGTCCTTTTATCGTGATGTTCCTGGAGCAGTTCAAGAGTTTTCTTATCATCCTGCTGATTATCGCGGCGGTGATTTCCGGCGTCATGGGTGTCCGGACGGGCGAGGGCCTGCTGGATACCTACATCATAATGGGTATCCTTCTGCTAAATGCCTTTATCGGCGCCTATCAGGAGTACCAGGCCCAGAAGTCCATGGATGCCCTGAAGAAGATGGCGGCTCCCATGGCAAAGGTTATCCGCGGCGGGGAGTCCTACATCGTAAACGTGGAGGATGTGGTACCGGGAGATGTGGTGGTCCTGGAAGTCGGCGATATAGTACCGGCCGACATCAGGATAACCGAGTCCGTGAATATGAGCATTCAGGAATCGTCCATGACAGGAGAGTCAGTCCCGGTAGAGAAGTCCCCGGAGACTATAGAAGAGACGGAGGTGCCCTTGGGGGACAGAAAGAATATGGCTTTTTCCAGCGGAGTCGTGACCTTCGGCCGCGGTAAGGGAATAGTGGTCGGCACAGGCATGAATACCGAGATAGGCAAGATCGCCAACATGCTGAACCGGGATTCCGATACCCAGACCCCGATGCAGGTGCGCCTCGAGAAGCTCGGCAAGGTCATCGGTATCGCATCGGTGCTGATCTGTGTTGTAATATTCATTATAGGTGTCCTCTACGGACGCGATATCGTAGGTATGTTCATGGTGGCGGTATCGCTGGCGGTAGCTGCCATACCTGAAGGACTTCCTGCCATTTCGACCATCATCCTGTCAATGGGTGTGCGCCGTATGGCCAGACACAACG
>DVIL01000022.1 GCA_018711305.1 Candidatus Coprenecus stercorigallinarum
GTCCTATACGGTGGATGAGGTGCGGACCGGAGAGACCTATGCGATGGTGATAACCACAAACAGCGGATTGTGGAGGTATCTTATAGGTGACTGTGTACAGTTTACGTCCCTGTACCCGCACAGAATCATCATCACCGGACGGACACAGCTGTATATAAACGCATTCGGCGAGGAACTCATGATCCACAATGCCGAGGAGGCCCTTGCAGAGGCCTGCCGTGAATGTGGAGTGGAAGTGACGGACTATACTGTGGCTCCTGTCTTCATGGACAGTACCCATGCTAAAGGGGCGCACCAGTGGGTGGTTGAATTTGCAGAGGGAAGCCAGAAGAAAATGAACGATCCGACTATGATGGAAAAATTCAGGGCCTCACTTGATTCGGCCCTGTGCAGGCGCAATTCTGATTATGAGGCAAAACGTAGCGGAGATGTCACGATGACTATGCTGGAACTCACACGTGTTCCTTCCGGAACATTCTACCGGTGGATGGAAGGCCGCGGCAAGGTAGGAGGACAGAATAAGGTTCCGCGTCTGAGCAATGACAGGCGTTTTGTAGATCAGATACTGCTGAAATAAAGAAACCATGAAGCGGCCACGGCTGACAACGTGGTGTGCTTCATGGTTATAGAAGTTTTCCATTGTATATCCTGAAACAAATTTAAAGAAAAGCCGGCTACATTCAAGATAAATAATCTTAGTCTGTGCAATTGCTTTAATCGTCAGTGCTTCACTGCGTTATATATGTCCTGCTAAGGTTTGCAGGGCCGGGAATGTGAGGGTTGGCAAGATACAACGTGTTTGTAAACAGGCTGTTAATCTTGTTAAGAGGAAAAAGTGTCTGTTAAGATTGTCTGGCGGCCTGAAGGGACCGTGATATGAAATCGGCAAGCCGGATATTCTCACCGATTTTCTTTGCGACCCTGGTTTTTTCTACATAGAGTGAGTTTTCGGATATCCTGCGGAGGGCGCAGATTGTGCCAGTGGAGAATCCGCAGGCCATCATGGCAATAAGGTAGATGTCCTTTTCGCTGAGCGAGGGGTAGTTTTTGTGCAGTTCTGCCAGATATCCGGGATAAATGGAATCGACTATCCTGACTACCCGTGCCATTGTCCCTCCATTTGGGAAATGATGTTCAAGTATAGCTTTGACATAAGAGGATATCACTCTGGTTTTCCCGTATTTGTAATATGCATCCATCAGTTCGTCAGTGATTTTCAGCATCTCTTCCGTGACGGACAGGCTGCCTTGTCCTGCAATATCTCTGCCACCACTTGAAGTTGTCGGCTTTTCCTTATTGAAATTACGGATGATAGCTATGTCTTTTTCCATTTTCCGTTTAAGTCTCATGTTACGGGAGTAAATGGTGACGGCGACAGCGGAGATTGCGCATATCATTCCTGCCAGAATTATGAGGAAGGTTTTGTATCTGGTTATGAACGATGAGTATTGTTCGTTGAGGATGTCTGCTGAATGCCGTTTCTCAACGCCGCGCAGATGCATCTGGTAGCCTGCAGTTGAAGTGCTGTCGGTTATACGGTTTTCTTCGAGGAGGTGGGCAATGGCCGAATCCATGTCACCTTCGCTGACGGCAATGTCATAGTTCAGTCTGTGCCAGACGGCCTTGTCAAGAGCGTTGCAGGGTATTCCGCGTGCGATAGCTTTAGCGGAGTCAGGATGGCCTGTCTTTGCGTATGCAGTGGCCGTCGCAAGCATTATGTTTGCCATCGGACTGTCGTGTGCCGGAGTCTTGTGTCTGCCGTACTGCCTGCAGGTTCTTCTGTTTACGTGGATAACTTCATTGTAGAGTCCTTTGGCGAGCAGATAGGAGGACTTAAGCTCCTTTGCCACCAGCATCATATTGGTGTCGGCAAGCTGTCTTGCCAGCGCTGAACCGGCGAGAATGTGGGGGAATGCCTCATCCGGCGAGACATGTAGCAGGGCTCTTGCCAAAGAGAGCTGTCCCTGCAGGATATAGTCGGGCTGTTCTGCCTGTTGAAAACATTCCAGGGCCTTGCGGTATCTTTCCACTGTAATGGAGTCGTTGACGAAGGTGAGTCTGTACAGTTCTGCTATGCGGGTATGGAGCATGCCCTTTTTCAGGAAACTGCCGGAATCATGTATGATGGCCTCGGCATCTTTGTAGTCCTTTAAGGCAGAGACGAAGTCTCCGTTCTCGAATCCCACGGCTCCTCTTAAAGCGAGGGCCGAGGCATAGCTGGACTTGGGACCTCTGTTTGCAAAAAAGCTGACAGCCTTGTTTATTGCTGTGTCTTCCCGTACAGGCAGACTGCATTTGTATCTGGCCTCTGTGCGGAGCAGCAGATACCGTGCCCTGTCCCTTTTGCGCATAAGGGGGATGATTGTGCTGTCGATTGTCATTATGCTGTACATGGCCGCTTCAGGATCAGTGTCCATAAGCGAGTCTGTAGCTGTCAGCATTGCTCTTGCCTCCCTTTTTTCCTGATTGCAGGAGAATAAAAGAAAGCATGCGGCTATGGCAAGGGCGATCGTTTGTAATCTGCTGTTCATGCAAGGCGGATTTGCTTGAAAGTTTCATCTACAAAAGTACAAAAAGAATGGAGAATTAGTTATTTTTGCGGCTTCTAAATTAACAGGATATGAATAGAAAGGAAGTTCCGGTGCTGCTCCTTACCGGATATCTGGGCAGCGGGAAAACAACGCTGGTGAACCGGATCCTTTCCAACGGGAAAGGTATAAGGTTTGCCGTCATCGTAAACGATATCGGAGAAGTCAACATAGATGCCGGGCTTATTCAGAAAGGTGGGGTCGTAGGCACTCAGGACGACAGTCTGGTGGCTCTTCAGAACGGCTGTATCTGCTGTACTCTGAAGACAGACCTGATGAACCAGATTACCGAGCTGATAGGGATGAACCGCTTCGACTACATCGTCATAGAAGCCAGCGGGATCTGCGAGCCTGAGCCTATTGCCCGTACGATATGCACTATGCCCAGAATGGACCCCAGACTGGAGGATTACGGTGCCGTGCCACGTCTGGACTGTGTGGTTACTGTAGTGGACGCCCTCAGGCTTCAGGACGAATTTGCCTGCGGAGACAGTCTTATGAAGGAAAATCTGGACGAGGATGATATCGAAAACCTTATCCTCCAGCAGATAGAGTTCTGCAACATCATTCTGCTCAACAAGGCATCGGAGGTGACTTCTGAAGAGAGGTCGCGTATCAGCAGAATCATATCTGCTGTACAGCCTTCGGCCCGCATCATCGAGTGCGACTATGGAGATATTGACCTGAATGAGATATTGAATACCAGAATGTTTGATTTCAATCAGGTAGCGGCTTCGGCCGGTTGGGTGCAGGGTATTGAGGCGGTTCCTACTGAAGAGGAGGAGGCTGAGGCCCGGGGACATGAGCATCATCATGACGGGCACGGCCATGACGGGCATCACCACCATCACGACCATGACCATGACCATGAAGAGGGTGAGGCAGAGGAATACGGCATCGGAACCTTTGTCTATTACCGCCGCCCGGCATTCGATATCAACAAGTTTGACAATTTCGTCATCAAGCATTGGCCTAAGGAGGTGATCAGGGCCAAGGGAATCTGCTACTTCACCCAGGATCCGGACATGTCATATATGTTCGAACAGGCCGGCCGTCAGAAACAGCTGAAGGAGGCGGGCCAGTGGTATGCCACAGCTCCGGAGGAAGAGCTGGAGCAGCTGAAGGCCCGTGATCCGGGATTCTCCCGTGATTGGGATGATTATTACGGAGACCGTATGCAGAAGATCGTATTTATCGGCCAGAATATGGATGTGGAGAAGATAAAGAGTGACCTGGATTTCTGCCTCGATCCTACAGCTGATATTTCCGGCATATAATTTGTTTTGTCAAGAGAAATAAATATCGCAAAATATACAATGAAGTCTACATTTTCAATATTCGGCAGACCGGCGGTGACTGTAGCGGCTGTCTTCGCTGCGGTATTCTCGCTTTCCGCCCAGTCTGAGGATTTCAACACCGGCAAGTATATGGAGATCCAGTCCGCTGTCCTCAGGACTCTTCAGTCCCAGTATGTGGATACGGTACAGCTTGACGGTCTGTTGCGCAAGGGGATCGATGCCATGCTCTCGACCCTCGATCCATACACTGTCTTTATCCCTGAGGAGAATGAGGAGGAACTGGATATTCTGACAACAGCCAGTTACGGCGGTGTCGGTGCCCTGATCCAGAAGACAGTGCAGGGATATATCATCATTGTCGAGCCGTATGACAATTCTGCTGCGGTCAAGACAGGTCTGCATCCCGGAGATACCATTGTGGCCATAGAAGGAGTCAGTACAAAAGAACTGACGGCGGATCAGTGCAGTGAAAGAATGCGTGGCCGTCCAGGGACTGTTCTTAATATGACAGTTGTCAAGGGCCGTGGAGGCGACACTGTGCAGGTGGCGCTTACGAGAGAGAGAATACATGTTTCAGATGTCGTATACTATGGATTTGTAGACGATACCACGGGATATATCCAGGTGGGAGGCTTTACGCAGGACGGTTCAAAGGATGTGCGCAGGGCTTTGGAGTCTCTCAGATCAGACGGCAGGATGAAACGTCTTGTGCTGGATCTGCGCGGCAATGGGGGAGGTCTCATGAATGAGGCGGTGAATATCGTGTCCCTTTTCGTCCCCCAGGGTACATTGGTGGTGTCGGCCAAGGGCAAGCATCCTGCCGCTGATTTCCAGTACAGCACCCAGGCTCCTCCGGTAGATACTCTCATACCTCTGATGGTTATGGTAAATTCAGCGTCGGCATCTTCTTCGGAAATTGTGGCCGGTGCTTTGCAGGATATGGACCGTGCCACGATAGCCGGAGTCCGCACTTACGGAAAAGGTCTCGTGCAGACCATACGTCCCGTGGGCTACAGTACTTCCCTTAAACTGACTACAGCCAAATACTATACTCCAAGCGGCCGTTGCGTGCAGGCTATCGATTACAGTCACCGCAATGAGGATGGCAGTGTCGGATACGTACCAGACTCCCTGAAAAAGGAGTTCAGGACCCGGATGGGACGTCCGGTTTATGACGGAGGCGGAATTGCGCCTGATATAGAGGTGGAACCCAAGTATTACAGCCGTCCCCTTGTGTCCCTTATCTACAGCAATGTCATCAGCGATTATGCCATAAAGTATTACAACACCCATGACAGCATCGCTCCTGCAGGAGAGTTCCTTCTTTCGGATGAGGAATACGATGATTTTGTGCGCTTCGCATCCCAGAGAGATTTCGATGCCAGGACAGAGGCCCAGATAGAGATGGAAGGTGTGATGGAGGCTGCGGAACGCGAGGGGCTTGACGACAATCTGGAAGGTCTCGGAGACGAGATGAAGGAACTTCTGGAGCGGATATCCCTGACCAAAGAGGAGTTCCTTACGGCAAACAGGCAGGTTGTCAAGTCTCTGCTTGAAGATGAGATCGCCCTGAAATTCTATTTGCGTGCCGGCGGAGCAGAGTCGGCTCTTCGTCAGGACACTCAGCTGGCCAAGGCCCTTGAGCTTTGGGACGGCACCATCCCTTTCCCGGAGGTGTCTTCGGAATCCGGGGAGGAGACGGCTGAGTAGTCTGCACATCTCACCCATGAAGCAGCCTTGTTGATCATAATGAGTTGATATTAAGTGGGTTGCTCAACAGACAGGTGCTGTATGGTCTGTTTTTTCAGGCCATGCAGCATTTGCTTTTCAGGTAAAATGAAGATTGTCAGTGGATTGAGACTGGCACGTGTGCTTTATGGAGACGGCCGTTATGGGGCATGACGTTTCTCTGCATTAGCGGATGCGTGAGAATACCTGCTTGCGGGCGGTGAGGGTCATGTAGATGTCACGGGCTATGAGGTGGGCGAAATAGGCCATGTACAGGGCCTGTATGCCCATCATGCCCCGGAAAGCGAAATAACATACATAGAAAGACGCACATGCCCAGATCATTCCGTTGCGGATGGCTTTGGCGGCAGTGGCACCGATAAAGATACCGTCCCACATAAAGGCCAGACAGCTGAAAGCGGGCATGATGACCAGCCATATCATGTAGGGTCTGGAGGCAGCTATTACGGCTGTCTCTGTCGTCATGAGACTTACCATCCACTGGCCCCCTATACCGTAGGCCACTGTAGATATTACGGCCAGGCCGGCTGTCCAGGTGAATAGCAGGCGGACGGCCTTATTCAGGGAGGGACGGTCCTGGGCACCGATATACCGTCCTGTAAGAGCTTCTCCGGCGTAAGCGAATCCGTCAAGAACGTAGGAGTACAGCATCAGCAGTTTCATGATTATGGTGCTTACGGCCAGCTGGACATCTCCGTAGTGGGCAGCCAGCGAGGTGAACCCGCAGTAGATGAGCATGAAGCACAGTGAGCGCAGGAAAAGGTTGGCGTTGAGGACGTAGAACGACTTCATGTAGCGGAATTTCACATTCTGCCGGATATTGATGTGACGCAGCAGTTTTCCGTAATGTGTCAGCATCAGAGTAGATGCCAGTATGAGACCGGTATATTGCGCGATAACCGTACCGAGGGCGACACCGGCGAAGCCGAGAGGGGTATGAAGGCCGAGGAATATGCTCATGCCGAGATTGACCACATTGACCGTGATGTCCACCGCCATCGGGAAGACGGTGTTCTGCATGCCGATGAACCATCCTTTGAACACCATCAGCGAGAGGGTCGCCGGAGCGTCCCAGATGCGGATGAAGAAATATTTCCTGGCGAGTTCCTGTACTTCAGCGGAGCAGTCTATGAAGAGGAAGGCCGCCTCGACGAAGAGCCATTGGATCAGTATCAGGAATGAGGCCGAGAGCAGGGCGGTCGCTTCTCCCTGGACGAAGTAGCGCATTGCTCCAGGGAGGTCCTTGCGCCCGTAGGCCTGGGCCGTGAGCCCTCCTGTGCCAACACGTAGGAATCCGAAATTCCAGTAGAGCAGGTCGAAGAGCATGGAACCGACGGCTATTGCCCCGATGGCCGCCACATTGCCCAGACGGCCTGAGACGCCGATGTCCACCATTCCTACCAGGGGAACGGTGATATTGGCCAGGATACTGGGTACCGCTAAGTGCAGGATCCTGCTGTTCATGGATCTGGACGTGCTTTTCTCCGTATGTCTTTTCATGATGTCGTACTATCTGTATTTTCCCTCCTCCTCGAGCATCCCGAGGTAGGACATGTAGCGCTCCGGGGAGATGGTTCCGTTTTCTACCGCCTCGAGGACTGCGCATCCCGGCTCGTGGGTGTGGGTGCAGGGCTTGTAGCGGCAGTTGTCGGCGACGCGGAGCATTTCCGGGAAATAGGTGGAAATTTCTTCCGGCCCGATGTCCACCAGACCGAAACCCCTGATGCCCGGAGTGTCGATGATGAAGCCGCCTCCGCTGGTGGGGTATATCTCGTAGAATGTGGTGGTGTGGCGGCCCTGGCGGTATTTGTCCGAGATTTCGGATGTCTTCGGGTCCAGGGCGGGGTCAATGGCCTTGATCAGTGAGGATTTGCCCACTCCGGAGACACCGCTGAAGAGGGTGATGCCTCCACGGTTGCACTCGTCCCTGAGCGTGTCGATGCCTTCGCCGGTGAGGACGGATATGTCCATTATCGGGTAACCGGCGCCGGAGTAGATGCTGTGGAACAGTCCGCTTCTGGCTGTGAGCTCTTCATTGCCCCGGTACAGGTCTGTCTTGTTGAGGAGTATCGTGACGGGGACCTTGTAGGCCTCGCAGGTGACTAAGAAGCGGTCGATGAAGGGCCACTTGGTCTCCGGGCAGTCCAGGGTGACTATGAGGTAGGCGGTGTCTATGTTGGAGGCGAGGATGTGGCACTGGCGGGAGAGGTTGGTGGACTTGCGGATGATGTAGTTCTTCCGCGGGAGGACTTTGGTGATGGTGGCCTCGTCCGACGGCTTTCCCTGTGCGTCCGTCGGAACGGAATACTCCACGCGGTCGCCCACCGCTACCGGATTCGTGGCAGTCGAGCCGCTCAGGCGCAGTCTGCCCCGGATGACCGCATTGAACGGTTTCCATTGCGGCAGCTCCGACAGCAGGTAGTGACTGCCGGTGTTCTTGACCACAGTCGCGGTTCCGGTATGTATTCTGGTCTCTCCCATGTGTTTCTTTTGCGGCGCGAAGATACAAATTTTGTGTATATTTGCATGTTTTGCACGATTGAAAAAAACTATGTACACCTTAGCTGAAATTGACAAGATTGTCTCTAACGGGATATGCGCTCTCGACCTGAAGGGGGAGCCTGAGGAGCTTTACTCTCCTATAGAATATATGATGTCCATCGGGGGCAAGCGGATCCGTCCGCGTCTGGCCCTGCTGGCGTGCTCGCTGTTTTCCGACAAGATCGAGCCGCAACAGGTGTATCCGGCTCTCGGTCTGGAGGTATTCCATACCTTTACCCTGATTCATGACGATATCATGGACCGGGCCGATATCCGCCGCGGGCAGCCGACGGTGTACCGCAAGTGGAACGAGAACATCGCGATTCTCTCAGGGGACGTGATGTCGATACAGGCCTACGAATATGTGTGCAAGGCTCCTGCCGACAAGCTGCAGGCAGTGCTGGCCGTGTTCAGTGACACTGCCCGGAAGGTCTGCGAGGGACAGCAGTACGACATGAACTACGAGACCATGCCTGTGGTGACGATGGACGACTACATCATGATGATAGGACTGAAGACCTCGGCACTGATAGCCGGATCGGCCAAGTTGGGCGCAGTCCTGGGAGGTGCTGACGCGAAATCCGCAGAGGCTCTGTACAAGTACGGCTATGACCTCGGTCTGGCTTTCCAGATTACAGACGACTATCTGGATACTTTCGGCGACCCGGCCGTGTTCGGGAAGCATATCGGCGGCGACATCATGAACAACAAGAAGACCTGGCTTTACGTCGAGGCTGCCCGTCTGGCCGCAGGAGGAGAACACAGGTCGCGTTTCGAGGAGATTTTCCGTCTCGGGGAAGACCGTGCCGCAGAGAAGATAGCTGCCGCCCAGCAGCTGTTCACGGAACTGGGAGTCAAGGAAAATGCAGAAAAAGCCATCGAGCAGTACTTTCACCAGGCAATGGCCAGAGTGGAGGGCCTGTCACTTGGAGCGCAGAAACTCTCCCTGCTCGAAGAGTTCGCCACCCAGATAACCTACCGCCGCAAATGAGTAGAGGACACAGGCTTGAGATAATGGCCCCGGCCGGATGTTTCGAGGCCCTTACCGCGGCAGTGCAGGCCGGAGCCGATTCGGTGTATTTCGGGGTGGAGGACCTGAACATGCGCTCGCACAGCGCGAACAATTTCACCCTCGCCGACCTCCCTGAGATTGTGCGGTACTGCTCTGAGAATGGTGTCAAGACCTATCTTGCCCTGAACATTATCCTTTATGACGAGGATGTGCCCAAGGCGTACAGCACTCTCGATGCGGCCAAGGCTGCCGGAGTGACGGCCGTCATAGCCTCCGACATCACTACCATAGAATATGCCCGCTCCATTGGTCTCGAGGTGCATATCTCCACCCAGCTCAACATCTCCAACACCGAGGCCCTGCGGTTCTACTCGCGGTATGCCGATGTGGTGGTCCTGGCCAGGGAGCTGAATCTGGACCAGGTACGGGCAATCAGCGACAGGATTGCATCGGAGCATATCACAGGCCCGTCAGGCCGTCCCGTGCAGATAGAGATGTTCTGCCACGGGGCCCTGTGCATGGCTGTCTCGGGCAAATGCTATCTGAGCCTGCACGAGAACGGCAAGTCGGCCAACCGCGGCTCCTGCCTCCAGCTGTGCCGCAGGGGGTACAGGGTTACTGACCTGGAGACCGGTTACGAACTGGAGATAGACAACAAGTATATCATGTCTCCCAAGGACTTGTGCACCATAGAGTTTCTGGACAAGATGGCTGTGGCCGGCGTCTCGGTGTTCAAGATCGAGGGCCGTGCCCGTCCGGCAGAGTATGTGCAGAAGGTGGTCAGTGCGTACCGCACCGCCGCCGATGCCGTGGAGAACGGTACGTTCACTCCGGAGTTCGGGGCCTCGTTCCGGGACCAGCTCTCGCAGGTGTTCAACCGGGGCTTCTGGGACGGCTACTACCAGGGCGCCCGTCTGGGAGAATGGAGCAGCGTCTACGGCAGCAGCGCGACCATGAAGAAGGTCTATGCCGGCAAGGTCAACAACTACTTCTCCAATCTGGGAGTGGCGGAGATTCTCGTCGAAGCGGCCCCGCTGAAAGTCGGCCAGCATATTCTTGTCATCGGCCCTACTACCGGAGTTGTCGAGATGGATATCCCGGAGATCCGTGTGGACCTGATCCCCTCTGACACAGCGGCCCAGGGCATCGCATGCTCCATTCCCGTACCATCCCGCGTCCGCCGCTCCGACAAGGTCTACATCTTCGAGCGCAAGTGAGCTTGTCGATTTTTATTCCAGCCTGAAGTTCCGGAAATTGTATATTCCGTTGTGCTCCGTATGCAGCTCATCCTCGCCGTCAAAGATTACTGCTGTTCTGGTCAGTCTCTCTCCGAAGATGCCCTGGATGTAGCTGAGACCTCTGAAGAAATCCTTGTGGAAGCTTTTGGCTGCCTTGATCTCAAAAGCGTGTATGTCGTTTGCTATGGTATGCAGCAGATCTACCTCTTTCTGGCTTTTGTCCCTGTAAAAAAATAGGTTCGGGGTTTTGCCTCTGTTCAGCCGGTTTTTAACTGCTTCGTTTATTACCATATTTTCAAGCAGCGCTCCCTTGGAGGGATGAGTGGACAGTTGTTTCTCGTCCTCGATTCCCAGCAGCCATGCTGCCAGTCCGGTGTCGTAGAAATAGAGTTTGCTCGATTTCACGAGCCGCTTGCCTATGTTGGCGTAGTATGGGGGCAGTGTGTATGTGATGTACGAGGCGGCAAGGGTGCTCAGCCATGAGTTGACTGTGTTGGATGAGGTCCCTACTTCGCCGGCAAGTGCGGAAGCATTCAGTTCTGTTCCTATTCTGCCGGCGCAAAGGCGGATGAAAGTCTGGAACAGATTGATGTCCTTAATGTTGATAATCTGTCTGACGTCTCTTTCCACGTATGTGGTATAGTAGTTCCTGAACATCGCGTCCCGTGGAATTCCTTTTGACCATACGGCGGGATATCCGCCGTTCAGAATAAGTGTTTCGGTAGTATGTGACCACAGCCTTTCCCGGCCGAGTTCTTGGAGCGACAGCGGCAGCAGTGTCAGGACAGCTGTCCTGCCGGCAAGTGACTGGGTGATCTTCTCAAGCAGGGAGAAGTTGCTGCTGCCGGTGAGAATTATGCGCCTGTCAGGATGATTATCTACCAGGACCTGTATGTATGAGAACAGGTCAGGATAGTGGTGTGCCTCATCGATGATTACCTTATCTGGGTATTGGCTTAGAAAACCCTTTGTGTCGTACTGTATCTGTTCCCTTAATGAGATGTCTTCCAAGTTGATATAGGCATAGTCGGGAAAGAGGTTCCGGCATAGGGTGGTTTTGCCGCTTTGCCTCGGGCCGGTAATGGTTATGATGGGGAAATGCTGGGCTAGATTCTTGATTTCGTCCGCAAGAGTTCTGTATATCAAGGCATTAGTCATGTATTGGACAAATTTGAAGTTGAACTTAAAATCTGCCCGAAATTAAGAAAGATTTTCCAAACAACAAAATCCGCCCGAAAATAATGTTACCTTTGCAGGACGCAACTTGAAAAATCAACGGATTTATGTCATTCGCCCACCTGCATGTCCATACCCAGTATTCGATTCTCGACGGTCAGTCCAAGATCGAAGACCTGTTAGACGCGGCCATTGCCTACGGTCAGCCTGCACTGGCTGTGACCGACCACGGCAATATGTTTGCGGCCAAGGAGTTCTTGGATAAGACGTCAGCGAAGCTGAAGAAGGTGAATGAAAGCAGGCTGGAGTCAAAGGTAAAAAAGGCGAAGGAGAAGGGACTGGATACCGGGGATATAAAGCTCGGCGATGACGAGAAGGTGACTCTGAAACCCATCGTGGGCTCGGAGTTCTATGTGGCCGGGGCGAGCCGCTTCGACCGCAAGGGCCGCGAGGACCAGAGCTCCTACCACCTGATCATGCTGGCCAAGAACATGGACGGCTACCACAACCTCATCAAGCTCTCCTCCAAGGCCTACATCGAGGGCTTCTACTACAAGCCGCGCATCGACCACGAGCTGATAGAGCAGTACCACGAGGGTATTGTCTGCTGCTCGGCCTGTCTGGGAGGCGAGGTGCCCCAGGCCATCATGGAGGGAAAGCCGGAGGAGGCTGAGCGCATAGCGGCGTGGTACAAGTCCATTTTCGGGGATGACTATTATTTAGAGGTGCAGCGCCACGAGACCAATGTGCCCGGGGCGGAGAAGAGCACCTTCGAGTACCAGCAGCAGGTCAATGCGGTAATCTTCCAGATAGCGGAGAAACTGGGCATCAAGGTGGTGGCCACCAACGACGTGCACTTCGTGCGCAAGGAGGACGGCCCGGCGCATGACCGCCTGATCTGCATCAGTACCAACTCCGACTTCGACGACCCCAAGCGCCTGCGCTACACCCAGCAGGAGTACCTCAAGTCCACCGAGGAGATGTCGGCCATCTTCGCCGACCATCCCGAGGTGATATCCAATACCTTAGAGATCGTGGACAAATGCGAGGTGCTGAACCTCAACCACGATCCCATTCTCCCGGTATTCCCCCTCCCGGAGGGATTCACAGATTCCAACGATTACCTGCATCACCTTACCTACGAGGGAGCGCACCGCCGCTACGGGGAGGACATACCCGAGGCCACGAGGGAGAGGATCGACTTCGAGCTGGCGACGATCAAGAAGATGGGATTCCCCGACTATTTCCTGATAGTTCAGGATTTTATCAAGGCTGCCAGGGATATGGGCGTGTGGGTGGGGCCGGGACGAGGCTCCGCTGCCGGCTCGGTGGTGGCCTACTGCCTTACGATTACCAATATTGACCCGATAAAGTATGATCTCCTGTTCGAGCGTTTCCTGAACCCCGACCGTATCTCCATGCCCGATATCGACATCGACTTCGACGATGAGGGCCGCTACCGGGTGTTCAAGTACGTGGAGGACAAGTACGGCAAGGACCATGTCTCCCATGTGATTACCTTCGGCACGATGGCTACCAAGAGCGTAATACGCGATGTCGGACGTATCCAGAAGCTCTCTCTGGAAACCACCGACAGGCTGGCCAAGCTGGTGCCGCGTAAGATTACAGTGCAGAATGAGAAAGAGAAAGACGATCCGGACCATCCTGGAGAGAAAAAGAAGGTGATAGAGACCAAGGATGTGGATCCCACCATAAAGCTCTGTCTGGAGAAGGTGCCGGAGTTCAAGGAGGCCTTCAACAGCGGAGACCAGCTGGTCCACGACACCCTCATGTATGCCGAGCGCTTGGAGGGGACGGTCCGCAATACCGGCGTGCACGCCTGCGCCACCATCATCGGACGCGACGACCTTACGAACTTCATCCCGCTGAGTACGGCCAAGGACAAGGAAACGGGCAAGGACATCCTCGTATCGCAGTTCGAGGGCAGCCTCATCGAGTCGGCGGGCATGCTGAAGATGGACTTCCTCGGGCTGAAGACCCTGACTATACTGAAAGACACGGTGGAGAACATCCGGCAGTCAAGGGGAGTGGACTTGGATGTCAATACCATACCGATAGACGATGCCGAGACCTACGCGCTGTTCTCGCGGGGTGATACGATAGGTGTGTTCCAGTTCGAGTCCGAGGGTATGCAGAAATGGCTCATCGAGCTCCAGCCGTCGCGTTTCGAGGACCTCATCGCCATGAACGCCCTCTACCGTCCGGGTCCTATGGACTATATTCCCGACTTCGTCAACCGCAAGCACGGCCGTAGCAAGATAGAGTACGACCTGCCGGACATGGAGGAGTACCTTCACGACACCTATGGAGTGACGGTCTATCAGGAGCAGGTCATGCTGCTGTCGCAGAAGCTGGCCGGATTTACCAAAGGTAAGGCCGACAAGCTGCGTAAGGCGATGGGTAAGAAGCAGATAAAAGTGATGGCCGAACTGAAGGACGAGTTCTTTGCCGGCGGTCTGGAGCACGGGCATCCCGAGGCCATCCTCAACAAGATATGGAACGACTGGGAGGCATTCGCTTCCTACGCCTTCAACAAGTCCCACGCCACCTGCTACGCTTGGGTCGGATATCAGACCGGCTACCTCAAGGCCCATTACCGGGCCGAGTACATGGCTGCCGTACTGAGCAACAATCTCAACAACATCGACGAGATCACCAAGTTCATGGACGACTGCCGCCGCAGCGGCATGAAGATTCTCGGTCCGGATGTCAACGAGAGCTATACCAAGTTCACCGTCAACAAGGACGGCAACATCCGATTCGGCATGGCCGGCATCAAGGGCATCGGCATAGGAGCGGTGAACAGCATAATAGAGGAACGCCGCAACAACGGTCCTTTCAACGACATTTTCAACTTCATGGAGCGCGTTCCTTCCACATCTGTCAATAAGAAAGGCATAGAGGCCCTGGCATACTCCGGAGCATTCGACTCCTTCGCTGAGATCAACCGCGGCTCCTTTGCGATGGACGCCGGCAAGGGGGAGACCTGCCTGGACCTGCTGATACGCTACGGCTCATTGTACCAGAAGACAGCCGAGTCCATGAAGAACAGCCTCTTCGGAGGCGGGGACGAGATTGAGACGGTCCGTCCTCCGCTGCCGGTGCTGCCGGAGCTGGACCAGATAGAGATGCTCAAGAAGGAGAAGGAACTGGTGGGAATGTATATCTCGGCCCATCCCCTCGATAGATTCCGCTTTGAGATAGAGCATTTTACTACAATGGACCTTCCGTCCTGGAATGATTACGTGGACAAGGTGAGTGCGAGCCGCAACCGGGAGGATTTCGATAAGGACCAATGGATTGCGGGGCTGGTCAGCAGTGTGGAGGTCAAGCCCAAGGCCAACGGCAACGGGGTGTTCTGCCGTCTGTCCATAGAGGATTTCAAGGGTACTACATCATTTGTACTTTTCGACAAGGATTACGAGGCGGTAAGCGGCTATCTCCGTCCGCACGAGTTCCTCCTGATGCGGGTTTATGTAGCACCGCGCTACAAATCTTCAGGGGACAAGAACAATAAGGTTCTGGAGATTTCCGGCGGAAGGGTGAAGATCCGTTCTATTACTCTTCTTGCAAATGTCAGGGAGTCGATGGTCCGTGAAATGGTGATTGACATGCCTTTAGAGAGAATAGATGCCGAGTTGAGAAAAAATCTCAAGAAAGCGGTAAGCCACAGCAAAGGAAAGTCCCGTCTGGCATTTAACGTATATGACCGTGAGAACAGGATCAATGTAGAATTCGTCTCCCGCAAATACAGTGTACTCGCATCCGATGAACTGTTGCGATGGCTTAATGCCGCAGGACTTCATTATAGAATCAACAAGTAGAACGCAGAACAATGAACAGGGACATAAAGTATCTGGAGCTGCTTTCCAGGAGCTTTCCGACAATTCAGTCAGCAGTGACCGAGATTATAAATCTCGAGGCAATTCTCAATCTGCCAAAGGGAACCGAGCATTTCATGACAGACCTTCACGGCGAGTATGAAGCGGTACAGCATGTGCTCCGTAATGCTTCCGGAGCCATCAAGCGCAAGGTCGACGAGCTTTTCGGTTTCCAGTTGAAGGAGGATGAGAAAAAGGAGCTGTGTACTCTCATCTACTATCCGGAACTTAAGCTCAAGCTGGTTAAGTCCAGGGAGAAAGATATGACAGAGTGGTACAGGGTCACTATTGTCAACCTCGTGAGGGTGCTTGTGGCATCGGCATCCAAGTACACCCGCTCAAAGGTCCGTAAAGCCCTGCCTCCGGAATTTTCCTACATAATAGAGGAACTTATTCACGAGTCCCTTACCGATAACAACAAGCACGAGTATATCTATGCCATACTCAATACAATCATAGCTACAGGCTCTGCGGATAACTTTATCAGTGCCATGGCCTATGTCATACAGCGGCTGACCGTGGATTCCCTCCATATCATCGGAGACATTTATGACCGCGGTCCAGGTGCGCACAAAATCATGGATCTGCTCTGCGAATATCACAACGTGGATTTCCAGTGGGGCAACCACGACCTGCTCTGGATGGGTGCCGCCGCAGGAAGCCCGGCCTGTATGGCCAATGTCCTGCGCATCAGCCTCCGCTATGCCAACCTTGAGACCCTTGAAGACGGCTATGGCATCAACCTCCTGCCCCTGGCAACCTTTGCCATGGATACCTATGGTGAGGACCCATGTCTCTGTTTTCAGCCGAAGCTGGATGCCGGAGCGACATTTGACGATAAGACAGTCCGTCTCATAGCCCAGATGCACAAGGCGATATCCATCATCCAGTTCAAACTGGAGGGAGAAATAATCCGCAGGCGCAAGGAGTTCGGGATGTCTGACCGCAACCTGCTGGACAAGATAGATTTTACTGTAGGAACTGTGCGTGTAGGGGACAAGGATTACCAGATGAAGGATATGAACTTCCCCACAGTCGATCCGGAGCATCCCTACCGGCTGACTGCCGAAGAAAAGGGTGTGGTGGGAAAACTCATGAGCAGTTTTACCAACAATACCCAGCTCGACCGTCATATCCGATGCCTTTATTCCAAAGGCTCGCTTTATTTGGTACGGAACTCCAATCTTCTTTTCCACGGTGCCATGCCTCTCAACGAAGACGGTTCTTTTCACGAGATCAGCATACTCGGCAAACCGTACAAGGGAAAGGAACTCTTCGATATGGTAGACAAGGTGGTACGTGCCGCCTACTACGAAGACAAGGATGAAAAATACCGCAACTATGCGCGGGATTTTGTCTGGTTTTTGTGGTGCGGCCCTTATGCCCCTCCTTTCGACAAGGATAAGATGACTACTTTTGAGAGGTACTTCATCGCCGAGAAGGAGACACACAAGGAAAAGCACGGCTGGTATCTTCAGTATAGGGATGACAGGGAGATATGCAGTAAGATTCTGGAAGAATTCGGGCTTACAGGCGATCACACCCACATCATCAACGGACATGTGCCGGTCAAGGCTTCCAAGGGAGAGTCTCCTATCAAGGCCGGAGGCAGGCTGCTGGTCATCGACGGAGGATACTCAAAGGCGTATCAGTCAACTACAGGTATTGCTGGATATACCCTCATTTACAATTCACACGGTCTGACTCTTGCACAGCACGAGCCCTTCAAGTCCATTGACCGGGCGGTACGTGACGGAGTGGATATCAAGTCCATGACGACAGTTGTGGACTACCTCGGCAATAGGATGAAAGTCGGTGATACAGACGTAGGTAAGGTGCTTAGGGAACAGATAAGGGATCTGACGGCCCTGCTCGAGGCCTACCGTGAAGGAGTCGTTTTTGAGAAAAATATTCCTGCCAATCGCAAATAAAGTGCTACATTTGCGCTCCATTTTGTTTGAGAATTAGACATGAACTGGTTGGATTCCCTTCTGTTCTCAGATAGCGTGGCGCATGCGATTCTGATAATAGCCATTGTAATTGCGCTCGGGATCATGCTCGGCAAGATCAAGGTCTTCGGCATATCCCTCGGAGTGACGTGGATACTGTTCGTCGGTATCATCCTCTCCCATTTCGGCTTTACCATCAATCCGGCCGTCCGCAGCTTTGTCAGTGACTTCGGCCTTATACTTTTCGTGTTTTCCCTCGGCCTTCAGGTAGGACCTGGATTCTTCGCCTCATTCAAGGAGGGAGGACTGAGACTCAATATGCTGGCTGTGCTGATAGTCGTGCTGGGTGTGGGCATTACCGTCGCGATACATTTCATTACCGGAACGCCCATGTCCACAATGGTGGGCGTGATGTCCGGTGCGGTGACCAATACCCCCGGCCTGGGTGCAGCGCAGCAGACCGTGACCGACATGACCGGCTCGCTCGACCAGACCATTGCCATGGGATATGCCGTGGCCTATCCGCTCGGAGTTGTGGGAGTGATTCTCACCCTGCTCGGAGTGCGTGCGTTCTTCCGCATCAATATAAACAAGGAGAAAGAGAAGGTGCACAATCAGGAGACCAATCCTGACAGCGCCTGCAAGATAGCTGTAGAGGTCAGGAACGAGGCCGTCTGCGGCAGGACCATCCGAGAGGTGGATGAACTCCTGGCGAGACATTTTGTGGTCTCGCGCCAGTACCATCCTGACGGCCGCATGGAGATCCCTACATCTGACTCGGTCATCGGGCTTGGAGACAAGCTTCTGGTGATAACCTCTGCGGCCAACACGGAAGTGGTCGGAGCATTCATCGGGAAGCGTCTTGAGATGGATCAGAAGACATGGGAAAAACTGGATACCAATCTTGTTTCCCGCCGCCTGGTAGTGACCAACAGTTCTGTTAACGGCAAGAGCCTCGGGGAGTTGAATATCAGGGCACAGTTCGGTCTGAATATTACCCGTGTCAACCGCGCCGGCATAGACCTGACGGCATCGCCCGGCCTGCATCTGCAGCTCGGGGACCGTATCATGGTCGTGGGTGCCCAGAGCGCTATCGACAAGGTGGCCCGTCTCGTGGGCAATCAGGCCAAGAAACTCCGTGAGCCAAAACTTCTCCCTATATTCATCGGAATATTTTTCGGTATCATAGTAGGCTCCATACCCTTAATGTTGCCAGGATTGGGACAGCCGCTCAAACTCGGTTTGGCAGGCGGATCTTTAGTGGTGGCGATTCTCATAGCACGTTTCGGCCCGAATTTCGGTATGGTCACTTATACGACTGCCAGTTCCAACATGATGCTGCGTGAGGTCGGAATAGCACTCTTCCTTGCGGCTGTGGGACTCGGAGCAGGCCAGGGCTTTGTGGATGCAGTTCTCGGAGGAGGCTATATGTGGATTCTCTATGGATTCCTGATAACGGTTATCCCTTTGATCATTGTATGTATATTGGCCCGGACAGTGTTCAAGTTCGACTATTTCTCCATTTCCGGACTGGTGTGCGGTTCACATACCAATCCCACTGCCCTGGCGTTCATGAACACCACGTTCGATGAGTCGAGAATAGCTGTAGCTTATGCTACTGTCTACCCTCTGGCGATGTTTCTGCGTGTGATAGTGGCGCAGCTGATGGTTTTGTAAAATATTAAATTGTACAGATATGTCTCTCAAATGCGGTATAGTAGGACTCCCCAACGTGGGCAAGTCGACACTTTTCAACTGTATAAGCTCCGGCAAGGCCCAGGCTGCGAATTTCCCTTTCTGCACCATTGAGCCCAATATCGGTTCCACAACTGTTCCCGATCCCAGGCTTCAGGTACTGGAGTCGCTGGTACATCCCAAGCGAGTCGTCCCTGCCACGGTCGAGATAGTCGATATCGCCGGCCTCGTCAAGGGGGCCAGCAAGGGTGAGGGCCTAGGCAACCAGTTTCTGGCCAATATCCGCGAGACGGACGCCATCCTGCACGTACTCCGCTGTTTCGATGACCCCAATGTCACCCATGTGGACGGCAGTGTGGACCCGGTGAGGGACAAGGAGATCATCGACCTCGAGCTGCAGCTCAAGGACCTGGAGACCGTCGAGAGCCGTCTGGGCAAGCTCCAGAAACAGGCTACCGGAGGAGACAAGCACGCCAAGAAGGCCTGCGAGATACTGACCCGGTACCGGGAGGCCCTGCTGGCCGGCAAGTCTGCCCGTACTGTGGCGCTGGAGAACCCGGAGGAGGAGAAGATCGCGCATGAGTTCTTCCTGCTCACCGCCAAGCCCGTACTGTACGTCTGCAATGTGGACGAGGCATCCGCCGCCTCCGGAAACGCCTATGTGGACCGCTTGCGGGAGGCCGTTGCCGGAGAGAATGCCGGAGTCCTGGTCATAGCCGCCAAGATAGAGTCCGAGATAGCCGAGCTGGAAAACTACGAGGAGCGTCAGATGTTCCTCGAGGAGCTGGGCCTGGAGCACTCGGGCATCGAGCGTCTGGTCCGCGCCGCATACGACCTGCTCGGTCTGCGCACCTATTTCACCGCCGGAGAACCTGAGGTCCGCGCCTGGACCATCAACAAGGGCGACAAGGCCCCCCGTGCCGCCGGAGTCATCCATTCCGACTTCGAGAAAGGCTTCATCCGCGCCGAAGTCATCAAGTACGACGATTTCGTCAAGTACGGCTCCGAAGCCGAATGCCGCGCCGCCGGCAAGCTCGCCGTCCAAGGCAAGGACTACGTCGTCGAGGACGGCGACATCATGCACTTCCTCTTCAACGTCTGACATATACGCCTCCAGCAACTTTTCCGATACCCGCCCCATCTGCACCCCGCCCTTTATCCTTGACACATCGGCGTTTCATCGGCGTTTGACAGTCTGCGCCCTGCACCTCTTTCCACAACGGCGCCGAGTCACGGAAAATGCTGCCGTTGCGGTGAAGTCTCGTCGTGCATACCTTGTCTACGGCCGTTCCAGAGGCACTTCCTTGCTTTCTTCCATTCCACAACGGCAGCGAATCACGGGAAACGCTGCCGTTGCGGCAGACTGTCACTCCCCACGTTTCTGTGTCATAGGCGCTTCATTCATCGATATCGTCCACTACATCTGTCTGCAATTGCACCGTGATTCCACTAATCATAGTAGTTGAAAT
>DVIL01000023.1 GCA_018711305.1 Candidatus Coprenecus stercorigallinarum
AGACATCCTGATTGGAATATTGCCGCAGAGCCGTAGATCCTCAGGGCTGCAAAACTACAAAGCGGCAGAAGCCGTTGATGGGGTCAGTAGAAATTCCTCGGGGATAAATTTCTACTGTCACCTGAATTGCACTGCAGCCCATGTCATTCAACATTGCACCGCATCACGTGCAACATCAGAGGCTATCGGAAGGTGCCGATGAAACGTCACTTTCGTCGGCACCTTCTGGGCTGCCTTCGCCCGAGTCTTTTAATGCTCAGAATCAAAATGCGCACAGCAAATCCCAAAGGGGGGGCGACAAAAAGTTTTCCCCGGATTGCAAACCTACATGTGTATCCCCGCTGAATTTCTACTGGCCCCGTTGATGCCGCCGATGCCTCAAACCCTCAGAGCGTCAAAGCATCGAAGCCGTAAAACAGCCACTCCAGGTCGCGAGTGCCGGATACAGCCAAGCAGTAGCAACGAAAGGCGAAGAAAGTCATAAAGATTACTGTCACTGCCTCAGGCTTCCAGACATCTGGACGCTTGCTCCTGGCTGATGTGAAAATGTCTTTGGAGGTATGTGGATAATTCTCTCCTCTGTGCAGGATTTAGCCAGGCGAATGACCGGATGCCCATCTGCAGGAGGATTTCTTTGTCGAGGTGTCTGCAGATTTCACTGTCCCGGACGGGCAGCCGGAACACGCCTTTCTCGTAGGAGCGCATTTGCTCAACCGTCATCCCGGGCATCGGTTCGGACGTTCTCAGGTCAATAGGTTCGGCAGCGGGATTCTCTTTCTGCTGCTCCCTGTTCCAGTCCTCAGTGTTCCACCTGATCATAGAGTGCAGGAATGACCTGGCAGAACGGTACAGGTACTCTACTCTTCCAGAATTTACGAACTGGTTGAGCAGGACTCTTCCATTTTCGTCTGCGGGTAGCCGGGATGTACTTCCGTCTGTCCGCATGCAGATGTATTGTGCTGTGGATACGGAATCTTCTTTTTCAGATGTCCATAGCCGCAGTTCTTTTCGGAAGTAGGCTCTGATGGAAGAGTGGGCGTACTGAAAAGGTGTCTCGGTAATACCGTGGTGGAGAGGATTGCGCAGTATGTAACTGATCAGTGCTTTGATTGCGTGCCAGCCGGATACTTCCCTGAAGTAGGTATTCCGGGTGCACACAGGTCCTTTCGTGGAGTACTTTGCATTGTAGTAGGTGGTGTAGGACTTTTTGAGCCTTTTGATGAAGGATTTCAGTGATGT
Source organism: Candidatus Coprenecus stercorigallinarum (assembly GCA_018711305.1). Lineage (GTDB taxonomy): Bacteria > Bacteroidota > Bacteroidia > Bacteroidales > UBA932 > Coprenecus > Coprenecus stercorigallinarum. The sequence continues at coordinate 1,240 of DVIL01000023.1, forward strand.
GCCGACAATGGCGATATGTACGTGTGTGGACATTACCGAGTGTGCGAGCAATGTGCAGGAGTCTCTCAGTACGGAAAATGCGATGTAGTTTTCAAACCGGGTGTAGTCCTGGTCATCCCTGCAAAGGAGACCTCTTTCGGAAGATATGACTATGTGGTAGATTTTTTCGCTCGCCTCGTTCATACTGCACAGTTTTAAGGTTTGTAATGTTTGTTTCGCTAAGTTCGGAACTTAATTTGGAATATGCAAATATTTCTTGGGACGTGCCGTGAATGCTTTTCAGGTGTTCTGACGGATTGACGGATTGGAAATGGGTTGATAGCGCTTCAATTGCCACTAAACAAATTAGGTGTATATAAGTGCATAATAATCAAGTAGTTGCGTTTGACTATATTGTTTAGTGACAGGAAAAGATGCCTAAAACGCGGAAAATGTTACGACATAACAGATTCTGCAATTAGAACTCCTTTATAATTAGGAATATAGCTAAAACTATAATGTTTAGTGAATGTACTGGCAATCAATGACGCAATTACTGGCAATGACGCAATCAATCGGATTGATTTGGGTCTGGCAAACGGATCCTGCAGATTGAAGTGGGACTATGGATATACGTAGAACAGGAATGGGCAATGGCGGGTGGCGGTCCGAAGGTGGAAAGGTGGACAATAGAGAAGGGGGAAATAGAAAAGGCCGCCGGAGAGGCAGCCTGACTTGTCCTAAAATAAGTTGACAGAAAAATAAGTTAAATGTCAAAATTATTAAGGACAATGATTAATTTTAGATTCACGAGTTACCCGAAAAGGACTCGAAACAGTAGAAGATGGCGATGACAAAGCCCTCCCTTTTGGGGAGGGTTTGGGAGGGGGTGGGGAAACCCTGGAGAATTATTAGAGCGCAGCTCTAATAATTCTCCTTTTTAGGCTCGAAGTATGCCTGAGGATGCTGGCAGGCAGGACATTTCTCAGGTGCCTTCTTGCCTTTGTGGACGTAACCGCAGTTGCGGCACTGCCAGTAGATCTCGCCGTCGCGCTCGAAGAAGCGTCCGCTCTCGACTCTCTCGAGGAGCTTGCGGTAGCGTGCCTCATGCTCTGCTTCTACGCGGGCGATCATCTCGAAAGCCACGGCAATCTCGATGAAGCCTTCCTCGCGGGCCACCTTGGCGGCTTCGGGATAGAGGACGGTCCACTCCTCGTTTTCCCCTTCGGCAGCGGCGCGGAGGTTCTCGAGTGTAGTGGAAATGATGCCTGCAGGGTAGGTGGATGTGATTTCTACCATGCCGCCCTCAAGGAACTTGAAGAATTTCTTCGCATGTTCCTTCTCCTGTTCGGCTGTTTCGAGGAAAATAGCTGCTATCTGTTCGTAACCCTCTTTCTTTGCCACGCTTGCAAAGTAGGTGTAGCGGCCTCTGGCCTGTGATTCGCCTGCGAAGGAGGCGAGCAGATTCTTTTCGGTTCTGGTGCCTTTGATTGATGCCATAGTAAGTAGTGTTTTTGAGATTAATATCTTACAAAGATAGCGAATTTTATTTTATTTTTGCGGCCAATGACAAATAAGGGAATAGGAATGCAGCAGAAGCACAATAGATATGCTCTCGTTACAGGCGGCTCCTCCGGAATGGGACTGGAGTACGTGAGGATGCTTGCCTCCAGAGGCTACAATGTCATTATCGTGGCCCTCTTCCAGAACGAGACCGATGAGGTGGCGGCGAGAATGTCCGCCGAGCACCCGGATCTGGACTTTCTCTCCATAGGCATGGACCTGTCTGATGCGCAGGCTCCAGGAAAGGTGTACGATATAGTGTCCCGGCAGCGTCCTGAAGCCGAGGTAGAGGTTCTGATCAACAATGCCGGAATGCTCCATGCCATGCATTTCCGCAATATGGCTCCCGAGAAGATAAGCAGCATAATAATGGTGCACAATCATGCGACAGCCATGCTCTGCCGCTATTTCCTGCCGGCCATGCTGGAACGTCACAGGGGATATATCCTGAACATATCTTCTCTGGCGGCCTGGTTTCCCTTCCCGTTCCTGACTACATACGCTTCAACCAAGTCGTTTATCAGGATATTCACCCGTGCGCTCAGGACCGAGTGCCAGAAGACCGGTGTCAAGGTCTGCTCAATCTATTTCGGCGCTGTCGATACGCCTCTTATCGGTCTGCCGCCTAAACTCAGCCGCCTGGCACGTCACATAGGGGTGATGATACGTCCTGAGACTGCGGCTAAAAAGGCCCTGGATATGATGTTCCGCGGCAGAAGCGGCAGAATTCCCGGCTTTGTAAACAAGATCGGCTGGCTTTTCGCACCTCTGATCCGTCCGTGGATATTCGGTCCTATTGAGAGGAAAGTGACGAAAAAGTGGAATCTCAGGTAGAATGACCGGAAAGGAGTTCGGAACACGCAGCAGGGCGGCCGTGAAAAGATGTCTGCCCTCCACGAAGAAGACAGCCATATGGATGATAAAGATTACCGTGGCGGTCTCCTTCGCAATCATGCTGCTCGGACATTTCGGCGTGATAGAATGGATTTCGGTGGCTCTCTCACCGGTATTCGTGCATTTCGGTCTGCCCGGAGAGGCTGCGCTTGCCTATGTCTCCGGTTACTTTGTCAATATGTACTCGGCGATAGCCGCTGCAGTGACCCTCGACCTCGATCCGAGGGCGGTGACGATACTCGGAGTGATGGCGCTCTGTTCGCACAACATGATAGTGGAGAGCGCAGTACAGCACAGAACCGGCAGCTCCACGGTGAGGGTGGTCCTCGTCCGTACGCTTTCGGGAATAATTCTTGCATACCTGCTGAATATGATACTGCCCGGGGAGTCTCCCTCCATAGGAGGAACTGCTGCGGAGGCTGTCAGGCACGATTTCGGAACTGAACTGACGGAGTGGTTGAAGAATACAGGGGTGCTTGTCCCCAAGATGCTGCTGATCATCTTTGCGCTCAATATCCTTCAGGCGCTGATGTCTGAATTCGGGATAATCCGTGTCATATCCCGCGCCTTGCGTCCGGTGATGCATGTCTTCGGCCTGTCATCCCGGTGTGCAGTGCTCTGGATCATAGCGAATACGCTGGGACTGGCCTACGGAGCCGCGGCGATGATAGACGAGGCCTCTACCGGTAAGCTGCGCAAGGAAGACATAGACGGGCTGAACATGCATATCGGTATCAGTCACAGTAACCTGGAAGACGTGATCCTTCTTACGTCCGTAGGTGCGGTGTGGTGGGTCCTGTTAGTGTCCAGATGGGCATGGGCGATGATATTGGTCTGGGGATACAGATTGGAAGTGTATATTAGAAAGAAATATTGTATCTTTGTAAGTTCGGAAAGAAATGATTGAGAATTTGAAGATGAAGAAGATTAAGAAGACGTCCATACATCCTGCGGCCGCTCTGCTGTCTCTGGCGTTGCTGCTGCTGTCTGTATCCTGCAAGACGCAGTACGACCTTATGCTTGAGAGCAACGACGTGCCGGCCAAGTACAAGATGGCCTTTGACCTTTTCGATGCCGGCAAGTATTCCAAGTCCGCATCCATGTTCGAGTCCCTGAAGATAGCAGTGAAGGGCACACTCCAGGAGGATACCGTAGAGTATTACACCGCCTACTCGCACTACTGTTTCGGAGACATGACAGCGGCCGAACAGGCATTCGATTCCTTTATCAGTACCTTCCCCCGCAGTCCTTTCGCGGACAAGGCCCGTTTCATGTATCTGGACTGTCTCTATCAGGGGACTTACCGTTATGAACTGGACCAGAATCCTACCTACAAGGCCCTGGCAGCCATTAACGAGTATCTTATAGACTATCCCGAAAATGATTACACGGCACAGTGCCGCGCCATGATCGAGGATCTTGAGGAAAGGCTCGACCGCAAGGACTACGAGTCGGCCAAGCTCTACTACACCATTGAGGACTACAAGGCCGCCCACTATGCCCTGAAGCTGGTACTCAAGGAGGACGCCAACAATCTGTACAGGGAAGACATCATGTACTACACGGCCCTTTCAGCATACAAGTATGCCCTGAACAGCATACCGGCCAAACAGAGAGAAAGATACGTGACATTTACCGATGACTATTTTTCCTTTGTCAGCGAATACCCCGAGTCGGACTACCGCAAGGAACTGGATGGTCTGGCCGCAAAAGCACAGAATTTTTTAAGCAAGCATTAGAATATGGAAATCAAACAGGTACCTACCAACACCATTACCCGCAATCTTTCGGAACTGGCGAAACCCACAGGCAACATTTATGAGACAGTCATGATCATCGCCAAGAGGGCAAACCAGATCTCCGCCAACGTAAAGCAGGAGCTCAGCCAGAAGCTGGAGGAGTTCTCCAACTATGCAGACACCTTAGAGGAGACATTCGAGAACCGTGAGCAGATCGAGATCTCCAAGCATTACGAGAGACTTCCCAAGCCGACTCTCGTAGCCATCGAGGAGTTCCGCAACAATGAGATCTACTACCGCAAGGTCGAGGACCAGCAGTAGCCAACCCTCCGTCATGCTGAAAGGCAAACATATACTTTTAGGCATAACAGGGAGCATTGCAGCCTATAAAGCTGCCGGTCTTGTGCGGCTGCTCGTCAAGGAAGGGGCTGAGGTACGGGTCGTCATGACAGCGGCCGCAAAACAGTTCATCACCCCCCTGACCATGGCCACTCTCTCGCGCAACCCGATTCTCGTGGAGTTTTTTGACCCCGAGAACGGCCAGTGGAACAGCCATGTCTCCCTCGGTCTCTGGGCCGATCTCTACCTCATTGCCCCGGCTTCGGCAAACACCCTGTCGAAGATGGCCCACGGCATTGCCGACAATCTGCTGCTGACCACCTACCTTTCTGCAAAGTGTCCGGTCATGGCCGCTCCGGCGATGGACCTCGACATGTACGCCCATCCTGCGACACAGGAGTCTCTCAGAATATTGAGGGAGAGGGGAGTACGGATAATCGAGGCGGCTTCCGGGGAACTGGCCAGCGGCCTTGAGGGCAAAGGCAGGATGGAGGAGCCGGAGAAAATACTCTCTGTTGTCCGTGCTTTCCTGCAGTCCCGTCCTCAGACCCTCGCGGGCCGAAGGGCTGTAGTGACATCCGGACCCACCCGCGAGGCCATTGATCCGGTCCGTTTTATATCAAACCATTCCTCAGGGAAAATGGCATCGGCCATTGCCGACGAACTTTCCGGCCGGGGAGCGCAGGTGACAGTGATATCCGGCCCGGCGGCTGTCTATCCGTCGAGTCCTGGCGTGGAAGTCAGGAAAGTCGTCTCGGCCGCCGAGATGTATGAGGCTACGGTAGCCGAGTATGACAGGGGGTGCGACATTACCGTGCTGTGCGCGGCTGTGGCGGATTTTACCCCTGCTTCGCCAAGTGAGACGAAGATCAAGAAGGATGGCAGTGTCATGACACTCGAACTGCGACCTACCAGGGACATAGCGGCCGCAATCGGTGACCGCCGCCGTTCCGGAGGGGTCATAGCAGGATTCGCACTGGAAACCGACAATGCCAGGGACAATGCCCTGTCCAAGCTCAGACGCAAGAATATGGACATGATAGTACTCAACTCCATGGAGGACAAGGGAGCCGGTTTCGGGGTGGATACCAATAAAGTGACCATTTTCCGCCGTGACGGCAGTTCCCGGGATATTCCTCTGGAGTCCAAGGCCGAAGTCGCAGTGTCCATAGTGGATAATATCGAGGACCTGCTCGGAGGGCAGAAAGGATGCTGAGCCGTCTTTCCATATCCAATTACGCGCTTATCGGCTCTCTGGACATCACTTTCCCGGACGGTCTGGTAATCATTACAGGCGAAACCGGAGCGGGAAAGTCCATTCTCCTCGGGGCGATTTCCCTGCTTTTAGGCAAACGGGCCGATACTTCCGTTTTCAGTGATTCCACCCGCAACTGCGTAGTGGAAGCCGAGTTTTCGTCCGGAAACGGACAGGAAGAGTATATCCTGCGCCGGGTAATCACCCCGGCCGGCCGCTCCCGCTCGTTTCTCAATGACGAGCCGGTATCCCTTGCGGAACTGACGGCCATATCCAACAGGATAATAGACATACACGAGCAGCACCAGCACCTTCTGCTGACCGACCCTGAATTCCGTCTGTCGGTGATAGACCATTTCGCAGGAACCGGGGAACTGCTCGGACAATATAAGAAAGCATATTCGGAGTATGCGGAGATCGAGAGTGCTATCGTATCTCTCGGGAAATCTGTCGCAGAAGCCGAGAGGGACGCCGGTTACCGTGAGTTCCAGCTTTCCAGGCTCCAGGAGGCCAGGCTTGTCTCCGGAGAGATGGAGGATTTGGAACAGGAGCAGAAAGCTCTGGCCCACGCGGAGGAAATCCGCGGAGGGCTGGAGTCCGCATGGCAGTCTCTCAATATGGAGGAAATGTCCGTGGCCAGGCAGCTCAAGGATGCCGCGGCCCGTCTTTCGAGATATTCCTCCTTCGATTCCCGTCTGCAGCCGTTGGCTGACAGGCTCGAGTCATGCAAGATAGAAGTTTCGGACATAGAAAGGGAGATAGAGGAGATATCTTCCGGTATCACTGTCTCTCCGGAAAGACTGCAGGCAGTGGAGGAGCGCATGTCCCTTATCTATTCCCTCCAGCGGAAATACGACTGCCCGGACGTGGATGCCCTTATCGCCTTGCGCGATTCGCTTGCGGAGACAGAGGCCGGGACGGAGCAGATGCAGCAGCGTCTGGAAGTCCTGAGGAAGGAGCTTGAAGATGCCGGCAGAAAGCGTTCGGAACTGGCGGCACGGCTCTCTGAGGCGCGTCAGGCCGCATCCGCATCCCTGTCTGGGGAACTTCAGGAGGCGATACGGTCTCTGGAAATGCCTCATGCGGTGTTCATGGCAGCAGTATCTCCCAAAGAGAACCTTACTGCCACTGGAGGAGACAGTCTGGACTTCCTGTTCTCTGCCAACGGCTCCTCCTCCCTGCGGGACATATCGAAGGTGGCCTCCGGCGGAGAGCTTTCCCGTGTGATGCTCGCGCTGAAGGGACTCCTTGCCCGTTATACGTCCCTCCCTACGATGATATTCGATGAGATAGATACAGGTGTTTCGGGCAGGACAGCAGACAAGATGGGCGATATGATAGGCCGGATGGGGGAGAGGATGCAGATATTTGCCATATCCCACCTGCCCCAGATAGCATCAAAGCGCGGGGCGCATTATCTCGTGTATAAGGAGTTCGGTCCCGACGGCAAGGCCTCGACAGGAATCCGCCGCCTTGAAGGGGAGGAAAGGGTCATGGAGGTGGCCCGTATGCTCAGCGGTTCGGAACTCACTCCCGCAGCTGTGGAGAATGCGAGAGAACTGTTGGCAAAAGCAGGCAATCATTAAAACTAAGATATTCAAATCTATGGAAAGAACCCAGCGAATCGACCTTCTCCGGAAGGTTCTGGCCGAGGATGATATCTCGGCGATGATAATACCTTCTACCGACCCGCATTTCGGAGAGTACATACCTGCACATTACAAGATACTCGAGTGGCTCTCGGGCTTTACCGGCGAGGCTGCCACTCTCGCCGTGACCCAGAAGGAGGCAGCACTGTGGGTGGATTCCCGTTTCTTCATACAGGCGGCCAGACAGCTTGAAGGGACAGGCATAGAAATGATGAAACTCCGCGTTGAAGGGACCCCTACAGTAGCCCAGTGGATCAAGGACCGTCTTGGAGATGACGATATAGTAGCGATGGACGAGGACCTTTTCTCCTATTCGGAGTACCAGTCCATGCTTGATTCTCTCGCACCGCTCAACGTGACCCTTATCGAGGATCCTTTCGACCGTATATGGAAGGACCGTCCTGCCCTGCAGTTCAATCCCATACGCTTCATGCCCGACACCGTAAGCGGTGAGAGCGTCAGCTCAAAGCACCGCCGTCTGGTGGAGAAACTGGCCTCTCCCATGAAATTCGCCTATATCGTCACATGCATGGACGAGGTGGCATGGCTGTGCAATATCAGGGGAACCGATATAGAGTACAATCCGCTTCCGCTTTCCTATGCCGTCGTCACAGAAGAGTGCATCACCCTTTTCCTCCGCCAGGAAATGCTGGAGCACAGTGCAATGGAGGCCCTGCTCAGGGAAGGTGTGATACTGAAGGACTATGAGGAGTTCGGCCGTTTCCTGAAGGGATTGCCCAAGGACTGTGTACGCATATTCTCGTCCGGCCGTATAACCGCCAAATATTTCTTTGCGGCGATGGACAACATCCATCAGCATTCTCCCTTCCGTCCCTACATCCCGGACCCTACAACCGGAGGGACACTTAATATGATGAAGGCCATCAAAAACAGCGTTGAGGTGGAGGGCTACCGCCGTGCGTTCATAGAGGATGCTAAGGCAATGATGAAGGTCATCGATTGGGTCAAGGAGAACGTCAATGCCGGCATCACAGAGTATGACGTGGCCATGAAGCTTATCGAGGTCCGCAGCGAGTGTCCTGATTATCTGGGCGAGAGCTTCCCGGCAATCGTAGGCTTCGGAGCAAATGCGGCCCTGCCTCACTATGCTCCCACCGAAGAAAGCAGTACGGTGATACGTCCGGAGGGATTCCTGCTCATCGATACAGGAGCACAGTACACTTACGGTACCACAGATACCACCAGGACCATACCTCTCGGCCCTCTGACCCAGATCCAGAAGAACGACTACACGGTTGCACTCAAGGGAATGATAGACCTGAGCATGGCTGTATTCTACAAGGGAATGCGGGGCTGTCTGCTGGATATCCTGGCAAGAGGTCCCATAATGAAGGCCGGACGTATGTACTGGCATGGTACGCAGCACGGAATAGGCCATAATCTGTGTGTGCACGAGGGCCCTCAGAGTGTCAGGATGGAAGAGAATCCTGTGCCTTTGGCCGAGGGAATGGTGATGTCCAATGAGCCGGCGATATATGTTGAGGGAGAGTACGGCATACGTCATGAGAATGCGGTACTGATAGTGTCACGCGAACAGAATGTGTACGGAGAGTTCCTCGCCTTCGAGACTCTGACCGTCACACCCATAGACCTTACTCCTGTCAATTTCGAACTGCTGGACAGTGAGGAGAAGGCATGGATCGAGCAGTACAACAGGCGCTGGACTACTCTTCTGTAACCAGCCAGTTGTCAGTGAAACAGATATCCTTGAAGGCCCGGTTCTCATAGCCGGAGCCGGAAGATACGGGAAGGAAGAGCACATCCGACTGCAGGAGGCTCTTCCTTTCGTTTATTATGCCGGAAGGAAAGTCGGTGCCCCATGTGTTCATGGCGTTGACGAAGAAGGTCATGATGTCGTATCCCTGGAAAGAGAAAGATGACGGCTCCGTATTGAAGGCTGCTCTGTATTTGTTGATGAAGTCCATTACTTCCGGTCTGTTGTAGTCTATGTAATAGGACATGGCCAGACGCAGGTCCAAAGCGTGGAAGTAATCCTGCTCGATCGTCTCGAAACTTTTCCACCTGCTCAGTCCGTAGACTTCGATATTGTAGCCCATTCCGCTCTTGATCAGATTCAGGTTGCGCAGGGCATCTGTAATGAAGGCCTCGCTCATGGACGGGATTATCACCTTGTTGAGAGTAAGCGAATCCAAGGAGCGGCTCATGAGCGTGTCTATTCCGCGGCCGCTGAGGAAGTCATACTTGAAGGTCCTGAACTTTACACCTCTTTCATTCAGTCCTGCGAAAGTTCCGGTAACCTCATCAGAGCGGTCGTAACCCTGCTCATATATCACAGTCACTGACTCTACGGTATCTGCGTCAGAGGTGTCGGCTATCTTGTCGAGCTGATGGGCAAGAGCCAGGTCAGACTGTGGCGGAAAGAGATAGAACCACGGATTGTCCTGTGCCAGGGTTTCGGTACCGAGGTCCAGGGGAGAGACGACAGGTATCTGCCTGCTCCGGGCGTAGGACGCAATGGGCTGCATGTCCCGCTCGGAGATCGGGCCTATGATGAGTTCACTGTCATTCAGGACGTTGTCGGCAATCAGCTCCCAGGCACTTCCATAGCGGCTCAGATCCACCACATTCAGCTCGAAGCCGGAGAAAAGCCCCTTCTCCTTGAGATCGGCTGCTGCTGTAAGGACACCGGCGTAGAAATCAGCTGCATACGCATTGATGTTGTCGGTTCGGCCGCTGGCATTGAACGGCAGTACCAGTGAGATGGTGTAGACTCCGTTTTCCGGTACCGGCTTTTGCTCCGTGACAGGGAAAGTCACAACCGGAATCCTGTCGTCCTCCTCCTCAGCGGTCTCTCCGGTCGTGTCCGGCTGCCCGGTTTCCATGGAACGCATATATTCCTTATCCGGAATCATGACGGAGCGGATGCGTTTGCCGGAAACTGTGTCGATGTCGTTGAGGGAGATGATGGCCTCGACGGTCACATTGAATTTTACTGCGACATCGTCGAGGGTCTCATACCATTTTACATTATACTTTTTGTATTTCTTTTTGTCCTTTACAACCTTCTTCTGTGGTTTTTCCTTGGTAGGCTGTTCGGTTGTAACGGACGTATTTTCAGGCTGGTCCGCTGTGACTGTACCTGTCGTGGCAGCTTTGTCGGGGATGTAGATGAGCATTCCGGCCTTCAGCCCCTCCGAAAGGGAGGGGTTGGCGGCCTTTATCTCGTCCACAGATACTCCGTAGGCTTTTGATATGGAATAGAGGGTGTGGCCTTTCAGCACTTTATGCAGCCAGTAGACAGTACCTTTTACGTTGACCTTGTCTGTGGATATCTCCACGGGTGTGGCTACAAATCCCTGGGCTGCGGCCTGATACCCAACCGGGCCTATAAGTGCCAGGCACAGAATCACAGTCGGCAGAAGTCTCATACAAGTCTTGCAAGGATGTTGTTGATGTTGTTCTCGATACGGGCGTAGGGATCCTCACCGTATTCGGCGGGCTGGAATTTCTCTCCCGTTATATGCTCGAACAGCTCGATGTAGCGGTCGGAAATGCTGCCTACGATCTCGTCGGTCATCTCCGGTACCTTCTGTCCGGCCTGGCCGCTGAAACCGTTGGCCATCAGCCATTCACGGACAAATTCCTTGGACAGCTGCCTCTGGGGTTCGCCTTTCGCGAAACGCTCTTCGTAGCCGTCAGCATAGAAGTAGCGGGAAGAGTCGGGGGTATGTATCTCGTCGATGAGATAGATCTCTCCGTTGCGCATTCCGAATTCGTACTTCGTGTCGACGAGTATGAGACCTCTTTTGGCCGCCATCTCGCTGCCTCTCTGGAACAGTCTGAGGGCATAGTCCTCGATCTTGGCATAGTCTTCCGCTGATACCAGACCGCGGCTGATAATCTCCTCTTTGGAGATGTCCTCGTCATGTGTCCCGATTTCGGCCTTTGTGGTCGGGGTAATGATGGGATGCTCGAACTTCTGGTGCTCGCGCATACCGTCGGGGATGGGCACTCCGCAGATCTCGCGTGCTCCGTTTTTGTATGCCCTCCATGAGCTTCCGGTAAGGTAGCCTCTGACTATCATTTCGACAGGGAGTCCCTTGCATTTGTAGCCTACAGTGACCATGGGATCTGGCGAGGCAATCTTCCAGTTCTGGACGATATCCGCGGTAGCATCCAGGAACATGGAGGCTATCTGGTTCAGGACCTGGCCTTTGTATGGTATGCCTTTAGGCAGGATCACGTCGAATGCGGAAATCCTGTCTGTGGCTATCATCACGATATAGTCGTCGTTTATGGTGTAAACATCGCGGACTTTTCCTTCGTACTTGCCCGTCTGATGGCTGAAGTTGAACGCTGTTTGGGTAATTGCTTTCATGATATCGTGTGTTTTAAAGTCTTTCGTAAAAATCTAACAGGTTGGTGCAGAAGCGGGACCAGGACAGGCGGTCCTTCTCACGCGCTATGGCCTCCTTGCAGCCTGCCTGTATGCTTTCGTCTGCAAAGAAACGTTCTACTGCCTCCCGGACTGCCTCCGGGGTGATGCTTTCCGTTACAATTCCCGTGCCTGATTCTCCTATCATTTCCTTCAGGCCTCCTACGGCTGTAGTTACCATCGGCAGGCCGAAATGGTAGGATATGGAACTTATGCCGCTTTGGGTGGCCGAGCGGTATGGCAGTACGCAAAGGTCGCTGGCGCAGAAAAAACCGGCAACCTCCCCGTCGCTGATGAACCTGTCGAAGAGATGGATGCGGCTGCGGTTGGGCGATGCATCGATGAGTTTCCGGTATTTTTCGAATGATCCGTACGGCTCTCCTGCAATGACGAGCTGGTATGATCCGTCCAGGCCGGAGAATGCTTCGAGAAGGATATCGAGTCCTTTGTATTCGCGTATCAGACCGAAGAACAGCAGGGTCTTTTTATGAGGGTCGAGACCGAGGAGTTTCCTGGCACTGTCCTGCGGGACCATGTCTCCGAAGTTGGAGTAGATAGGGTGGGGCGAGACGATGTAGCGGGCATCCGGTTTCAGGCGCAGGAGGTCGTCACGGACGGCATTGCACAGCACGACAAATCCGTCATGCCCCTTGAGGTAATACGACGTGAGGGGCTTGTCGAAAAAGCGGTGTTCGTGCGGTATGACGTTGTCCAGTATGGATATTACCTTGCATCCCGGAAGCATGTGCCGTGCTACGTAGCCCTGTGACGGGGCGAAGTATGGCATCCAGTACCGCATCAGAAGCAGGTCAGGACGCCATTTCCGGATGGCTCTGGCCGTGCTGATATAGGAAAAGGGATTGGCGGTATCGAGGACACGGACGGCCTCGAAGGGAGGCCGTGTGCCGTCGGAAATATACTGGGTCTTGCCCGGAAACAGGAATTCAGGATACTGTCTCTTGAAATTGAATGCCTCTACCGTGCAGCTCTGTGACAACTCCTGGTACAGGGAGGTGTTGAACTGGGAAATCCCTCCGCGGTAGGGGGGAAAACACGATAGGATGGCTATTCTCAATTGCTTACTTGTTTCTGTTCTTGATGTACTCCGCGTTGAGACCGTTTACGATCTCCTCTGTGATGTTGAGGCCGCTGTTACCGTTGATCACTGTTGTAGTGGCGGCTGTGGTGGTGAGTATCAGGGAGTATTGCTTGTCCTTATTGTAGTTCTCAACGTACGTGGTGATGGCGTCCATGACTTTGTTGTACATCACGCTTTCCTCTTCAGCCATCTCCATCTGTTTCTGCTGGGTAAGGTTTCTCAGTTCCTGGTCGCGCTGTGCAAGGTCATTGTTCATGCTTTCGGCCTGGGAGCGGGTCAGAAGGCCCTTCTGCATTTTTTCCTGGAAGCTCTTGATGTCATTCTCGAGGGCTCTTCCCTGCTTGTTGATGTCATTCTCTATCGCGCTGACTTTGCCCTGGAGTTCCGACCTGAGGTCGTTGTACATGTCGTACTGGTTCACAAGAGTGTCGAGGTTTATGTAGACGATGTCTCCCTTTACGGCTGTGACGCTTTCGCTTCCGGAGGCCTGTGATGAAGACTGCTTGCCTGCACCGGTGAAGTGCAGGATATACAAGGCTGCCACTGCAAGAATCAGTACGATGTTGAGAATAATATTGACTTTCTTCATGTCTGTGATAAAAAGTTGTTGTGTAGTGTGTGAATTCAAAAATCGTACAAAGCTACAAAAAATCCACATAAAAGTAAGCAATATCAAAATAAAATCACAATATTTGCACCTTGGATTTATTTTCGAACACTGAGAAGATGCATTTCGCCCTCTATGGCCGGCATTTCGGCCCGGATGCTGAAAATAGGATACAGACACTGCTGAGGCACCTTTCCGATAAAGGCGCCAGGGTGACTTTCTGCCAGGATCCGGCGGCGGGCGTCCCTGAGGATGTGGACATTTTCCTGTCCTTAGGAGGAGACGGGACTTTCCTCAATTCTCTGACGATGGTGCGGGACAGCGGAATCCCCGTAGCAGGCATCAATTTCGGGCGTCTCGGATTCCTGACTTCCGCCGGCAGCGGTGATTCCGGATGTGCGGTGCTCGACAGGATGCTGGAAGGAAGCTACAGTGTGGAAAAAAGGACTCTGCTCGAGGTGTCTTACGGCGGCTTTCCGGAAGGTTTCTATCCGTATGCCCTGAACGAGGTGGCAATACAGAGGGGTGACCCTAATATGATAGGTATAGAGGTGCGGATAGACGGCATGAGCATACCGACATATTGGGCGGACGGACTGCTGATAGCCACGGCGACAGGCTCTACAGCCTACTCCCTGAGTTTCGGAGGTCCTGTGGCCGTACCTGACTCCTCCGTGTTCATCGTGACCCCGATGGCCCCGCACAACCTCAACGTACGTCCTCTGATCGTCCCCGACACATCGGAGATAGAGGTGGTGTTGCGGACAGGCGGACGGCGGGCGCTCCTTTCGGCCGACAACCGTTCGGTAGACGTGGACGGGGACAGGGTCATCAGGGTACGGAAAGCCGGTTTCGCCCTGTCCTGCGTATCTTTCGGCAGGGACAGTTTCTTCCAGGCCCTGCACGAGAAGCTACTCTGGGGAGAGGACCGCAGGAACGACAGGGGCTGCAGCAGTTTAATGAAAAAATAGAAAATGATATGATACCAAAGCATGTCGCGATAATAATGGACGGCAACGGGCGCTGGGCCAGGATGCGCGGAAAGGAGAGGATATACGGACATTACGAGGGAACTGAGAGCGTCAGGGTCTGCTGTGAGTTTGCGGTGGAGGCCGGAGTGGAGTATCTCAGCCTGTTTGCCTTCTCCGAGGAGAACTGGGCCCGTCCGGAGGATGAGGTGACAGGGCTGATGCATCTTATGGCCAGATCCATGCTCAACGAGCGTCCGACATTCCAGAAGAACAACATAAGATTTGTGGTCATAGGCAACCGCAGCCGCCTGTCCGAGGAACTGAACAGGGATATCGATACGGCGATGGAGGAAACCTCCGGCAATACCGGTCTGACACTTATTGTGTTCCTGAGCTACAGCGGCAGGTGGGACATAGAGCAGGCTGCAGGGCGCTTTGCGGCAGCAGGAGCGCCTGAGGGTAAATTCAGCACTTTCCTGGCCACAGCGGACATTCCGGATCCCGACCTGCTGATACGTACCAGCGGAGAGAAGAGAATCAGCAACTTCCTTCTCTGGCAATGCGCCTATACCGAATTTTATTTCACCAATACTCTTTGGCCCGATTTTCGCAAAAACGAGTTCCGTCAAGCACTCGACGATTTCGCCTCCCGCCAGAGACGTTTCGGAAAGACAGGAGACCAGATATGAGAAAGATACTTTTTCCGATGCTGATGCTCTTCGCTGTCTGCGCCGTTGCAGGTGCACAGCAGAACACATCCGGTATAACGGTTGACTATGAGCATCCCCGAAAATACGTCCTTGGCGGCATCAGCGTCGAGGGCATAAAATATCTTGGAGAGCAGCAGATCATCGCTCTCACAGGCTTGCGGGAAGGCATGGACGTGACCATCCCCAGCGAGCAGACATCCTCCATCGTCAGCAGGATATGGGGACAGAGGCACTTTTCGGAAGTGGCTCTTACCATAGACTCCCTTTCGTCATCCGGAGATACCGCGTGGCTGGTCCTGCACCTGCAGGAGAGACCCAGGGTGTCGAGGTGGAACTTCCAGGGTATCAAGAACTCCGAGCAAAGCGAACTCCAGGACAGGCTCAGTCTCCGCAGGGGAGTTCCGCTGTCGGACTATGTGCTGCGTTCCTCTGTCAACATCATCAAGAACTATTTCAAGGAGAAAGGTTTCATCAACGCCGAGGTGGACGTGCTCCAGGTCCGCGATACAGTGGTCAAGAATGCAGTCCGCGTGACCTTCAAGGTGGACCGCAAGCAGAAGGTGAAGATCAAGACCATAACCTTCGAGGGCAATGACCATGTTCCGGAAAAGAAACTCGTGGGCTCCATGGCGAAGACCAGGGACATGCGTCTGAGGAACCTCTTCAAGAACAAGAAATTCAACGAGAAGGAATACGAGAATGACAAACTGTCCCTGATAAGCGCCTTCAATGAGGCTGGATTCCGGGATGCCCGCATCGTAAAGGATTCCATATATTATATAGAGGAGGACCGGCTCGGTATCAAGTTCGTGATAGACGAAGGGAAGCGCTATTATTTCCGCAATATCACCTGGACCGGCAACTCCCTCTACACTGCGGACCAGCTCAACGCCATCCTGATGATCAAGAAAGGGGATGTCTATGACGTGGTGAATATGGAGAAGAGGCTCTTCGGTGATCCCAAGAAGGAGTTTATGGACATCCACACACTGTATGCCGACCAGGGCTACATCTTCTTCAACATAGTGCCGGTGGAGACCAACATTGTAGGGGACTCCGTGGATGTGGAGCTGCGTATGGTGGAAGGCAAGCCCGCCACTTTCAACAAGATCATCATCAGCGGAAATACCATCACCCATGAGAAGGTAGTCCGCAGGCAGATATTCACAAAACCCGGATATCTCTACAGCCAGTCCATGCTCGAGCGCTCTCTCAGGGAGATCGCGTCCATGGGCAACTTCGATCCGGAGCAGGCCCTGGACCATACCAGAGGCTATTCCGTGATTCCCAACCAGATGAACAATACGGTGGACATCTCATACAATGTGGCTGAAAAGCCTAATTCGCAGTTTGAGCTTTCCGGAGGATGGGGAGGATACTCTTTTGTAGGAACCATTGGAGTCAGCTTCAACAACTTCTCGATAAAGCGTCTTTTCAAGAAGGGAGCATGGAGGCCCGTTCCGCTGGGAGACGCCCAGACCCTCTCGCTGAGATTCCAGACCAACGGTACCTATTACACCGCCGGATCCATCAACTTCATCGAGCCATGGCTCTTCGGCAAGAAGCCTACCTCATTCAACCTGGCCGGATACTATACCCGCCAGACCAACTCCTACTACTTCTACCAGAACACGGACGAATATTATGAAGTCTACGGTATTGCGGCATCGCTCGGAAGCCGTCTCAAGTGGCCTGACAACTACTTCGTCCTCTACCACGAGCTGAGCTGGCAGACCTACAATCTGCACAACTGGCGCTACAACTTCCTGTTCGATACCGGTAAGTCCAATAAC
>DVIL01000024.1 GCA_018711305.1 Candidatus Coprenecus stercorigallinarum
CATTTTTTAAGTTCGGTCATGGCCTGCTGACGGCTCAGTCCCTTAAGACGGGCCAGATAGAGGGCCTGCTCCCCTACCTTCATCTTCTTGTACAGTCCCCTTTCCTCGGGGAGGTAACCGATACGGTAGACATCGTCCGGGACGACTGGATTGCCGTTGAAAAGGACAATGCCGGAATTGGGCACTGTTATCTGGTTCATAATCCGGATGAGAGTGGTCTTGCCTGCCCCGTTTGGGCCTAACAGACCGAAGATAGTCCCTTTTGGAACTTCTATGGAGACATGGTTCAGGGCGGTGTAATTGCCGAAGACCTTGACTATGTCCCTACAGGTGATTGTGTTCATGTATAGTTATTTGTTCTGTTTGGTTTCTGTTTGCACGTCAAACGGGTTTCCGCATTCCTCGGCACCGCAGTCATGGAAGTGGAATTCCTCCAGAGCTTTCTCTCTCGGAAAAATGAAATACACGCAAAGGGCCTCGGTACAAAGTTCTCCGGCAGCATTGAATATTCTGACCTCTATGTCAATGACATTGCGCCTCTCACGGACCGTCCTCGCCCTGAGGTCGATATAGTCCTCATTGGTACTTATGGGCTTGTGGTAACGCACCTCCATTCTGGAAGTAACTCCGCTGGTCTGGTATTTCCGGAAAACGACCCAACTGCTGATTTCGTCAGCCAGAGTTGCCTGAATGCCGCCATGCAGGGTATTTATCCATCCCTGAAACTCCGGACGAGGTTTCCAGCGGCTTATTATCTCATCGCCGTCCTCGAAAAATTCCATGCGGAGACCGTTGTCACTGTGAGGGTCACAGCCGTAGCAGCGGTAGCCCTCCATTCCGCTCCAGGGGTTTATGATGCGTTTCATAGACAGGTGCAGCCGGTTTTATTCGAATTTTATGGATATCAGTTCCTGAGTGTGGTCGAGGCGGCCCTTCCGGTCATAAACCGCCTGCTTTACGCAGCCGATACCTTTTGCATACCATGTCTCGACATTCTCCACCTTGGTCCCGAAGGACTTGGTAGCCTGCTCTTCCTTGATAAGGAAGCAGTCGAATGTTCCTGCCGGTACCGTTATGCTCTTCTGTTCAGTCACCTGACGGCCGGTGGTGGAAATGTGGGCAGTAATCTTTCCTACCTGGACCTTGATCTTACCGTCCGGTATAGTGGTGCCTGCCTGCAGTTCAACCGGTATATTGCTGGCATCACCCTTGGACATCACATCCTGTACCTTCAGGAGCCTGCCCACCTCATTGAGTCTGGATACCGTCCCTTCAGGTCCGCCTACCGTAACCTCCATGGGAACATTGTTGTCCCCGCTGAAAAGAGGCTGGCCGTTCTCATCATAGAAGTACTGGTCATAGCTGACCGTTCCGTCCGTAATCGTTCCGGATACGGCCGTCACATGAAGTACATACATACCGGCCTTGCGGCCTTCCGCATCGTAATTCTGATACTCGAGGGTCATTCCCTCTGTAATCGGGCAGAACCCCGACTTGTCGTATTCCTGTGCGGAAACATAATATCCGCCTGTCAGTCCAATGGCTGCGGCGGACATTACTGCGAACATTGCTTTGGTTACTTTTCTCATTGTCCGTTATGCTTTTACTGTTTATCCTTCTCCCCTTCCCCGGCGTCGCTGCCGGACGATGGCTGAAGTTTGTTGACAAGCACCTTGTCTATCCTCGGGCCGTCCATGTCCACAACCTCGAGGCGGAAACCGTTCCAGTCGACATACTCGCCGGATTTGGGAATATGTTCAAGCAATTCAAGAATCAGGCCACCGACCGTATTGTAATCATTTTCCGATGCAAGATCCTCCATATCGAAGTGGGCCAGAAAATCGTAGAAAGGACACTGTCCGTCCACCAGCCAGCCTCCGCTCTTGCGCTCGATGATATCCGGCTCGTCCTCCTCGTCGTCAATGGAGCCTACCAGACCCTCGAGGATGTCCTTATAAGTCACAATTCCCTGACATACCCCGAACTCGTCACAGACCAGGCCGTATGTGACATGGGCCTTCTTCATCTGTTCGAGCACCTTGTACACATCGGTATACTCGTGAAAATACTGTACGGGACGGATGATATCGTCTATGGAGAAATTCTCGTTGTCAAGCTTGCCGAAAAGATCCTTGAGGTAGACAACCCCGACTATCTCATCGAGACTGCCGTCACCCACGGGATAGACCTCGAAAAGATTCTCCTGCACCGTGGTGTTTATCTCCTCACGGGTCATTTCCTTGTCTATCCATATAATCTCGTTACGGCTGGTCATAATGGTCTCTATACTCCTGTCTCCCAACGAGAACACCCTCTCCACAATATCCTGCTCCACATCCTGGACCTCACCGTCCTCCTTGCCCTCGGCCACCATCGACTTGATCTCTTCCTCCGTTACCTTGGACTCTTTCTCCTCAACGTGGAATGCCTTGGTAAAAAGCGAAGTGCTCTTGTCCAATATCCATACGAAAGGAGTTGCTATCCACGAAAGGACCAGCATCGGACCCGACACTACCTTCGCGATGCTCTCCGGAGAACCCAGCCCCAGACGCTTGGGAACCAACTCGCCTATGACTATCGACAGGTAGGTCACAATGATGACTATGGTCACCTGAGCCACAGGCTGCGCCACGCTTTCCGACATGCCCCATCCCTCGAGGATGTCAGAGAACTTGTATGCTATCGAATCTCCTGAATACAGACCGGTCAGAATACCGATGAGGGTAATTCCGATCTGCACGGTTGAAAGGAACTTGTTGGGTTTTTCTGTAAGGTTGAGAACGTTTTTGGCAGTGCGGCTTCCCCGCTTGGCATCAGCTGTGAGACTTGATTTTCTTGCGCTTATGAGAGCCACCTCACTCATGGAGAAGAGGCCGTTGAGTAGTATCAGCAGAAGTATTATAAATATTTCCATTCAACTATATAGTAGTCACTGGGCGCAAATTTAATTAATTTTCGGAATTCTCCATGCATTTATTGAAGCAATGGCGGCACAACGGCTCGTACACATCCTTCTCACCGAGCTCCACCAAGGTGTTGCCCGCACTCAGACGGTGGGAATAAAGGGCGGGGTCACCGCACTTTACACAGATTGCATGCACCTTGTCAACATACTCTGCAACAGCCATCAACGCCGGCATAGGCCCAAATGGTCTGCCCAGGTAGTCCATGTCCAGACCGGCCGCTATCACCCTGACACCTGACGACGCCAGCTGACGGCACACATCCACTATGCCGTCATCAAAAAACTGCGCCTCGTCTATACCTACCACATCCACGTCCCCCGAAAGCAGAAGGATGCTGGCCGAAGAGTCCACCGGTGTGGACATTATGGCTGTCGCATCATGGGAAACCACTTCCCCGACGGAATAGCGGGTGTCAATGCCCGGCTTGAATATCTCTACCCGCTGGTTGGCAAACCTGGCCCGCTTCAGCCTGCGGATAAGTTCCTCTGTCTTGCCTGAGAACATCGAGCCGCATATAACCTCTATCCAACCCGGTTTTTTTGCGTATTCTGAAAACATTTTCCTAAATTTGGGACTGCAAATTTAACATTTTATCATTTCACTCACACTCATGGCTGGCAAGCTTTACATAGTGCCGACTCCGATAGGAAATCTGGAGGACATGACTTTCAGGGCCGTGGAGACCCTGAGGCAGGCCGACCTGATCTTAGCTGAGGATACCCGCACTTCGTCCGTACTGCTGCGGCACTACGGCATCAGCGTACGCACCGAGGCGCACCACAAGTTCAACGAACACGCCAGGACTGCTGCAGTATGCGGGAAACTGCTCTCAGGAATGAATGTCGCCCTGATCTCCGATGCCGGTACCCCAGGAATATCCGACCCCGGCTTCTTCCTGTCGAGGGCATGCGCGGAAGCCGGTATAGAAGTCATCACACTGCCCGGCGCCACTGCTTTCGTACCGGCTCTGGTAGACTCCGGTCTCCCTCTGGACCGCTTCACTTTCGAAGGCTTCCTGCCTGTCAAGAAAGGACGGCAGACAAGGTTCGCCGCACTCGCCGAAGAAGGGCGCACAATGGTTTTCTATGAGTCGCCCTACAGGCTGGCAAAGACCCTTAGCCAGATGTGCGGATATTTCGGAGCAGAGCGTAAGGCATCCGTCTCCAGGGAGATCAGCAAAATACATGAGGAAACCCGGCGGGGCACACTGTCGGAGCTGGCATCGTGGTACACGGACAACCCGCCCAAGGGCGAGATAGTATTAATTGTAGAAGGGAAGGATTATGCGGGAAGAAGAATTCAGCAGGAAGAAGAGTAAAGGCCAGAGACTTTTCTCACAGGGAGTTGTCATACTGGTATGTCTGATATTGGCCGCACAGGCGGTATTTTTCGTCAAATATCTGGTGGAAAACGGCAGTCCAGTTCCGTCTCCGGAACCAAAGGTGGAACCGCCCTCCGTTGAAGTCAAAGAACTGGAAAGCGGAGGCAGTACCGGGACGCCGGACACACCGGCCCGTACCGACCATAAACCCGGCCATAAAAAAGAAGAATACCGAAACGGTCCTGACTCTGCGGAACTGAAAATCAAGCCCCATGACGGCTGGAGCTGGGATCGCGTGGAACTCAACTCCGCCGACAGCGCAGCCTTGGATGCACTGCCCGGTATCGGGCCCTACTATGCCCGTCAGATTATAGCGTACAGGGAAAGGATAGGTTTCTATGCCGACATTTCACAGCTCATGGACATACGCGGCTTCGACTCCACAAGACTCAGCCGGCTCGCCGGACGGATATACATAGATCCGGCATCCCTCAGGCATATTGACTTCTATACCATGTCCACGGACTCCCTTGCCTCTCATCCCTATATCGGTCCGTATGCGGCAAAGGGGATCGACCGCCTCCGGCGCACCGTCACCCGCGAAAATTTCACAATGCAGACCATCATCGACAGCCGCATACTCACGCCCGCACAAGCCCGCCGGCTCGCCCTTTATTTTTAGGCGTAGTGGATCTCCACTACCTTCCCGATAGCCTTCAGGCTTGAGGCCAGACGTTCTATCAGTTTAAGTTTCAAGGTAGTATCTATGGGAAGACCCTCATGCGCCTTGTTGACTCCCTGTCCTACGAAAAATGTTATGTGAGTGGCTTCCTCCAGCAGCATTCTGGCAAGCAGAGATGCTCCGTCCTGCTTGGTAAACATCTTGGGTGTAAGATCATTCGGAGAAATGTACTTCTCCGTAAGCTCGAGCAGGCGGCGCAATGTTATGACTCCTTCAGTAGTCAGGTCTATGCCATCGATATGGCCTATCGGAGGTATTTCCTTGTCGGGGAAGTCGAGGCTTGTCGTAACCTTTTTGCCGAGATAACGGGCTACGATCTGCGAGCTCGTGCCTCCGCATACCACCTTCCTGCTGTCCCCTTCCATGAACTTGGCTACGTAATAGTCATCATTTTCCTTATTGACCGGCGGACCTACCATCAGGTTGACATGCAGTGCCTCACGCATCTTCAGTGCGGCTACGGTGGTGTCGTCTCCGGGCTTGTCCATGTAAAGGTCATTGCATGCAGCAGCCAAAAGCCAGGCCACACAGCGGGCCGACATCTCCGGCTTGATGTTGCGGTCGAGATGTTCCATGATCTCGCGCCTGTCCCAGCCGAAATTGAGTACCCTGCCGATACCGGCGTGGATGGTCCCGTCGGACATGATCAGGACTATGTCCCCGTCGCAGAGGGAGAGCTCCGAATGATAGACCTTTTTGCCAAGGACCTCCAGCGGCTTGCGGTCGAAGTCCATGCAGCGGCCTTCATGCCAATAGACCGCCTGCGGATTGTCGAACTCGAAAAGGTACCCGCGGCCGTTGGAATCCACATGTATTACAGAAAATGTCGAATATGCCACACCGCGCACCTTGCACACGGGCAGGGTCTGGATCATGGTTTCGATGCAGTCTTCGATAGGGATGTTGTTGGACACCATCGTACAGAGGATCTTGGAGGAAAGTGTGGAAAGTATGTTTGCCTTTACACCGCTTCCCAGGCCGTCCGCCAGCACGAGAGTCGTATAGCCGTCCACTGTCACCCCTTCCACATTGTCACCGCAAAGCTCTTCCCCGAATTTGTTCAGGGACACGTATCCGTATTCTATAAACAGTTCCTTCATGTCCTGTCCTCCGATTTCTCCCTTTCCTCTTCTTCCTGCATGAGGGTCTTCTTGAGTTTGAGCAGGGCGACCTTGGTCTCGGCCGTAGTCTCACCAAGGAGCGAGGCTATCTCCTGTGCCACACGCATCTGCTTCTTTATCACATCATCTGTGGTTGCGAGGGTCTCCATCCTCATCTTTCCGAGTTTCTCGCTATAATGCACCTCATCCGTAATGTCCTTCAGTATGCCGAAAAGGGCCCTGTTGCCTTTGAGGTTGCTGATTGACAACTCCACATGCCGCTTTGTTTCAGAGACGTATATCTTTTTGCGGACATACTGCCTTCCGGAATTCTGGGCAATGAGAAATTCTGTGGGATTGAAGAAATCGATTGCAGGCATACCTTTGACATTGGCAGCGGTGATGCCGAGCAGTTCACGGGCTTTTGCATTGATATCCACCACGTTCATATCACTGTCGAGAACGACTATCCCCTCCGGGCTGTTATGGATTATCTCGTAGGACATGGACTCGGCTCTCTCACGCATGTACGGAAGGCATATATCGATATCGGCATAGCCGTTGAACACAGCCCAGGCTTTCTCGCGGCAGGTGGGATAGCCGCAGGAACCGCAGTTGAGCTCGTCTTCCGGCCTGAATTTGCCGGTCTTGTGGAGAATTTCCTCTATCTGCTCCGGAGTAGGCACGAGGCTCCTGCTTTCGATCTTGGGATAGGTCGCGGTGATATCCACGGTATAATCCCTGTCTCCGGCCTGTTCAGGAGGAAGCGAGGCACACTCCTGACGCACATAACGCTTGACATCGACGGTGGCACGCACGCCCTCACCGTCCCCGACAAGACTGCACGGGCCGCTCACACAGGCATTTTCGCACATGTTCATCTCGAAAAACACTCCTGTGACCCTGTCGATGTGCTCGAGAGTGTTCACGCAGTTCAACGGACCGTCCACCGCCACGTAATCATACCCTTCGGGACGGGCTTCGAAAGAGTGGATGATGCCCCTGCGGATCGGATAGGACTTGCTCCTGTTTGCCGGGGCTGTCCCGGTGATGCCTGTACATGAAAATTTCTCTCCTTCCTCTTGGGGACCGGCATCCGGAAGCGGGAAGGTAAGCCCCCTTTCCACCATCAGCCTCCTCAGGTCCTCGAAAGTAAGGACTCCGCTGATAAGCCCGCTCTCCTTGGCCTCACGCTTCTTGGCAATGCATGGGCCGATGAACACGACCTTGCAGTCAGGAAAACGCTGCCTCAGGATCTTGGCATGTGCGATCATGGGGGAGTCCACCGGAGCAAGATATTTCAGGGCATGCGGGTGGTACTCCTGGATCAGACGGCAGAGGGCGGGGCAGGCAGAGGTTATGAAATTGGGATACTGCCCTGTCGCTATGCATTTCGCATATTCCTTGGTCACAGCATTTGCTCCGACAGCCGTCTCCTCCGCAAAGGCGAAGCCGAGCTTGAGGAGCACCGACTCCATCTGTGCGAAACTCTGCAGACGGAAAGAGGAGATGAAGGAGGGAGCGACACTTGCCACCACATTGCCGCTGCCGAGCAGCAGATTGTCCACTTCCTCCTTTTCGCTGTGAACTATCTTGGCATTCTGCGGGCACACCACTGTGCAGCGGCCGCAGAGTATGCACCTTTCCTTTATGATCTGCGCCTGGTGGTTCTTCACCTCAATAGCCTTTACCGGGCACTCCCTCAGACATTTATAGCAGTCCTTACACCGGGCCTTCTTGAACTCGAGATACTCTTTCATAAGTCTGGTTATGTATTGTGTTGTTACAGTCCGAGTTTGGGGTAGACTTCCTTGAGGAACTTCTCCTCTATGTTGTCCTTATTCACTCCACGGACAAAGACGTCAGCGGAGCCGTCGAGCGCATTCTCCGCCCTCATTACGACTCCGTCGGCGCACTGCCCGAAACAGAAACTTGCCTGCAGCTCGATCAGATCCTCGACATCGTATTTGCGGAGCATTTCCTTCATGCCCTGCACTACGTCGTAAGACCCTTTGAGATGACAGGAACTACCTATGCAGATCTTTACTATCATTGCCCCTGCGCCGTATTACTGTTTCATCGCCTCCACCTCATCGGCTGTCATAGGCTTGTACAGCTTGCCGAGACGGCGTTTTCCTTCAGGGGTGACAAGATAGTCCTCTTCGTTGCGGAGACCTCCGAAGCCCTTGAACTTCTCGATTTCGTCATAGTTGAGGAAATCCTTGAACTTGCCCTGGCTTCTCCACAGGTCTATGAGTTCCGGAATGAAATAGATTCCCGGTTCAATTGTCAGCACGAAACCCGGTTCGAGGGGACGGGCCAGACGCAGCGACTTGAAGCCGAATGTAGCGCTCTTGGGATGGCCGTCATAGCCGACCCACACTTCCCCGAGGTTTTCCATATCGTGTACGTCCAGTCCCATCATGTGCCCGAGGCCGCAGGGGAAGAACATGGCATAGGCACCTTCATGCGCCACTTCTGCAGGATCGCCCTTGACCAGACCTATGCTCTTGAGATCGGCGGCTATGGTCTCGGCCACTTTCAGATGGATCTCCTTGAAAGCGACTCCGGGCCTGACGGCATCCACTCCGGTCATGTGAGCGTGAAGGGCCATGTCATATATCATTCTCTGCTGCTGAGAAAAATGCCTGCTTACCGGCGCGGTGGAAGAAAGGTCTCCGGCATAGTGCATGGAGTTCTCCGCTCCGGCGTCGAGCAGAAGCATGTCCCCTTCCTTAAGGATATTGCCGTGATAGTGATTGTGAAGGGTCTGGCCGTTGATAGTGGCGATAACGGGGAACGACAGGCCTGCACCCTTTCTGAGGGCTATTTCCGTAACTGCCGCAGCGATATCGGCTTCAGATATGCCCGGCCGTACCATGCCCATCATGGTCCGGTGCATTTCCACCGAAATGTCCACCGCCTCCTCGATCTGGTCAATCTCCTCGGGAGACTTGTAGTTACGCATGTTGACCACGGCCTTTACAAAAGGTATGGATACGTTTTCCGACTGTGCCTGTTCGGGAAGTCCGAGAAGATCAAATATCCTGAGGTTATGCTCCGGCCTGTAGGGAGGGAGGAAATGCACCATCCTGCCCTTGTTCAGTGCTCTCTGCACATAATCCTTGAGTTTGGCACGTGGTTCCGTCCTGTCGACGCCAGCCCTGTCACACTTCTCGCGTATCGTAGGCTGGCTGCCCATCCAGACGATATCGTCTATGGTGAGTTCGTCCCCGAATACAGTCGACTCGCCCTCATCTATGTCGACAAGGGCCGCAAGTCCGGCGAAATCCAGACCGAAATAGTACAGGAAAGTCGAGTCCTGACGGTAGGGGTAAGTATTGTCCGTGTAGTTCATCCCGGCCTCATCGTTGCCGAGGAAAAGAAGGAGTCCGGTCTCGCCGTGATATTTCATGTCGGCCACCAGTCTCGCCCTTCTTTCGATGTAAGTCTCTCTTGAAAACATGACGGTAGGTTTTAATATGTTGTATCGGATTCCAAAGATAGGAAATTTTATCTACATTTGTAGTCCACTCAATTTAAAAACGACCATGAAAAAAGGATTTTTACTTTCACTTCTGCCGGCCTTCGCCCTTTTGGCGACAGGATGCGGCGACCGTACCACCGGCAATACAGACAATCATCAGCCACCCGTTCCCTCAAGGGAATACGTCATCGTAGTCCACGGCGGCGCGGGTGAAATGGGAGACCAGGCAGACAATCCCGAAATAGCCGGCAAATACTATTCGGCGCTTGACACTGCCCTGAACATCGGCCGCGATGTGCTCGACAACGGCGGCAACGGCCCCGAGGCCGTAAGGGCAGTCATCCGCTATTTCGAGAGCAACCCCCTGTTCAATGCCGGAGTAGGAGCCACAATATCGGCTGAAGGCTATTTCGAGCTGGACGCCGCCATCATGGAAGGCAAGGACCTCAGTGCAGGAGCCGTAGCCGGAGTGCGCCACGTCAAGCATCCCATTGACGCCGCATACGCCGTGAAGACCGCCTCTCCACATGTGATGCTCAGCGGGACCGGCGCCGACCGTTTCGCCGAGGAGCAGGGTCTTGAGACCGTGGAGGACAACAAATATTTCGCAACCCCCAAGACCATGAAGTGGGTAAAGGAATTCCAGGCCAAGTCAAAGAAGAACGGTACAGTCGGATGTGTCGTACTCGATTCAGAGGGTAATCTGACCGCCGGCACAAGCACTGGAGGAATGTTCGGAAAGAAATGGGGACGCATCGGGGACGCCCCTGTCATCGGAGCCGGGACTTACGCCGACAACGAAGGTGTAGCTGTCTCCTGCACCGGCCACGGAGAGTACTTCATCCGCCACTCTGTGGGATACAACCTCAATGCCCGCTACAAATTCCTCGGAGAGAGTCTCGAGGAAGCCGCCAGCCATATCATATTCAATGAGCTGAACCGCGAGGAGGGCAACGGAGGACTTATCGCCGTAGACAAGGACGGAAACTTCACCATGCCGTTCAACTGCAGCGGAATGTACCGCGGATACCTTTATAAGGAAAAGGGCACAGGCAAGGTAGTCGAAGCATACGGCATCAACGACAAACTGATAGAAAAACAATAACAGTCAATTTTCTGATAACAAGATGAAATATTCCGGATTCCTATCTGCGGCAGCTGCCATCATGATGGCCTCCGCAGTTGTCCCCGCTCAGGCACAAAGCCATAAACTGACACTCGAGGACATATACAAGAACTACGAATACTCGGCCAAAGGCGTAAGTGCCTTCCGTTGGGCCGAGGACGGACACTCATTCCTCACCATAGAGAAGGATGCCGCCACCGGAGGACAGAACATAGTCCTCAACGACATCAAGACAGGTGAGAAGACAGTCACGGTAGCCGCATCCTCGCTCATACCCGAAGGATGGGACCGCCCCCTGACCATCAACGGCTACAGCTGGTCGCCTGACCACTCGCAGCTGATGATCTACACGGATGCGCAGCGGGTATGGAGAACAGCCAAGAGGGGCAACTACTGGCTGTACACCCCTGCAACCGGAGAGCTGCGCCAGCTCGGCATGGAGAACTTCGAGCCATGCTGGATGCAGTTCGCCAAATTCTCCCCTGACGGGAGCAAGGTCGCATACGTCTACAAGAACAATCTCTACGTCGAGGACCTCGCCGACGGCTCTGTCCGCCAGCTGACCTCTGACGGCAACGACGAGATCATAAACGGCCAGTTCGACTGGGTCTATGAGGAAGAGCTGCACCAGCAGGACGGCTGGCGCTGGAGTCCTGACAGCCGCAGCATAGCATACTGGCAGTTTGACACCAGGGGCACCGGCACCTTCTACATGATCGACAACATCGACTCGGTATACTCCACTGTCATTCCCCTGCCCTATCCCAAGGCCGGCACCACCAATTCGGCCGCCCGCATCGGAGTGGTGGACGTGGACACTGACGAGCCTGCAACCCGCTGGTTCGAGTTCGAAGGCGACCCCAGGGAGCACTACCTGGCCCGCATGGAGTTCGTTCCAGGCTCCGACGAAGTGATGATCCAGAGGCTCAACCGCCAGCAGAACACCGACTGGGTCTACTACGGCGACATCCACACCATGGAGCTGACTCCGGTGCTTACAGAGACCGACGAAGCCTTCCTGGACGTGCATGACGACATCGTATGGCTCGAGGACGGCAAGTATTTCACATGGACCAGCGAGAGGGACGGATGGAGACATCTTTACCGCGTATCCCGCGACGGCAGCGAAATATCCCTGATAACCAAGGGGGATTTCGACTATGAGAGCATTGTACGCATCGACACCGAAGGCGGCTGGGTCTACTACATCGCCACTCCCGACAGCCCGATTGACCGCTACCTCTACCGCAGCCGCCTGGACGGCAAGGGCGAGGCCGAGAGGCTGACACCGGCTGACGCTCCCGCCGGACACCACTATTACAATATCTCTCCGGACGCGAAGTACGCCATGCACACCTTCAGCAACAGCGAGACCCCTACCGTCTACGAAATAGTCTCACTGCCCAAGCACAAGAACGTGCGTCTGCTTGAAGACAACCATGAGCTGGCCGCCAGGTTCGCCGCCCTCGGATGCAGTCCCAAGGAATTCTTCCGCGTGGACATAGGCGACATAGAACTGGACGGATGGATGATCAAGCCGGCCGGATTCGACCCCACGCAGAAATATCCGGTAATCTTCTTCGTCTACGGAGAGCCCTGGCAGTCCACAGTCCAGAACTCGTGGAGCGGAGGTGACCTCTGGAGCAGGTTCCTCGCCCAGCAGGGCTATGTGGTCATGAGCGTGGATCCTCGCGGAACAGCGACTCCGAGGGGACACGAATGGCGCAAATGCGTCTACGGCAAGATCGGCATCCTGCCCATTGAAGACCATGCAGCAGCCGTCACCAGACTCATGCAGACCTACAGCTTCATGGACCCTGACCGCATCGGCATCTGGGGATGGAGCGGCGGCGGCTCGTCCACTGCACACCTGATGTTCAAGCACCCCGACATCTACTCCACCGGTATCGCAGTGGCCGGAGTCTATTCCCTCTACCTCTACGACACCATTTATCAGGAAAGGTACTCGGGCATACCCTCCCTCAACCCGCAGAGCTACCATGACGGCTCAGCCATCAACTTCGCGGGCGGACTCGAGGGCGACCTGCTGCTGATCCACGGCACGGGCGACGACAACGTACACTACCAGTGCTGCGAGATGCTGGTCAATGAACTGATCAGGCAGAACAAGATGTTCTACCAGCTCTCCTATCCCATGCGTACCCACAGCATATCGGAGAGGGACAACACCACATACCATCTGTATCAGTCCATGTACAAGTTCTGGGAGGAGCATCTGTAGCGGCAACTGCAGAAAAGACACAACAGAACAGACATACTGCCGGTTGTATTCCCGGTCTACCCTATCGGCAATACAACCGGCATACTTTTTCCAACTCATCTTATCTTCCTGATCTGATGAAGCAGAGAATGATTATCCGCAAACTTACCCCCGATAAATTGAATAACATCGAAGACAGAAAGACAGTCCTTATGTACAATTTGTACAGTCCCTTGGCCTAACTTACCACGATGATTCACCACTATGCATTTTCGTCATATTGCAATCCACTCACTATCAACAACTTCCCAGATCATGAAAATGTAAGAAGGACGGAAATACGGTCCTGATTACCAACAATTTTCAACTTAACTAAAATGTATAGTGGTTTTAGAAGAGGCTTCTTGCGGCCCGGGGGTATTTTACGTACAGCCATTACGCAAAGTTTCCCCCACCTTTGGAGAGTGCACCGGGAAATGGCACAAAAGGTTCACTCCTCCAGGCCAGGGACCGGCTACGAGGCCACTGCTCACTACCCGCAGGACATGCAGCTGGCATCATTCGGAGAGTGCACCGGGAGACGGCACTTACGGTACGCCCCATAGATACAGATGACATATATCCATATCTGATCAACAAGTTAACAAATTAAAAAAGACACCATAAAGACATGAACGATTTTTTCAAATATACCGAGTGCGCAATTACAGTATGCGACACGGAATGCGTAATCGTATACCAGAACGAGAAATCGGTGGCGGTGAACGGAGACATGCTGGGACGCTGCATGCTCAGCTGCCACAATGACCGCTCCCGCGGCATCATCAACCGCATCCTTTCCGAGGGCACACCCAACTCATACACTATCAGCAAGAAAGGCCAGCGCAAACTGATACACCAGACCCCTTGGTACAAGGACGCGGCCGACGGCTCCGGCAAGACTATCGCCGGCATCATCGAGCTGTCCATTGTGATTCCCGAGCAGATGCCTCACTACGACCGCGGATAACAGCCGCCCGGCATAACAGAACCGGACACAACAACCGATGCTGTTTCAAGTGAGCGAGAATTGCAGGCCAATCTGCAACGCACTCTTTATCAGCAGATTGGAAAAGCACATGCATTTCTCGCACTCACCTCTGCTACCGAAAATTGCACGATGATTTGTAAATGCCTGACTGTGAATGGACTGCAAAACACCTTGCAATTCCCAAAAGCTTCTCAGCCACCGAAAATTGCAGGCCAATCTACAACGCACTCTTTATCAGTAGATTGGGAAAGCGCATGCATTTCTCGCACTCGCCTCTGCTACCGAAAATTCATGCTGTCTTGTTGGTAGGTATGTGGGTATGTGGGATGTGTCATAGTCTGTATCGCCTAATTCTGTGTATTCTCTTATTCCATAGAACTTTACTAAAAATGTCAGATTACAGATTGCGGACAGCCACCTCATAGTCTGTTATCATGCTTTCCGCTTATATTTCTGTCTGACAACACCATACACAAATCGTCCTGTTTCAGACTCACGCGCAGAAAAATGCACGACGGCATCCAGGCCCTACTGCAGCGCGTTCTGAGCTTGCTTCAGAGAAGTACATGCCGCGGTGTACGGTTCAGTCTGTAGCCTTAACAACCCAGTAATTGCCTGTCGTTTAGTCAATTATCTAAAACAATCAATTACAGACTGCGAGGTAAGGCTTAAGGCTGCAGGTGGAACGATAAGGTAACGCTAAAACTGAGGCTCAGACTGAGGATATTGAGTCAGGTTAAATCAAGGCAAACTCTTGATTTTGGCAAGTGATGAACAGAATATTGAACCATATCATTTAAACGAATTTACTTCGGGCGTGCAGAGGAGAATAGATTCTTGTAAATCAGATTGTTACAAAACGTACCGCACATTCGCTCTTTTTGGAGACAGGTCAAATGTGCAGCAGTTTTTGCATACCGTTGATTTCCAGGTTGTTGAAAAAGCGAGTGCACCACGAAGTATATCCGTTCAAAATGCACTAAGCCCCCCTGCACAAAACCTTCTGAGCGTGGCATAAGGACAGCAGCTGGTCATTCTGTCAATTTTCGGTACGGTCAATTACGGACTGCCGCAATGCTGTGGGCAAAGGGCTCCCACGAATGCGATAGGCTGATGATGAAGCAGATCTGGCATCAATAGAGCAGATGATATGAGGGGTAAGTTTTCGGATAATCATTTCCTGGAACATCTGGATAGGGCAGAAATGAAAACGTGTCAGGAGCAACACAGTGGGGATGCGCATAATGGTTTACGACTCTAAAGTCTGATTTGGTTATTGCAAGACTCTGCTAAAAAGCCTGTTGCGGCACCTGCCGTGCTATATAGCGGCCTGTATCTTTCTGCCAGTCCATCTTTACCTCATCTCCTTCGACTCAATTTCACACTTTCAGTTATATTGAAACTGTCTGATACTCACTTTTTGTGGACTCGCGTACCTTGCAAGTGACGCATTTTCGGGGAGCCGGAACTCCTTCCGAAGGAGTGCAAGGATGAATGTGATTAAATCCCCAGTGATTTTCTACCGCCTCACTGTCCGACTATATCAGAACCATGTATAACTATGTATAATAAGCCGGGCAAATGGCACACACAGGAGGGGTTACATTGAACATATTTGCATAAGGTCTTTCTATCTCATAGGCACGTCATGCATACAGACATATTTATTTGGAGAATGGACTTAAAATTTCTACCTTAGCATTATTATATTTAATATTAAAAACAACCTATTTAAACAACCAAGGTATTATGAACGACAGATATGAGTTGAACAAAAATTTAGCTCAGATGCTCAAAGGCGGCGTCATTATGGACGTCACCACACCTGAACAGGCCAAGATTGCAGAACAGGCAGGAGCGGCAGCCGTAATGGCCCTCGAACGGATTCCTGCGGACATACGTGCCGCCGGAGGAGTATCCCGCATGAGCGACCCCAAGATGATCCGCGGTATCCAGAATGCTGTCAGCATACCCGTCATGGCCAAGGTCCGTATCGGACATTTCGTCGAGGCCCAGATTCTCCAGGCTCTGGAGATCGACTACATCGACGAGAGCGAGGTTCTTTCCCCCGCTGACGGAGTCTACCATATAGACAAGACCAAGTTCCGTGTGCCTTTCGTATGCGGCGCCAAGAATCTCGGAGAGGCCCTTCGCCGTATCGCAGAAGGCGCTTCAATGATCCGTACCAAAGGCGAGCCCGGCACCGGTGACGTGATACAGGCCGTGACCCACATGCGCAGCATGATGCGTGACATCCGCCGCCTCCAGGCCCTCCCCGAGGACGAGCTGTACAACGAGGCAAAGGAACTGGAAGTTCCCTATGACCTGGTCAAATACGTTCACGAGAACGGCAAACTGCCTGTAGTCAATTTCGCTGCCGGCGGAGTGGCCACACCTGCTGACGCAGCTCTCATGATGCAGCTGGGTGCCGAGGGAGTATTCGTCGGCTCCGGCATCTTCAAGTCCGGTAACCCCGAGAAGAGGGCAAAGGCCATCGTCAACGCCGTGACCAACTACAACGACGCCGCACTGCTGGCCGAGGTATCCACCGACCTGGGCGAGGCCATGGTGGGCATCAACGAGGAGGAGATCACCATTCTGATGGCTGAGAGAGGCAAGTAATCCGTAAAACACAATGCACAGAATAGGCATTTTAGCTCTGCAAGGGGCCTTCCTCGAGCATGCACAGATGCTGGAAGGCCTCGGTGCGGAGCACTTTGAGATACGGCAGCTGAGCGATCTGGAGAAACCGATGGACGGACTCATCCTGCCAGGCGGGGAGAGCACGGCGATGGGCAAGCTGATGGACTGTCTGGGCATGCTGCAGCCGCTCAAGGACCTGATCAACGGAGGCCTTCCGGTATTCGGTACCTGCGCCGGCATGATACTGCTGGCAAAGGATCTGGGAGACGAGCCGCGCCGTTTCCTGCAGACCATGGACATCCGCGTATTGCGCAACGCCTACGGCCGGCAGCTCGGAAGCTTCTTCACCCGCAGCACCTTCGCAGAGATGGAGGACATACCGATGACCTTCATCCGCGCCCCCTACATAGAGAAAGTCACAGCTCCCGACGTAGAGGTCCTGGCGACAGTGGACGGCCATATCGTAGCCGCCCGCCAGCGCAATATGCTCGCCACCTCCTTCCACCCGGAGCTCAACGATGACCGGCGCATACACCGCTGGTTCATAGAGCATCTTATCGAAAAGCCGGAATAATCCTCCGGCTTTTATTACTTATTTCAACACATGGACAACATTACAATCCGACTGGAACAGACATCCGATTACCGTGAGACAGAAGAGGTCGTAAGGGAGGCCTTCTGGAACGTCTATTCGCCCGGATGCACTGAGCACTACCTGCTGCACACTATGCGCGGGTCATCAGGCTTCGTACGGGAACTGGACTTCATCGCCGAGTCGGGCGGCAGAATCATAGGGGCAGCCGTTTCTCAGAAAGGGTATATCCTTGGCGACGACGGCAACCGGTACGGGGTTCTGACACTGGGTCCCATAGCCGTGCTGCCGTCTTTCCAGCACCGGGGAACCGGACGGGCGCTGATAGAGCACACCCGTGCAGCCGCTGCGGACAAGGGATACCGCGCCATCCTGCTCTGCGGAGACCCTGAATACTACAGGAATGCCGGTTTCATCGCCGCAGAGCACTACGGAATACGCACGTCCGGGAACAGATACGCGGCGGCCCTGCACGCATGTCCGCTATACAGGAACGCACTGCAGGGACTTGCCGGACGATACTTCGAGGACGACATCTATCTTGTAGACGAGGCCAAGGCTGCACTGTTCGACAAGCAGTTCCCGCCCAAAGAGATGCTCTCGGGCACTCCGTCACAGCAGCGTTTCAAGGAAGTTTCCGCCATGGTGAAGGAATATCCCGGAAAATATTTCTGAGAAATTTGTATATTCGCAAAGTAAAAACCTAAGAAAAACCTATCGAATATGCAGACACTGTCCGACATCATCGCTTCCATCGCCTCTTTCCTGTGGGGATGGCCGCTCATCATCCTGCTTCTCGGAACCCATATTTACCTGACGATAAGACTCAGATTCCCCCAACTGAAAATATTCAAGGCCATCAGGCTGTCTGTGACCAAGGACAAGACCGAACACGGGGACGTAAGCCAGTTCGGGGCGCTTGCCACGGCACTGGCGGCGACCATCGGCACCGGCAATATCGTGGGAGTGGCCACGGCCATCACCCTCGGAGGCCCGGGAGCCGTACTGTGGTGCTGGCTCACCGGCGTGTTCGGCATGGCTACCAAATATTCGGAAGCCCTGCTCGCTGTCAAGTACAGGGTCAGGATCAAGAAGGACGGGCACATCCTCGGCGGCCCGATGTATGCTCTCGAACGCGGTCTGAAGGCCAAATGGCTGGGCGTGCTTTTTGCCGTCTTCGCCGTCGTGGCCTCGTTCGGCATAGGCAACATGGTACAGTCCAACGCCATCTCCATGCTTCTGGACGAGAACCTCAGCATTCCCCCGGTCGTAACCGGCATAATCATAACCGTGCTTACCGCACTGGTAGTACTGTTCGGCATAAAGGGCATCGCCAAAGTATGCACATGGCTCGTGCCGTTCATGGCCCTATTCTACATCATAGGCTGCATAATCATCCTGTGCGTCAACTTCGAGTACCTCGGAGAGACCATCAGGGTCATAGTCACCTCCGCCTTTTCGCCTCAGGCAGCAGGCGGCGGATTCGTAGGCTCGACCATCATGACCGCCTGCCGTTTCGGTATCGCCCGCGGCCTCTTTTCCAATGAGTCTGGCCTCGGCTCTGCCCCTATCGCAGCCGCAGCGGCCCAGACCCGCAACCCTGTCCGCCAGGCCCTCGTGTCCTCCACCGGAACTTTCTGGGATACGGTCGTTGTATGCGCCATGACAGGACTCGTACTGGTCAGCTGCGTCATTGCCCCCAACGGCATAGACTCCGCAAGCGAGACCCTGACGACCCAGGCCTTCGGCATCATACCGATAGCCGGACCGATTATCCTCAGCGTCGGCATTGTAACCTTCGCCTTCTCCACCATCCTCGGCTGGTCCTACTACGGCGAGCGCTGCATCGAGTACCTCGGAGGCCGCAAGGCTACATTTGTCTACCGCATCCTCTTCATCATCGGCATTTTCATAGGAGCCGTAGCCAACCTGTCGATAGTCTGGAACCTCGCCGACATGATGAACGCCCTGATGGCCATCCCGAACCTCATTTCCCTGCTCCTGCTCTCCGGAGTCCTCGTCAAGGAAACCCGGTACTACCTCTGGGAGAAGCGGCTCGACGAATACTCCAAGGACGAAATCCCGACAATCGATAAATAATTATATATTTGCAGCCGCTTAAGACTGCAGACATGATAAAGGCACTGTTTTTCGACATAGACGGTACACTGGTAAGTTTCAAGACCCATTCGGTACCGGCATCCACTGTGGAGGCGCTGACCGCTGCGCACGAGAGAGGTGTGAGAATATTCATCTCCACCGGCCGGCCGGCACCGCTTATCAACAATCTCGACCCGATAGAGCACCTCATCGACGGCTACATCACTGTCAACGGCGCCATCTGCACCGTCGGCGGGGAGACCATATCACGCACCCCCATTGACCCCGAGGACGTCAGGACCATCATCAGCGCCGCAGACAGCTGGGGCATCCCGACGCTGATCGTGGGCGAAGACCGGGCGACAGTACACAACCACCGCCCGATCGTAGACCGGATATTCGGCCAGATGCTGGATATCAAAGGGCTGGACATGCACACCTCTACGGAGGAAATGCTCTCCCGCCCCGTCTACCAGCTGACCCCCTTCTTCGACGAAGGGCAGGAAGCAGCCGTGGATCCGCTGCTCAGGCATGCCGAGTCAGCCCGCTGGTGCCCATATTTTTCCGATGTGATATCCTCGGACGCCGACAAAGGCCGCGGCATGGAGATAATCGCCGGACATACAGGCATAGAGCTGTCTGAGTGCATGGCATTCGGAGACGGTGGCAACGACATATCCATCCTGCGCCGGGCCGGAACAGGGGTGGCCATGGGCAATGCGGGGGTAACTGTCAAGAACGCCGCCGACTACGTAACGGACAGCATCGACAGCGACGGAGTCTCCAGGGCTCTCAGACATTTCGGCATCATAGCATAACTTTCAGAGAACAAGGCAAAGACAATGGACAACAAAAAAGATTTCGCAAAAGTGTTCATGATTGCCGGAAGCGAGCCCCTCGGCTGCTGCGGCATTCAGGCAGACATCAAGGCAGTATCGGCATGCGGAGGATTCGCAGCCGGAGCCACCACCCTTCTGGTGGACATGAATACCACCCATGTCAAGGGCATCCACACCATCCCTGTGGACATCATACTGAACCAGAGCCGGGACTTCCTGGACGATGTGGGAGCTGACTGCATCAAGACAGGCATGCTCTACGAAAAGCAGATAGTGGAGGCAGTGGCCGGCCTGCTGCGGGAGTATCCCGACGTGCCGAAGGTCATCGACCCGGTGATGGTAGACTCGGGCGGCAGGGCACTCATCCTGCAGGAATCCATAGACGCCTACCGCGAACTGCTTTTCCCCCAGGCCGAGATCATCACTCCCAACATCCACGAAGCCCGTGTGCTGGCCGGTGAGACCATCACCCTCGACAACGTGGACAGGCTCATCCGGAAGATATCGGAGACCGGCTGTTCTGTGATCATCAAGTCGATACCCGACGGGGAAAACCTCATCGATGTGCTCTACAACCGCCGCACCGACACCGTCAGACGTTTCTCCAAGCGCCATATAGACACCCGCAACGTCAACGGCACAGGCGACACATTCAGCTCGGCAATAGCCACTTACATCGCAAGAAAGTACGACCTCGACGCAGCCGTGGAAAGGGCGGAGATATTCATCAACGAATCCATATTCAACGGATCCTGCTACCGTTTCGGACCCGGTTACGGCCCGGTCCACCCCTTCTACCGTACGATAGATTTCTTTGAAAGGGAAGACAGCAGCTACTCCTTGAAATAAATCCTCTTGACCCTGCGGGAGATGCTCGTGAGCACCTCGTAGGGGATAGTTCCAAGTTTGTCGGAGATTTCGGTCACAGGTATATCGTGGCCGAATATCTCCACCTCGTCCCCGACCCTGGCTCCGGTGCCGGTCACATCCAGCATGCAGGCATCCATACAGATATTGCCTATCACCGGCACTCTCTGCCCGCGGACCATCATCTCTCCTACCCCGCAGCTCAGATGGCGGTCCAGTCCGTCAGCATAGCCCACCGGAATCACCGCGATATCCGAATCCCGCGTCACCCGGCCCTTCCGTCCGTACCCCACCGTCTGCTCCGGAGTAATCCTGCGTATCGAGGCGATATGCGTCTTGAACGAACTTACAGGCTCCAGCCCGGGCAGCGGTCCGACACCGTACAGCCCTATACCGAGCCGCACCATATCGAAGGCATACTGCGGAAAACGCTCTATGCCGGCACTGTTGAGAATGTGTCTTATGATCTTGTAAGGAAAATGCGGCCGGACCATTTCAGTCATCTCCCCGAAAAGACGTATCTGCCCGAGGGTAAACTCATCTTCGGCAGGATCGTCAGCCGCCGCCAGATGTGAGAACATACTCCGCAGCATCAAGGTCCTGCGTCCTTTCATAAAATCCAGCAACTCCGGAATATCCCGCTTGTCCAGACCGGAGCGGTTCATCCCGGTATTGAGTTTCAGATGCACGGGATAATTCTCCACCCCTCCACGGGCAAGCACAGCCTCGAAGTCCCGCAGCAGTCTCAGCGAATATATCTCAGGCTCCAGGGAGAATTCAATCATCTGGTCAAATGCCTCCGGCTCGGGGTTCATCACCGCTATCGGCACTGTAATGCCCTTGGAACGCAGTTCCACTCCCTCGTCCGCGTATGCCACCATCAGATAATCCGCCCCGCTGTACTGCAGCTGGGCCGCTATCTCACCGGCTCCGCTGCCGTAGGAGAAGGCCTTGACCATCACGGCCAGCCTCGTCCCGCGCGGTACACGGTTGCGGAAAAGGTTGAAATTACGGGACAATGCATCCAGGTCCACCTCCAGCACCGTGGTATGCGACTGACGGGCCAGGAAGCTGCCGATATACTCGAAACGGAACTTTCTCGCCCCCTTTATAAGGATGTCCATATCGCGGAAATCATCCCTGCGCTCATTCGCAAGAAAATCCTCAGTCGACCCGTAAAACCGCTTTTGCGGTATACGGTCGAAAAGCCCCCGGAGGGCACTCAGGCACGGACCGACTCCGATGAAAAGCCTCACTCCGGATTTTTCCAGCATCTGCGCCACCTGCCGGTAGAGCTGTTCGGCCCTGACACCTACATCCACGAAATCAGACAAGATCACCACCTTAGGCCTGGTCGAATCCTGATGGGACAGGGTTCCCAGTGCAATGGCAAAAGAAGCAGGGTCCGAATTGTAGTAATCCTTTATCAGAGTACTGCCCTCCACACCCTCGCGTATCTCCATACGCATGGCTACCGGCTGCAGGTCAGCTATCCTCGGAGCAAGCTGCCTGAGCTCATATCCGTGACAAAGCATGAATGACAACGCGGTCATACAGTTTTCATAGGAAGCATCATCCGCAAAGGGTATATGGATACTGCCGTGCTCTACGGTACTGCCTCCTCTGCGGCCATATTCCAACTCCACATCCCTTCCGGAGAAAGAAAGTGTGTTCCCGAGCACCCGCACATCCGCTTCCGGAGACTCTCCCCACAGGTAAAGCCTGGTCTGCGGACCACATTGCCCGCGGATTATACTTGCAGCCTCCCCTTCCCGGCATATTACTGTCCGACAGCCCTTGAAAAGCAGGGCCTTCTCCCGCATCTTTTCTTCCACCGACGGGAAATTTTCCCCATGGGCCTCTCCCAAATGTGTAAAGACCCCGATGTCCGGACGGATGATCCGGTGCAGACGGGCCATCTCTCCGGGACGGGACATTCCGGCCTCGATCAGTGCAATGCGGCAATCAGGAGTGATTTCCAGAAGAGAAAGAGGCACCCCTACCTGTGAATTATAACTGCGGGGACTGCGGCTGACGGGGACATCCTCCCCGATAAGCTGAGCAATCCATTCCTTGACCACGGTCTTGCCGTTGCTGCCGGTAATGGCTGTAACCTCTGTATGCGGAAGATTCCTTCTGCGATGACGGGCCGCTGCGGACTGCAGGGCCTCGAGGGTGTCGTCTACATACTGTATGGCAGCATCTTCCAATGAATCATAATCGGGACGGTGTTCACTCAGGACGAAGTGGCGCACCCCTCTTTCATAGAGGGAACCCACATAATCATGCCCGTCGTTATTCTGCCCTTTCAGGGCGTAAAAGACAGTCTCTTCGGGACGGGTAACCGTACGGCTGTCTACGGAAACTATCATGCTACTGCTTTTTTGCAGCGCAAATTTAATGCTTTTTCCGAAAGACTATCTTCAGACCCACGATGAAGAGCAGACCTCTGAAACACAACTCGATGCACATGGCAGTCCAGACACCTGCAAGCCCCATCGAAGGAGCCAGGAGCCAGGCGAGGGACAGGCGTACCGCCCATATACTGAAAAAGTTCATCAGACACGGAGCCAAAGTGTTGCCCATTCCTACAAATACACTGTAGGCCACTATCGAGGCGGCAAACATAGGCTCGGCCCAGGCCTCAATACGCAATGCCTGTATTCCGAGACGCAGCACCTCGGCATCGGAAGTCATTGTCCCCATGATAGCCGGAGCCCCCAGATACATCACTACTCCCATTATCCCCATCACTGCCATACCCATCAGAACCGTAATCCGGGCAAACTGACGGGTAAGGTCCCTGCGTCCGGCTCCGTAACTCTGTCCTACCAGGGTAGTTGCCGCATCCGCAATACCATATCCCGGCATGTAACACAGACTCTCGGCTGTAACGGCAAAGGAATTGGCAGCAATCGCAAATACGCCCAAAGGGGCCACAATCACCGTTGTCATAATCTGGGCACCGCAGATGACAGTATGTTCCACAGCCATAGGCAGACCTATCCTCACTGCCATTTTCAGAACGGGACGGGTCGGGCGGAAACTGCCCTTCTCCCCCTTCAGCCTGAGATAGTCCGAGCGGCGCAGCAGATACCCTAGCATCAATGCCGCAACCGTCAGCTCTGCCAGACCGGTACCTAATGCCGCTCCCTCAACTCCCCACCCTGCGCCCGGCACATGCACAGTCCGGCCTAAAACGGCAATGTCGCGTGAGGGGAAAATCAAAAAGAAATTGAATACCACATCCAGCAGGCACATCATGACACTAAGCATACTGGGTATCTTCATATTGCCGCTGCTGCGCAACATGCCGGCCGAAAGGACGTATATCTGGAAAACAGGTAAAAACGCAGAATATATCAGAAAATACTTAGAGGCATCCCCCGCAATCTCCGGGGCCCCGCCTATCCACACAGGGAGCGGACCGCTGACCGCCATGCCGGTACATCCCCACAACAGGCCGAAAAGTCCGACCGTCACTATGGCCTGACGGAGTACAGACCTCGCCCGTTCCATATCCCCGGCCCCTATGGCATGGGCCACCTGCACCGAGAAACCTATCGAAACAGCCGTACACGTCCCGCTGAAAAGCCAGGTTGTAGTGGATACCAGGCCGATGGATGCAGCCGGTGCCGCCCCAAGACTGCCCACCATTGCCGCATCTATATACTGCATGACAATGGACGAGAGCTGCGCCAGCACTGCAGGCACGCTCAGCATCAGAGTCAGACGCAACTGCTGCCCGGCCGACATAGGCAGACCTCCGCGGATCCTCGCAAGCAGATTGTCAGAAATTCTATCCTTTACAGCCATCCTTTCACTTTACTCCATAGACATCCTCGGGGTGCGTTCCGAAGGGTTCGATGTGGACTACTATGTCGTAGACCTCGGGAATGCTTTCACGGATATTGCTCTCTATCTGATTTGCCAAGGCATGGGCCTGCGAAAGGGTCATACTGCCGTCCGCTTCGACATCGAGAGTGATCATATATTTGCCGCCTATACTGCGGGAGCGTACACGATGAGGATTGCTTATGCCTTCCACCTTGCTTATGGCATCGAAAATCTTCTGGTAAACCGAAACGTCCTTGACTCCATCCATCAGCTCTACGTTGGAATCCATGAATATCATTATGGCGGAACGGATAATGAAACAGCTTACGAGCAGGGCCGTCACTGAATCGAGCACCGGCATGTCCAGTACAAATGAAAAGAAAAGGCCTGCCAGCACGCTGACGGATATTACCATATCATTGCGCATGTTGACCCCGTTGGCTACCAGCATGGACGACCCGGTACGCTTTCCCACGCGGGTCTGATATACTGACAGCAGGAGTTTGCACACTATCGACAGCACCGTGACATATATCGCCACGGCACCGGGCATAGTCCTTTCTTCGTTCCGGAAGAGATGCCCGACTGCGGAAATGAACATTTCCGCTCCTGCAAAAAATATAAGCATTGACAGAATCTTCGTAGCAATCGACTCGGCCTTGGCATAACCGTAGACATACTTCTTGTTGGGCCTCCGTCCCATTATCTTTGCAGTTACTATCATCACTGCCGACACCGCCACATCCGACGCCGAGTCTATACCGTCACCCACCACTGCGAAACTCCCGCTTACGACTCCCGCGACGATTTTGGCCACCGAGAGCAGCGCATTGCCTGCGATACTGGCATAAGATGCTGCAAGTATCTGCTTTTCAACTGATTTTTGCCTTATTTTACTCATATCCGGATTGGCAAAGATAATTAATTTGCGTGAATACCGCATTTCACATACATTTGCGGACACCAATTCATGCAAATATGATCAGAGCACTTATAATAATGGCAGCCGCATCCGTCCTCACCCTCTCGGTGTCATCCTGCGGCAACGGACGGAAAGA
The DNA here is from genome assembly GCA_018711305.1 of Candidatus Coprenecus stercorigallinarum. Classification (GTDB taxonomy): domain Bacteria; phylum Bacteroidota; class Bacteroidia; order Bacteroidales; family UBA932; genus Coprenecus; species Coprenecus stercorigallinarum. The sequence continues at coordinate 25,930 of DVIL01000024.1, forward strand.
CTCCCATGAAGGCAGGCAGATGCCTATGGAATACGCGAAGTATCTGGATATAAGGGACTGTGGGGACTACTCCGTCGCAGACATCATCAACCCCTGGGACACCTCCCGCCTGCTGCACCGCTATGTTCTCGTACCTTCGGACACTCCCGTGCCTGAAGGCCTGCCGGAAGGCACCCTCATACGTACTCCCATAGACCACATCATTGTCTATTCTTCCGTCCATGCATCCATCATTGACGCTCTCGGAGGCTCTGACCGCATAACCGGAGTATGCGAGCCGGAATACATGACTTCAGATGCCGTCAGAAAAGGTATCGCTTCCGGCACCATAATCGACTGCGGCAACTCAGTATCGCCCAACATAGAGCGGATAGCCGACGCAGGCGGGAAAGTCATCATCGCATCCCCTTTCGCGAACAGCGGATACGGAGCGGCAGGCAAACTCGGCATCCCCATCGTGGAAGCCGCCGACTACATGGAGGACCTTCCCTTGGGACGCACCGAATGGATAAGACTGTTCGGGGCCCTGTTGGGATGCCGGGAAAAGGCGGACTCCCTTTTTCTCGAGGCAGAATCGGAATACAATGAAGTGAAAGACATGGTAGCACGGCACATCACGGAATGCGGCGGCGACTCCCACCGTCCCACACTGCTGGCCGAGCGCAAGTACGGAGCCTCCTGGGATGTACCTGGCGGAAACAGCTATATGGTACGCATCTACAGGGATGCAGGGGCGGACTACATATTCGGGCACAACACCTCCACAGCCAATGTCAATATGTCATTTGAGAATGTACTCAAAGAGGGAATCGATGCCGATATATGGGTCCTCAAATACTGGAACAAAGAGCCCATGTCTTACGCATCTCTGCAGGCAGAGTACCACCTCTACTCCAGGTTCAAGGCTTTCCAGGAACGCAGAATCTTCGGATGCAACACATTCTCATCCACCTATTACGATGACATCGTCCTGCACCCTGCATGGATTCTGACAGATCTGGCATCAGTATTCCATCCGGACCTCCTTCCGGAACACGGACGACGCTACTTCAAGCCTCTGGCAGAATAAGGCAGGAGCAGCCTCACCGCCTGGGCGATACCATCCACAGTTGCAAGAGTCCCTGAATCAGGTTCCGAGACCTCTATGCACACAGGAGACAGGCAGCGTACACAGGGAATGCCTGCTGCAGGCAATACGGGAGTGAATCCATTGCGGGCCAACGCATTGGCCATCCAACGGGCTGTAAGGCTGTCGCCCTCTACCCCTATCTCCGGTCCCGATACTCCTGTGGAGAGCCGCCCGGAGCGGACTTCGAAGTTCATGCCACGGCGGCCGAAAAATTCTCCGAGACTTCCGTCCAGAACCAGTTCCTCAGGCGGGCCGGACACCACAGGGACCCCGGCCGAAAGCAGCAGCAGCCGGTCGGAGTACATCAGGGCGTTGTCGATATCATGGGTGGAAAGGAGAATGGCCTTGCCCTGCTCCCTTGCAGTGCGGTGCAGCAGCGACATGGTCTCGATACGGCTCGCCACATCCAAAAAAGCCGTAGGCTCATCCAGCACGATAACCGGGCACTCCTGCGCCAGAGCCTTGGCTATCATAGCCCTCTGCCTTTCCCCGTCGGACAGTTCTGAGACATAGCTCCCGGCCTTATGGTCAATGCATACGGCCTTCATCGCACCGGCGACCACTTCGCGGTCCCTCTCCCCCAATCTCCCGAAGAAACCGGTATGAGGCTGACGTCCCAAAGAGACAAGCTCACGCACAGTAAGTCCTCCGGCATTTGTCCTGTCCGTCAGCACTACCCCGACCGTAAGTGCGAATTCATGCTTTGAATACTCGTAGAGTTTCCGGTCCATCACCTCCACTGTCCCGCTGACAGGAGGCTGAAAACCGCACAGAGTTCTGATCAGGGTGGACTTGCCTGCTCCGTTAAGTCCTATCAGAGACGTGAGTTCTCCGGAGTATATGTTAAAATCCACACACGGATGGACCACACTCCACTCCCGTCCGTTCTTTCCGGAAGGATATCCGATAGCCAGGGATGAGGCGGAAAGTGCAGCCTTTGATCCGGATATGTTCTGACAGGGACTCATATCAGTCAAAATATTGAATACGTTTGCGGTTCATTATCACATAAATTATTACCGGCGCTCCGAAAAGAGGAGTAACGGCTCCGAGAGGAAGCAGGTTACCGGTACCGGGTATAACTGTCAGCATATTGCATACCAATGCGATATCCGCACCGGCCAGAATGGTGGCCGGCACTAAGGTCGAATGGTCGGATGTCCCCGAAAGCAGACGGGCCACATGCGGCACGGCAAGGCCTATAAACGATATGGGGCCGCAGAAGGCAGTAACCACGGCAGTCATCACTCCGGTACATACGAGTACGGAGATACGGGCAGCCGCTACGTTGACTCCGAGATTCGATGCATATTTTTCCCCTAACAGGAGGGCATTGAGCGGCTTCACCAACAGTATGGAACAGGCCAGACCGAGCAGGGCCGCCACGGAGAAGAACGGCAGGGAATCAGGAGACACCGCCGAGAAATCACCCATCCCCCACATGACAAACTGCCGGACCTTATCAGCCGAGGCATAATAATTCAGGATGGATATACACGAGGATACCAGATAGCCTACCATTATGCCGATAATAAGCAGCATCACATTGCTGCCTACCCGGCGTGAGAAAAACACTATCACTGCCAGTACTGCAAAAGCCCCGGCCATGGCTCCTGCCACCGTTGCCATATATCCTCCGAATGAGCCCACGGAGCCTCCGAAAGCCAGCATCACCAATGCCACCCCGAGATTGGCACCGTCGCTGACTCCGAGAATGGAAGGTCCGGCAAGCGGATTGCGGAACAAGGTCTGGAGCAGAAGACCGCTTACAGCCAGAGCGGCACCTGCAAGCATGGCCGTCACTGCCTGGGGCAGACGCGAGCCGGTGAGAATTATCTTCCATGCCGGATTTTCCGTCTCCGAACCGGTAAGTATGTCCAGGACCGCCCCCGGCGGGATGGGCACGGCGCCATAGAACAGGCTGGCCGTGAAAAGCACTGCAAGCAGTGGCAGCAAGATGCAGTATATGCGTCGGTTTCGGGCTGTCATTGCTTTCCGGAATATCTTTTACCGTATATTATCCCGCACACATAGCGGAATATCACTATCACCAGAAAGAGGATCAGTATGGACACCTCGTAGAACAGCCTCTGCGATATCGTCTCCCTGGCGGTCAACTCTTCCGAGTCGAGACTGAACGTACGGGATACGTCTTCGGGAGAGAACCTCCATCCGGCCCATTTCCTGACGACAATCCCGTTGTGGAGGAAGAGTACGCCGCCATTGGAACGTACCATGGATATCAGTGTCTTGTAGTCTCCGAACACCATCGCTCTCCGCAGTTCCGGATAACGCCCTGCCACCGAATCCATCACCGCGTCCATGACCGGAGCCGCCACAATGGTCCTTCCTCCATGGACAGCAATCGAATCCACACACCCGCTTACCATTGGCCAGTAGTCCTCACCGAGCTTTGACGGACGAAGGACCGTGAAAATGAACACAGGGGCTTCCGAATTCACAATATCCTCAGTCACAATGTCTCCGGCCGCATTCGAGAGAGTCATGTCAAACAGCATGTTGTCCGCATCACCGAGGTATACGGATTCTGTACTGACATAATTCCATGTGGTATCGGGCAGACCGTCAAGAGGGAAGTACTCCTGCCGTCCGTCCTTTTCATACAGGAAAACCGTCTCGAAGTTGTCACTGTCCGTGATGTCGTCCAGTTTCGCTGAGATGTTGGTCCCGACCCGGAAATTGCCGAAATCCATAAGCGGCATATTGACAAAGGAATAGATGGAGCAGCACAAAGCCAGTACTCCGTATGTGGCCAGAAAAGCCCATTCTGCCGGGACAGGGGCCACAGGGCGGAATTTCTTCCGGAAAAAGAAAACCGGCACTATACATACGGTAAGTACGATATTCTTGTAGAATGTCTCCCACATGGTAAGATGCACGGCCTCGCCGAAACATCCGCACTCCTCCAGCGAATCGGTCAGGGCCAGAATAAAGGTCAGGACGGTGAAGAAAGTATTCATCACCAGTCCGGCTACGGCAGCCACCCTCATCCTCACGCACATCAGAATCGCGATACCTATGAGGAACTCCGTCAGGGACAGTACCATTCCGAACGCGACTGCACCCTGGCGCAGAAAACCGATTCCGAGGGTATTCAGATATGCTTCAACTATCAGCCCTGTGCCGACCGGATCGGTCAGCTTGAAAAAGCCGGACAGAATATAGGTCACACCGAATACCAGGCGGAGCAGGAACATCAGAATACGCAGCAGTCTCATGGAAGCACCTCCCTTATTTTTCCGAACACCTCATCTTCCGGAGGCATCCTGCCTTCCGCATCCGTACAGTCGATTCTAATGAAAGACGGATCCCTGCGGCACAGTCTGAGGTATACCTCACGTACACGGCTCTGGAAGCCCATATCCGCCTCATGGATATCCTGTTCCCCGTGCAGGTACTCCCTGTCGGCTCCGCCGCGATGTTCCCCGAGCCTGCCGCTCACGAATGACAGAGGCACATCCAGAAAGATATTCAGATCTGGACGCGGAATTCCGTACACCCCGTATTCGGTCCTTAGAATCCAGTCCTCGAGAGACCTGGACTCGGAGGCTGACGCCGTTTTGGCACACTGGAATGCGATATTGGAGTACACATACCTGTCCAACAGTACCGTTTTCCCCATGTCCAGCCATTTGCGGATGAGAGGTGCGGCATCCCTGCGGTCCTCTGCGAAGAGAAGTGCAACTATCATCGGGTGGACGTCTTCCATTTTCCCGAACCCGCCCCGGAGAAACCGGGCGATCATTTCCCCCACCACAGGAGCGTCGAACCTGGGGAAATGCAGATATTCCGGCCTGCTGCCCGAACGGCCGGTAAGATATTCTATCGTTTTAGCGACCTGGGTAGACTTGCCGGAGCCGTCCAGACCCTCTATTACTATCAGCATAAATCCGTTTTTTATGAAACTTTGCAAATGTACAAAATTATAACCTATATTTGTGATTTAATCACATTACAGTCATGCTTACATCGATTTCCCCAATAGACGGAAGATACTACAGGCAGGTACGCGACCTGTCCTCGTATTATTCCGAATTTGCCCTCATAAGATACAGGGTAAGAGTTGAGATAGAGTATTTCATCGCCCTCTGCGAACTTCCCCTGCCACAGCTCGAAGGCTTTGACCGGAGCCTCTTCGACTCCCTCCGCAGCATCTACCAGGACATGACGGAAGACGAAGCCGCACAGGTCAAGGAGATAGAGAAAACCACAAATCATGATGTCAAGGCAGTGGAATACTACATAAAGAGAAGGTTCGATGCCATGGGGATTCCTCCACGCTACAAGGAATTCGTACACTTCGGACTCACCTCCCAGGACATCAACAACACATCTGTCCCGCTGAGCCTCATGGAAGGTATCCAGGACGTGTACCTGCCCCAGCTGTACGAAGTGCTCAACACACTCGACTCAATGGCAGAAGAATGGAAGGATATCCCTATGCTTGCCCATACACACGGACAGCCGGCATCCCCTACCCGCCTGGGCAAGGAGATTGCCGTATTCACAGCCCGTCTGAGGGAACAGCAGAAAATGCTTATCGCAGTGCCGTTCTCTGCCAAATTCGGCGGAGCCACCGGCAACTTCAACGCCCATTTCGCAGCCTACCCTGACATAGACTGGAACGCTTTCGCCGAAGATTTCGTGGAAGACCGTCTCGGCCTGAAACGTTCGTGGCCGACCACCCAGATCGAGCACTACGACAATACGGCGGCCCTTTTTGATGCGATAAAACGCATAAACAACATTCTCGTGGACCTGTGCCGCGACATGTGGACCTATATCTCCATGGAATACTTCAAGCAGAAAATAAAGGAAGGGGAGGTAGGATCGTCAGCCATGCCGCACAAGGTCAATCCGATAGATTTCGAGAATGCAGAAGGCAACCTGCTCATGGCCAATGCTGTCTGCGAGTTCCTCGCATCGAAGCTCCCTATCTCCAGACTCCAGAGGGACCTGACGGACTCTACCACCCTGCGTAACATCGGAGTGCCCATAGCCCATACCATCATCGCCCTGAAGTCCCTCAAGAAAGGTCTCGACAAGCTGATCCTCAACCGTGAGGCCATCGAGCGCGACCTCTCGGACAACTGGGAAGTGGTAGCCGAAGGCATACAGACAATCCTCCGCCGCGAGGGCTACCCTAACCCTTACGAGACCCTCAAGGCCCTTACCAGAACCGGCCAGGCGGTATCAGACCGCACCATACGCGAGTTCATCGATTCGCTCGACATTGCCGAAAACGTCAAGGACGAACTCAGAAGACTTACACCTTTCAACTATACCGGAAAATAACATGAAACGTTTTATCCTCATTTTCATCCTGTCCTGCCTGCAGGCAGGCATACTGGGAGCACAGACTCCTGAATATGACAAATACTTTACATCCGACCGTCTCCGCATAGACTTCATCCTGTCGGGGAACTCCGATTCCCAGCAGGCCTATCTGGCAGGACTCAGGAAAGAATGCCGGTGGGCAGGTTCACCTGCATCGCTCATCGATCCGTTCCGCTATGGAGAATATATGTTCGAAGCATGGTCCGGCCAGACCCTGATCTACTCCAAAGGCTTCTCCACCCTCTTCCAGGAGTGGAGGACGACCGCTGAAGCCCGCGAGGTATCGAAGGCATATACCCAGGCCGTATGGATGCCTTTCCCCAAAGAGGAAATACGCATCACTCTTTCGGAGAGGGTCAAGGCCACAGGCGGATTCCGCGAGATATTCTCCTGCAATGTCGACCCTGAAGACGCCCTTATCAGCCGCGAGTCGGCCCCTGACTACGCTGTCACTCCACTGCTGACATCAGGAGACATGGCGCACAAAGTGGACCTGCTTTTCGTTGCAGAAGGCTATACGGCCGACCAGATGGACAAATTCCACAATGACTGCCGCAAGTTTATGGAATACCTCTTTTCAATGGAGCCTTACAAGTCCCGTAAAAGCGACTTCAACGTAACTGCCGTGGATGTAGTCTCTTCAGAGCAGGGCACAGACATCCCCAACAGTGATATCTGGAAACACACCGCCCTCAACTCGCATTTCTACACCTTCTACATAGACCGTTACCTGACCATTACAGACCACAAGGCAATAGCCGACAATGTTGCGGGAGCTCCCTTCGATGCCCTTTTCATAGTCGTCAATGAGGAAAAATACGGCGGAGGCGGGATATTCAACTCCTATGCTCTCGGAACTGCCGGCAACGAACAGTCCTATCAGGTGTTCATACATGAGTTCGGCCACAGCTTCGCCGGTCTCGGAGACGAATACTTCACATCTGAGGTGGCATACGAGAACTTCTATAATCTGGAGACAGAGCCATGGGAGCCCAACATTACCACCCTTGTGGACTTCGACAGCAAGTGGAAGGACATGATTGACTCCGGAAAATGGACTGAAGATCAGGTAGGAATATATGAGGGAGGCGGCTACATGGCAAAAGGTGTATACCGTCCCCGCGAGGACTGCCGCATGCATACCAACAGCGCTCCCGACTTCTGCCCCGTGTGCCAGCGGGCCATCAGCCGGATGATAGACTACTACTGCAGGTAATGACCATAAGGCCATACAGCTATTACCTGATCGACCTGGACAGGACACTGTGGGATTTCGACAGCAACTCGGAGCACGCCATAAGTCTGCTCATTTCCCGCAATCCGGAACTGTTCAGGGCTATAAGGGAAAAAGAAGGGTGCGGGGATGATTCCCTGCACCGTTTCTTTTTGCGCTACGATGTGCTCAACCACCGCTTGTGGGCTTTGTATGAAAAGGGGGAGATGTCCAAGGAAGATCTGCGCTGGATGCGTTTCCACGAGGCATTCCGATGGTACGGAGTAGAGGACGAGGCCCTGTCGAGACAGTTCGGGGAAGATTATCTGGAGCAGATGGTCCTGGAGAACCGCCTCATGCCGGGAGCGCGGGAAATGCTGGAGGCAATCCGTTCGGCCGGAGGCAGAATGGCCATCCTGAGCAACGGATTCCGCGAGGTACAGTACCGCAAACTTAGCGGGGCAGGTATCGGGGAATACTTTTCGGCTGTAGTTGTATCAGAGGAAGCCGGATGCCTGAAGCCGCGTCCAGGCATCTTCGCCTACGCCGTGGAAGTGCTCTCAGGCATCCGCCGGAATGATGATCCTGAAGCATGGAAAGAAGTCAAACGGCAGACCCTGATGATAGGGGATGACCCTGTAAACGATATCGAAGGAGCCCAGATATTCGGCATTGACCAGTTCTATTACAACCACAAGCGCCGCCGCGCCATATCACACGCCACCTACGAGTCCACAGATCTGAAACCGTTCTATTCCGACCGTTAGAACAGATCGTCCATCAGCCGGTCGAGGTCCCTGCGTTCCTTTTTGGTAGGACGGCCCGTCCCGCGGTCGCGACGTACGTAGATAGTCTCGAACGGAGCATTGAGCTTGTCGAGTTCCTCCTGAGGTGTGATGTCCTCGGCAAACTCAGGGACAAGCTTTGCCCCGACCCTGTTGCCGACAGGAACTATGACACGATACTGGAAGTGTACGCTGCCTTTGCGCACCGACACTGTATCACCTGCCTTTACATCCCGTGAAGCCTTGGCTTCCACTCCGTTGACAGAGACCTTGCCGCTGCGGCAGGCATCAGCCGCCTCCGTGCGTGTCTTGAATACACGGATGGACCAGAGAAATTTGTCTATACGTACCTGCTGTTCCATATTACGACGGTATTATTCATTTATATAATTGTCTTTCTCTTCCACCTTTCCTACATATACCTCCATCAGCCTCGTTCCTGGCGTAATTCCGGAAAGGACAAAGTCAGGCATGGCTGCCGGTATAAGCACCCACTCCCCGCGCAGCAGAGGAGTCGGCTCGGATGTTCCGGAAGGAGTGATCATCGCCCCGCCTTCTATACAGCAGTAGAGCAGAAAACTCTCGTATCGGTCCGGCCATATCCTGAGAGGGTCCGTCAGCAGCAGTTCATTGGCAGTGAAATACTTGCTCTCGACGAGCTTCTTCGAGGGGGCGTTTCCTCCGGCGGGGACGAATCCGGTTCCGTCATATTTCCTGTAGTTGATGCAGCTCAGGGCCTGATCCACGTGCATCTGCCGGGCCGTGGCGGGATTGTTCTCCCGGCCCCAATCGTATATGCGGTAGGTCACGTCCGAAAGCTGCTGGATCTCGGCTATCACCAGACCGCCTCCGGCCGAGTGGACGGTACCGGCCCCGATGAAGAAGAAGTCTCCCTTCTTTGGTGTAACCACATTCAGTACCTCTTCGAGGGTGCCGGCGGCACAACGGTCCAGAAACTCGCGCATATCCAGATCCCTGTTGAATCCCATGTAGATACGGGCAGTGGGGTCGGCCTCAAGCACATACCATGCCTCGTTCTTGCCGTAGGAATTGTGCCGGTCAAAGGCGGTCTCGTCGTCGGGATGCACCTGCACGGAAAGCCGCTCATTGATATCCAGAAGCTTGACCAAGACAGGGAACTCATTGCCGAAACGTTTGTAGTTGTCCTCCCCGACTATCTCGTCCATATAGGTCTCAATGACATCGAAGAGGGGATTGTCCTCCAGCCAGCCGTTCTCTATCACAGAACTGTCATCCTCGAAGCCGGAGACCTCCCAGCTCTCCCCTATCACTGCATCGGGATCGAAAGGCTTGTGGAACTGAGCGGCCAGACGGCGCCCTCCCCATACCCTTTCCTTGGGCTGGGGTATGAACTTAATGGGATAAATCGCTTTTTTCATCTGTAATATATTTGTTTATCAATCCTATGCCGGCAGCCAGCACCAGAGCGGAGACGGCAAGCAGTATGTAAGTCATCTGGGGACCGAACATGCTCTGCATAGTCTCATCGGAAACAACTTCCGGGCCGAAAAATGCAGCCACCATGATGGTCAGGGTATTGTTGAGCGAATGCATCGCTACCACGGTCCAATAACTGCGGGTACGCACGTATATCCATCCGAAAAGACAGCCCATCACGAAAGCCGGAAGAGCCTGCCAGGGATTGAGGTGCGCTATACCGAAAAGCACCGACGACCAAAGGATCGCCCACCATGTATCCATCCTCCGCATCAGTCCGGTAAGGATTACCCCCCGGAAGAGAAATTCCTCCAACAATGGAGCCAGCACACTCATCGTCAGCAAATTGAAAACAATATTTGTTCCGTACATCTGCTCCAGCGCGCTGCTGAACCACTCCGGCATCTCCATTCCCTCCGGCAGGCTGCTGATCAGGATGATTACGGCCAGTTCAAGCAGAATCACGACCGGGATGAATGCCCACAACCCCATCCTTCCGAAACGGGGCCGGTCCAGACGGATACTGTCATACTCCGGAAGCTGCTCTCCAAAAGGACTGTTCAGCCGCCGCATCCCCTTCCAGTACAGATACATCAGAGGGAAAATATAAGCCAATGCATAGGTCAGCGGCAATGCAGCTGTCTCAAATGCCTGATATTTTTCATTGTCAGACAGTTCCCCGCTACCGAAATCATATCCGACAAAGACATTGAATACAAACAGCTGCAACATAGCAGCTGCAAACTGTCCTCCGGCGAACAGGAACAGTATCAGCCATGACTGCTTCAGATCCGGAAGGGAATACATCAGTTTTCTAAGCATGAGATATCAGGTTTTCAAAAATTTTTCAAAGATACGCAATTAATGATAACTTTGCATCCATGGAAGAAATGGAAGAAGAAGTACAGCATCCCGAAAAGAAACGGTATTCCCGCAAAAAGTTCGTGAAAGCGGTCACGAACAAGTACTTCATTGTCACCCTTGCATTCGCGGTGATAGTTCTCTTCATAGACCGGAACAATGTTATCCGGTGGGCCGGAGACTACATCGAGGTATTGCGCCAGGAGAGGGTCATCCGTCAGTACGGCAAAAGCATCCAGGCTCTGGACGGAAAGCTGGACGAGCTGACTTCAGACAAAGACTCCCTGGAGAAATTCGCCAGGGAGCAGTATTATTTCCATCGGGAGGACGAGGAAGTGTTCATTGTCGATTGAACTGGGTCATAGTCCTTTCTATGCCGGCCAGACCGAAGGACTTGACGGCCTCCACAGCCCTCTCCCGTATCTCCGGGAGCTGGCGTTCCTCCTCCTCATCCCATTTTCCCAGCACGAAATCCACCTGCGGACCGCGCCCCACATGCGAACCTATGCCCACCCGGAGACGGGGATAGTCCTGGGTGCCGAGCATCTCCGCGATGTTGGCAAGTCCGTTGTGACCGCCTGCACTGCCACCCTTACGCATACGCATGGTCCCGAACGGCAGATTCATGTCGTCCGCTATCACCAACAGATTCTCCACCGGGATATTCTTTTTATCCAGCCAGTAGGCTACGGCCTTGCCGCTCAGGTTCATATAGGTCGAAGGCTTGAGCAGGACAAAAGTCCGGCCCTTGAGCCGGATCTCCGCCATGTCGCCGTAACGTACTGTCGTAAAAAGAGTATTGGACGCCTGAGCCCAGGTGTCCAATACCGAAAATCCCATATTGTGGCGGGTACCGATGTATTCGTACCCGATATTTCCCAATCCGACTATGAGATATGTCATGAGCGGGATGATTACTCTGCTGCAGGTGCTGCCTCTTCTCCTGCTGCCTCTTCGTCACCGGCACCGGCCATGGCGGCACGGGTATGCTTGACAGTGCAGACTCCTGTAGTCTTGGGGCTTACAATCTGGATACCTTCGTAAGAAAGGTCACCGGCTGTAATCTGCTTGCCGAGTCTGAGGTTGGTGATGTCAATGTCGAGAACATCGGGTATCTGGTCGGGCAGTCCGCAAACCCTGAGCTTGCGGGCCTCGATGAGGAGCTTACCGCCGGCCTTCACTCCGGCGCAGTTGCCGAAGATGTTCAGAGGCACGTTTATGGTGACAGGCTTGTCAGCCGAGATAGCCAGGAAATCGGCGTGGATGGTATTGTCGGTTACAGGGTGGAACTGCAGCTCGTGCAGGATGGCCAGATAGCTCTTGCCGTCGATGTCGAGGTCCACGATGTAGCTGTTGGGGGTGTGGGTGAGAGCCTTGAGGTCTCTTGCGTCCACTGAGAAGAGGACATTCTCCACTCCGTTGCCGTAGAGGTTGCAGGGTACCTGACCCTCTCTGCGGATGCTCTTGGTGAGCGATTTTCTGCCCTTGGTTCTGGCAGTGCCGTGTAATGTGATGTGTTTCATGATGTTGATTAAAAAATGTGTTACTCAGTCCGGGCTTTCCGGACCCCATTGCACCAAAAGCCACGTGGCTTTTAGGGGTTGCAAAAGTAGTTATTTTTTCAAGTTTGGCAAAAATTTTGTATCTTGCGCTGATGAATTAACAACATTTAGTTAGCGTTTTTATGGAAAAGAAATGGAGATGCACCGTATGCGGTTATGTGCACACAGGAGACAATCCTCCTGAAAAATGCCCCCTCTGCAAGGCTCCCGCAAGCAAATTTGTAGAGATCAAGGAAGAAGCAAATGAAATCTCATGGGCCGACGGCCACACCCTCGGAGTGGCTAAAGGCTGCGACCAGGAAATATGGGAAGGCCTGCAGACACACTTCGCAGGCGAGTGCTCCGAAGTAGGTATGTATATCGCAATGAGCCGTCAGGCTGACAGGGAAGGCTATCCCGAGATCGCCGAGGCTTACCGCCGTATCGCCTATGAGGAGGCAGACCACGCCGCCAAGTTCGCCGAGCTCCTCGGAGAGGTTGTTTGGGACACCAAGACCAACCTGGAGAAGAGGATGCATGCAGAAGCCGATGCATGCGCAGACAAGAAGCGTATCGCTACCAAGGCAAAACAGCTCAACCTCGATGCCATCCACGACACAGTACACGAGATGTGCAAGGACGAGGCCCGTCACGGCCAGGCCTTCGAGGGTCTGTACAAGAGATTCTTCGGCGAGAAGAAATAATTACTCGACCATCATGACCGCCTCATTCCAGGCGAGGGTCCTGTAATACTCGTTAAGGACAGAGTTTTCGGGATTGGGTACATAGGTGCTCAGTCCCGAAAATGTTTTTATGGGGAAATAATTGGTATTCCCGATCACAAAATTGTCCGTCGATATCCTGTAGACTACAGCCTGCTCCAGCGCGTTGGTAAAGCCTGCAAGCATTTCTCCGGGAGGGTCCAGCTGCCTGACGTAATCCTCCAGATCGTAGAACCATGGCCTGTTACCACGGAAATAGACCTGAAGCAAGTCTCTGTCCACCGATGTCTGCGTCGGTCTGGTAGAAAGGAATATGCCGCGGCTTACCTCGGCAAGACGGCCGAGTCCTTCCGTGTTCACGATGGCAATCGTAGCACCCGAGGTTTTATAATGCTCATAGAACAGCCTGCATGCTTCCTGCAGCGCAACCGTCCCCCCGTCCATCAGGTATCCTGTCACCTCGTCGTAAGGGAAACCGCCGGCAAGCACCTCCGCAGCGGAGGCGATGAAATAGTCACAGCAGTCACGCAGCTCGTAGGCCACCTCTACTCCGCCCATCAGACAGGCATCCGTCAGAATATATGAATAACGTATAGGCAGGGCTGCCGCAAGGTCCTTGATATCCATTTCTTCATCAGCCTCGGAATCCTGTCCGAAAGACTTGACGAAGGCCGCATGGGGATCCTCCGTTACTGACATCGGGGCTATCATCCCCTCTGCCGAATAGGGATCACTGTAATAACCGGACGGAAGCCAGCCTGTACCGTGCGACCACAGAACCAGACCGTTTTTCCCGGACGGGAAAAGGTCGGCCGCATATGAAAGCACCGACCTCATCACCGAGTCGGATATGGAATTCTGCGGCTCGTACTCCATCAGGACCTCCTGGTTCACCGTCCCGTATGCATCCTTGCTGATACGTATAAGTTTCGGCGTCTCTCCCCTTATGTCCGCATAGACAAGCAGAACCTTTCCGCTGCCCTCATTGAAATAATAGGGCACATCCCCGTCCATTATCTCGTCTATGTCGTCTAATGCATAGCTGCCCAGATTGTTGTCTGCAGCCATATATATCAGCACAGTGCTCTCTATGGTCATCCCGTCATCCGCATTCCCGCCCAGTCCGGTGCAAGACACTGCAACCAGAGCCGCAGAGGAAATGACTGCCGTCAGCTTATAGATCCATTTCATCTTCATCCTTTTTCAATTCTTTTTCTCAAATCGGAGACAAATATAGAATTAATTTGTAACTTTGTATTTATTCAAAACACTAAAGATATGAAAACAGACAATCTATTCACATTCCTCGGCGGAGTATTGGTCGGAGCCGCAGTAGCCATCCTCTTTGCCCCCGAGTCAGGAGAAGAGACCCGCAGGAAAATCAAGGACACCTTCGACAAGGAGTATCAGGGTCTGAAGGACAAGCTCAACAACCTTGAGAGCAGAGCCAGAGCCGCTGCAGACGCCTACACATCGGCCAAAGCCCAGTCTCTCCCCACTGATGACAGTATTACAGAATAAGTTCAGTGATGGACAACCAGAATCCGAACAACAGCAATCCCCTCGGAGACCTCTTCTCGTCGATCAAGTGCTACGTAGACCTGCGCATCGATGAGATAAAGCTGGCTCTGGCCGAGAACCTTGCCAAGATATTCAGCAGGATCATTTTCTTTTTCCTGCTGTTCATACTTGTGGGTGTAGTGCTCGGCATCGTGGCGGCGGCGCTCGCCTCCTGGTTCACAGTACTCGTCGGCAACAGGACGGCGGGACTCCTCATCACCGCAGGACTTTTCATAATCATAATCCTCGTTCTCTTCCTTTTCAAGGACAGATTTCTCATCAACAGCCCGCTCAGAATGTTTTTAAGAATGTTTTTTGATGACAGAAAGAATGGAAAACAGCAATAGAATGTCAGACTACCGCAATATACGGAATCTCCAGGAGCTGCAGTACCACCGCAGGCTTCTGTCATCACGCATTGACCATCAGGAGATAATGGTGATGTACAAGCTGCGCTGTGTCTGGGAGTTTCTGTCTCCTTCCAACCTTCTGGACATGGGCTGCAAGGCTATTGCCTCACACAATCCGTCCTTCAATTTCCTGTACAGGAGCGTGGATTTCGTCCGTAATGTCATAAAGGCCAGAAAAAACAGGGACCGATAGAAAACAGACCTTATGAAGATCGTTATAGCCGGAGCGGGAGAGATCGGAAGTCACCTGGCCAAGATGTTGAGCATGGAATACCATGAGATCACCGTCATAAGCCCGGACGAGGAGAACCTCGACAAGATCAGCAGCGAGTCGGACATCGTAACGGTTGAAGGAAATCCGACCTCGATAGACACTCTGATAAGCGCAGGAGTAAAAGAGGCAGACCTCTTTATAGCGGTCAATCCGGATGTTCTTCAGGATGTCAACATCGTATCGGCGGCCCTTGCCAAAAAACTTGGGTCGAAGAAGGTTACGGCCCGTATCAACAACGAGGAGTACCAGAAAAACGACAACCGGATCCTCTTCACGGACCTCGGCATCGATTCCCTTTTCTATCCGGAGAAAATAGCTGCCACGGAGATAGTCAACCTGCTCAAGCAGAATACCGCTTCCGAGTTCATGAACTACTCCCACGGCAAACTCCAGCTCATCGTCTACAAGCTGGAGGAGTGCTCTCCCATGGTCGACCGTACCGTAGCCGAGCTGAGGGAGAGGACGCAGAACCTGTTCCGCTGCGTAGCCGTCTCCCGCGACGGCAAGACCATCATACCCAAGAGCGCCACCCGTTTCAAGACGGGGGACGTGGTATATCTCGTCTCCAAGAAGGAAGGTATGGAGCAGGCCCTTTCGCTGTCTGGGAAATCCAAGGTGGCCATACGTAATCTCATGATCCTCGGCGGAGGGCGTATAGGCGAGATGGTGGCACGCTCCATGGAAAAGCAGGTTGACAACATCAGGCTGATAGAACTGAAGCCGGAAAAATGCGAGCACCTCTCGGAGACACTCGACAGGACCCTCGTCATCAACGGCGACGGCCGCAATTCTGACCTGCTGCTGCAGGAGGGCATACGGGATATGGAAGCGTTCGTCGCCGTAACCAGCAGTTCCGAGACCAACATCCTTTCGTGCGTGGTGGCCAAGAGAATGGGCATTCCCAAGGTCATCGCCGAGGTAGAGAACTTCGAATATATCAAACTGGCGGAGGAAATGGGTGTCGACTCGGTCATCAACAAGAAGCTCATTACCGCCGGAAAGATATTCCGGTTCACACTTTCCAACAAGGTACGTTCCATCAAGGTGCTCAACGGCACCGATGCAGTCGTCCTCGAATTCATAGTAAACACCAACAGCAAGATAACCACAGGAAAACTCAAGGATCTGGGCTTCCCGGAAGAAGCCATCATAGGCGGATTCGTGAGGGGCAACGAGAGTTTCATTGCGGACAGCGAGAGCACGATCAGGCCATACGACCAGGTAGTGGTGTTCGCCAACCCGGATGCTGTGGACAAAGTCGACAAATTCTTTTTATAAAAAATCTAATACGTTAAAATATGGTAGAATTAAAATTCCCCGTTTCGGGCAAGACCCGTACAGAACACGACCTCCTTGGATACAAGGAAGTCCCTGTGGAGGCTCTTTTCGGCATCCAGACATTGAGATGCATTGAGAACTTCGATATCAGCAACTATCATCTATGCGATTACCCTGAATTCATCAAAGCCTTCGGTATCGTGAAGATGGCCGCCATCAAGGCCAACCACAAGCTCGGACTCGTATCTGACCAGATAAAGGACGCGGTAGTGGAGGCTTGCCAGGAACTTATCGACGGCAAACACCTCGAGTTCTTCCCCATCGACATGGTGCAGGGAGGTGCAGGAACCAGCATGAACATGAATGCCAATGAGGTCATTGCCAACAGAGCCCTCGAAATAATGGGACACCAGAGGGGCGAGTACCAGTACTGCCACCCCAATGACCACATCAACATGGCCCAGTCGACCAATGACGCCTATCCCAGTGCCATGCACCTCGGACTGTACTTCATCAACGAGAAGGTACAGGCAGCCCTCAAGGAACTGATCAAGGCCTTCGATGACAAGAAAAAAGAGTTCGCGAACATCATCAAGATGGGACGTACCCAGCTCCAGGATGCAGTTCCCATGACTCTCGGCCAGTCGTTCGGAGCTTTTGCGGATGCCATGAGGCATGAGTCGGCAAGACTGCAGAAAGCCGCCGACGAATTCCTCTACACCAATATGGGAGCAACCGCCATCGGCACCGGTATCACAGCCGAGCCCAACTACGCCAAGTACTGCACCGAGTATCTCAGGGAAATTTCCGGTCTGGACATCAAGCTCTCGAGAAACCTCATCGAGGCCACCCACGACACATCCTGCATGGTAGCTTACTCTTCGGCCCTGAAGTCCATAGCCATCAGGCTCTCCAAGATATGCAACGACCTGCGTCTGATGTCGTCCGGTCCCCGTACCGGTATCGAGGAGATCAAGCTGCCTCCCAAACAGCCCGGATCGTCCATCATGCCCGGAAAGGTCAACCCTGTCATCCCCGAAGTGGTCAACCAGGTATGCTTCAAGGTTATCGGCAACGACTTCGCCGTGACCATGGCATCTGAAGCCGCACAGCTTGAGCTGAACGTTATGGAGCCCGTAATGGTCGAGTCGCTCGTAGAGTCGGCTACATGGATGACCCGTGCATTCAGCACCCTGCGCATCGAGTGCATCGAAGGCATCCAGGCCAACAAGAAACACTGCGAGGAACAGGTCAAGCACAGTATCGGTATCGTTACAGCCCTCAAACCCTACATCGGATACTCCAACTGTACCGAAATCGCCAAGGAAGCCCTCGAGTCCGGTAAAAGCGTATATGACCTGGTTCTGGAGCGCAACCTGCTGACCAAGAAACAGCTCGACGTGATCCTGAATCCCAAGAACATGATCCACCCGAGCATGATTGCCGACATCAAAAAGAATGACTGACACCGGCAATGACAGCGTACTGTCCTCTGAGTCCGAATCCGACATCCAGCCGCAGTACGATGCCCATGACTGAAAGACGGTACCCTGCCCCGTATGTGGGCAGGGTATTTTTTATATCGAACTCCCTGAAAGAAGGGAATACATATCCTGCACCGCCCCACAGAGCCACCCCGTGCGCCCTGTAGACCCTCTGACGCAGCTCCACCTGGGCTGCAAGCAGGTTGCGGTCACGGTAGCGGCCCTGATAATAGCCTCTCAGCCGGACATCCCCGCCGGCATCAGGCCACACAGTCCATGGCGCTCCGGACGAACTGATATTGCCGTAAATATCCAGAGCCAGGACTCCGCCCTCCCACATTGGAAAATAAAAGTCCGCGGTCACCTCGGTCCTGCTGAAAACACCCCCGCTGCCATACAAAGGGATATTGACACTCTGCTCCACATTGAGGAATACCCCTCTCGATGGTGCCTGTACACTGTCCCTCGTATCCAGGTCCAGCCTGGCGCCGGCAGTAACGTAATGGGTCCTGACCGGAGCATTTCCTATTCCGGCAGGACCGCTTATCTCTGCCGCATGATAGAAGTCATACCCTGCGAAGCCTCCCGCAAGCAGCATTCTGCCTTTTCTGTAGAGGAAATCACTGCGGACCCTGACCTTCCGGCTTGTCAGATGCCCCTGATTGGAATCATCGGAGGCCGATTCGAATCCGAGCCCCCAGAAACGGCGGGGACTGTTGATGAAGCGGGCCGAATACACCACGGTGAAACGGCCTCCCGGAGCATACCACTGTCCTGTAACGGCACCTCCGCCTGAAAGGTTGGTCGACAACATAGCCACCGCCCCGACAGAAGAAAGCGGCACCAGTGAATCCGCCGAACTCCGGTACATGCCCATGAAACCTCCCATAGCCGTAAACCTTGTCTCCTCCGTAAACATCACTCCATACAGTGGCTGCACTCTGAAGGCCCTCTCCTCCCTGTCCATCTTCTGCCTCGGATGCAGACGGTAATAGCGTTCCACCGAATCCCTGACCTTTGCAAGATAGACAGAATCATACACCTGTGCTTCCGCCGCCACACTCAGGAGCAGGCACACGGACAGGACTGTAAGTATATATCCTGAAGCCCTGCCCATAGGGTCAGTCCACCAGTCTGAAATTGTCCACCCAGAGAGTATTGCCGAGGCCTCCGTAAAAAGCCTCTCCGCTCGACGATGATATCCAGATTATGATATGAGTGGGTTCCTCGTCAGGCGCCGCCCAGCGCTCCTCGCGCACCGGCACGATCTTTCCCTTGCTGTTGCGGCAATAGTAGATGATATCCCCGTTCTTCAGGTCCATGTCGGGGATAAAATCCGACTCGGAACTGATGTCGCCATAGCGGACGGGGATGCTCTCGCCGTTTACCCATTCAGCCTGGTTCCTGCTGAATTTCCTGAAAGCCGTACCGACCCTTGATGCCGTAACATTGCCCTGACTGTCCTCTTCCCTGTGCTGGAGATACACCGCGATATACGGGTAGTCCTCCCCTCCCATTTCCTTCTTGGG
The DNA here is from genome assembly GCA_018711305.1 of Candidatus Coprenecus stercorigallinarum. Taxonomy (GTDB): domain Bacteria; phylum Bacteroidota; class Bacteroidia; order Bacteroidales; family UBA932; genus Coprenecus; species Coprenecus stercorigallinarum. Next base: position 45,532 of record DVIL01000024.1, read on the forward strand.
AGAAAATCCTGTGGAACGGATTACCGGATTGCCGACTTCAGCCTTATAGTCATACTGCACGGCAGAAGGACGTCCGGTGTAGGGAATCCCGCAATCCAGTTTGGAATAGGCCCCCTTTGTATCGCGTATCGGTTCATGGAAGAATCCTGAAAGTATCGTACCCTGGACCAGGACTTCCATATTGATCATTCCCATTACCCGAACCTTCTCCATTATCACGGACAGACGGGCGCAGTAGCCGTCACCGCGGGGCTCCGGGAAAACGGAATTGCTGCCCTTGATCACCCCTACTACATTGGCCATGATATTGCACGGTGCGAACACGTCTTCACGACTGACCGGACAAGGGTCCTGACCCCGCAGGGTGTCGCCCTCCGAAAGCTTGTATATAGTCTTGATGTTACCACCTATGATACCTGACTCCTGCAGCTCATAAACCCTCCAGTTATCAAACTTTCCCTTCTCGTTGATGAGAGAATCCGTATCTGCCGCCGCATTCACGGAAAAGCTTGTAAATAACAGCAGAATCAGACCTGAAATTCTAAATCTTTTCATAAATTTGCGCTAAACTTCACGGGCAAATTTAGAAAAAATGCGTTCACTGTGCTTTATATTTCTTTTTCTGGCGGCAACATACTCCGCCATGGCCGTGAAGGCATACCCCGATCCCATAACCGTACGACAGCCCGACGGAAGCTCTCTCACCCTCATTATCAGAGGGGATGAACATTTTCACTATGCCATTACACTTGACGGAAAGACTGTCGCCAAAGGTAAAGACGGATATTTCTACTATGCAGAGTACAGTCCCTCAGGAGTAACTATATCCAAGACCAGGGCGGTATCAGTCCCTTTCATATCACGTACATCCGTTGATGCGGCTCTGGGAAACATGCCGGACATGACCGCGACGGCATCGGTTTTCAGGGACAGGAACATCCGCCGCCTCGGAGCAGCCGGAGGAATCCGCACGCTCGCGGCGAATTCCCCTTCCACAATAAAGGCTCTGGTCATTCCGGTTGAATTCAGCGACCTGAAATTCACTGCATCCAGTCCGGCCGAGCATTTCGACCACATGATGAACAGTCCTGGATACAGCGAATACGGCGGCACCGGTTCGGCCAAGGACTATTTCGAAGCCAATATTCCCGGGAAACAGTTCGAATTTACGGTTACACAGCCTGTAACTCTCAAAAACGGCTACGGATACTACGGTGAGAACGACCTCAGCACACCGTCAGTCATCACCTATGATATACGCCTCAACGAAATGGTAAGGGAAGCATGCGGAAGCGTGGACGCTTCCGTAGATTTTTCCGAATTCGACAATGACGGGGACGGCTTTGCTGATTTCATATTCATCTACTTCGCAGGATACAATGAAGCAGAGAGCGGTGATGACAACGAAATCTGGCCACAGATACACAGCATAGCTTCTGAAGGAGTAAGTTTCGACGGTACCGGTATAGGGACATTTGCCTGCGCATCGGAGCTTTCCGGAAGCAACCTCGGAGAAAACGGGAATACAGTGTACTCAGGCATAGGTACATTCTGTCACGAATTCTCCCACTATCTCGGGCTGGTCGACCTGTACGACACTGACTACGGCAACAACGGGAGAAGCAAATGCCTGTGGGGAAAGCTGTCTGTCATGGATGAAGGCAACTTCAACAACTCCGGACGCACCCCGCCCTACTTTTGCGCAATAGACCGCAGGCTGGCAGGCTCTGCTGTCACCAGGGAGATCAAGGCCGGAGACAAAGTGACGCTCAAGCCGATACGGAGCGGTGACATAATCCGGGTTCCTACGGACAACAGCGGGGAATATTTCCTGATAGAGAACAGGGACAATTCCTCGTGGGACGCCTACATCGAGGGTTCCGGAATGGTCATATACCATATCGACAGTTCTTCGAATATAGCCGACGGTATCACCGCATCCCTGCGATGGACAACGAATCTGGTGAATGCCAGCGCCTCGCATGAATGCGCAGACCTTATAGAAGCTTTCGAAGACGCCGAAGATATCCGTCAGGTCTTTTTCCCCGGACAGGCCGAAATCACAGAATTCTCAGCATCGGGCACCCCGGCATTCATCGCCTGGGACGGCACCCCTATCGGGCTGAAACTCACTGATATAACCATGAGCGGAGAAAATGTCACCTTCAATGTCCAGGAAGACAATTCGGAAATCCTGCTTTCCCCTTTAGAGTGCCATGTGGAAACATACCAGAACAAGGCTGTGCTCCAGTGGAAGGTCAACCGCCACGGCAGCTACTCCTGGGGCATCATCTGGGGCGAGACAGCAGAAGGGGCAGAAGTCTACAGGGATACCGCACTGGTCAACCGGTATACATTCAGCGGTCTTACACCGAGAACAGAATACTACTGCAGAATCTACCACATAGGTGAATTCCACAACGGAGACACACTTTCGCTTAAATTCACGACTTTTCCCCTGTCCTCACCCTATCCGTACATCTACCTGGACAGGATAAGCTATTCGACACAGGACACGCTCGACCTGGTACTCAACAATGTGACCGAAGAGACCAGTTCCTGCCTGTGGTATATCAATGATGTCAGGGCCCTGAGCGACAGATATGTATTCAGAGAGCCAGGAGAATATACCGTCAAGGCAGTACTTGTCTACGAATCAGACGGAAGCAATGAAACCATTATCCGAAGACTCACTGTCAAGGAAGCAAAAGAGGAGGACACAGCCAATGTGGAAAATTAGCACCGCCGCCATATTTGCAGCACTTCTTATGCTGTCATCATGCAGGGAAAACATCATAGAGGTGGATTCCTTGGAAAAGGAACTGTTCCTGAAGGAAGAGACCGAAGGCATATACCGGAACGGCAATGCCCTCTTCAAGTATGACGGTCTGAGACATCAGAGAGCGACCAATCCGGACCGTCTGCAGTTCAGAATACAGACAGACGGACAGGACACATGCCTCAACATTATTCTGGAGGCACTGCCCAGGAATGCGGGCATACACATCACCACCTCTATCGATTACCGCAGTCCGGGTGAACTGATTTCCAATATGAGCCATCTGGAATGCTCCAGAATAAGCGGGAATATGATATGGCTTTGGAGTTCTGACAACCTTACCGGCATCATCATTGATACCGGCAGCCTGTAGGACGCTCCGGACAAATAAGAAGGCGGCCAAACTCGCGTTTTAGCCGCCTTCGTTCATTCTTAAGCTGACCGCAGATATACGGGATATTATTTCGCGCTTTCGATGGACAGTTTTCTGAATTCCTTCAGAAGTTTGGTCAGTTCCAAAGATGCCTTGCGGGCACGTGTTCCGGCTGCCTTGTTTCCTTTTTCAAGTTGAGCCTCTGCGTCTTTCTGGAAAGCTGCGATTTCCGCGTTGATTTTTTCAATAAGTTCTTTCATATTTATTGTTTGAATTGTGTTACGGGGTCAAATATAAGAAGAACTTGCGTAAAAATGGCAGGATGAGGGCAAAATGTGATAAGTGGTTGGTACATATACCATTTTTGTGTTACCTCACCATATTGTTAAATTTGGCAGAAGGAG
>DVIL01000025.1 GCA_018711305.1 Candidatus Coprenecus stercorigallinarum
GGAATCCTGATATCGACGTTGGTGTCCAAGCAGGAGGTGGCCATTCTTATTTCCGGAATGGTGCTTATGTTGCCGACCATGCTGCTTTCGGGCATGCTTTTCCCTATCGAGAGCATGCCGGAAGTGTTGCAGTGGGTATCGTATCTGGTGCCGGCAAAATGGTATATTGATTCGATAAAGGTGATGATGATACAGGGGCTCGGGATACGGTATTGCCTTGACGCGGTACTTATCCTTGTCGGTTTCCTGACCGTAATCACCGGACTGAGTGTTGTAAAATTCAAGGACAGGCTATGATAAAATATCTGATAGAAAAAGAATTCAAGCAGATGGCGAGAGACCCGTTCATCCTCTTCATCGTCATAGCCCTTCCGGTGCTCGTGATGCTTGTCTTCCCGTGGGCCACTACCATGGAGATAAAGAATGTAAACGTGGCGGTAGTGGATAATGACCGTTCGGATCTCTCCCGGTTGCTGACCGAAAAGATAGCCTCGACAGAGTATTTTGACATCACCGGGGTATTCATGCGCTCGGAGGAGGCGATGGAACAGATAGAGTTCGGGGATGCGGATATAATCCTGGAAGTTCCTTACGGTTTCGAGGAATCCCTGCTCTCCGAGAGCAATGCTTCGCTTCTCATCGAGGCCAATGCGGTCAACGGGACAAAGGCCAGTTTGGGTACATCTTATCTCGATATGATAGTTCTGGATTTTGCCGAGGAGGTGGACCTGGACAGAGGGGCGGTGACACTCGCAGCGCCGGGAGGAATATCGGTAGATTCCTATTACTGGTTCAACCCGGGTATGGATTACAAGATACCGATGATTCCAGCCCTGATAATGCTGGTGGTGGCCCTTATCACCGGTTTCCTTCCGGCAATGAACATCGTCGGGGAGAAAGAGGCCGGTACCATAGAACAGATCAATGTGACTCCGGTTCCCAAGATTACCTTTATAGTGGGGAAACTCATTCCGTACTGGGTCATCGGCATTGTCGTGCTGAGTGTCGGTATGCTTGTCGCCTGGCTGCTTTACGGTCTGCGTCCGGAAGGTAGCGTACTTCTGCTTTACGGAATGTCATTCCTCTTCATATTCGGCATCTCCGGTCTGGGTCTCATTATCTCAAACTACTCCAGCACCATGCAGCAGGCGATGTTCATGATATTCTTCATCATCATCGTGTTTATCCTCATGTGCGGCATTTTCACCCCCATCAGCAGTATGCCCGAATGGGCGCGGGTCATCTCCCTGTTCGACCCGTTCACCTACTTCGCTGAGATTATCCGCATGATTTATCTCAAGGGAAGTTCCTTCAAGGACATCCTCCCGTATGTATATCCGCTGTTGGCATTCTTTGTGGTCATTATCGGCTGGGCCATCTTCAGTTATCGCAAGCGTGGTTGATCCGGGTTGGCGCATTTTGTCGTAATAAATGCTTGACGGATAGGAAAAAATATGTACATTTGCGCTCTTGATTTACCGCTCGAGTGGTGGAATAGGTAGACACGCAGGACTTAAAATCCTGTGGGCAGCAATGTCCGTACGGGTTCGATTCCCGTCTCGAGCACTCTCACTTTACATTAGACTTATGAGAGACTGTATGATGTTGCCAGGAAGCGTTATTATGCTGATGGTGCTGATTGTGGCCGGGAGTACCGGATGCCGCGAGGTGCCGGATAATTCGCTGGCTTTCGATGATGTGGTGTATGTGGATGATGAGTATCCTGTGACGTGGGAACTGACGGAGGGGGATACTCTGGATATTCCGGTACTCGGAGCGAGCGATTTTGTGATAAAGGATTCACTCCTGATAGTCAGCACTAATGACAATTCCGGCTATGTGACGGTCCTTAGTCTTGACGGAAAAACAGTCTTGGGAAAGTTCCTGCGGGAGGGACGCGGTCCGGGAGAGACAGTCTCTTTCCCCGGAGTCAGCAATGTGCAGTTCAGTCATGATGACGGCTCATTGAAAGCCTGTTGGATCGGTTATGCCGGAGATTTGTGGACATGGGATGTGACCGCCTCACTGACAGGAGGAAGTTCCGTGGTCTCTGTCCGGGAACTGGGTCTCTCCGGAGCTCTTTGGGTGCTGGATGTATTGCCGGTAGGCGGTCATGATTATCTGATGACGGTGGCCGGGGAGGACAGGAACACGATAGAGCGTTTCGTGCTTTCCTATGATGGGAAGACGGAGGTGACACCGCCGCTGGAAAGGCTCAACCGGGCGGAGGTGCGGAGTTCCGCGCAGGGATCCGGCGTGGAGGCGGGCTCCGGCAACATGGTGGCTTTCAGTATTCCAGGATTCAACAGCATAAGTGGAAGCTATGCTTACAGTCCCGAACGTGGGCTTGTAGTCGAGGCAGAGCGGACGAGAAACAGCATAAGCATATTTTCCATCGACGGGGATTATGCCAGGACGGTCTGCATCTACGGCAAGAGTATTGACGATGTCTCCGATGTGGATGTCGGGAATGACAGGGAGCGTCTGACGCTCCGTCCCAAGGCGTTTCCCGGATTCATCTCGGCTTTGCACTGGCTGCGGGAACCGGAAGTGGAGCTGTACGTCCGCCTCTACGGCTATGACGGAGAGCCGCTCGCGGAGATTCCGCTGCCCAAGGGATGCATATTCTATGACTTCGATATCTCCGGCGGTTGCCTTTATGTCCTGGTCTCCGGTCAGGAACTCCTCATCAGATATGATGTATCCGGCTTGCTTCAGGAGATAGGGCAGTAAGCACTGGAACAGTGACGAACCCGGTCTCCGGCCAGTCGCGCGCAAGCACGTCCCGGATATAGCCTTCGGTGTCGCGGCTGATGCGGTCATCGTCCTCGTGCGGGTATAGGTTGTAGGCTACGGTATGCAGGCGTATGCCGCGGTGGCGTATGGCTTCCAGTCCTAAGAGGAAATGGTTGATGCTGCCCAGTCTGCCGGAGGTTACGTAGATCAGCGGGTATCCTTTGGAGGCTATGTAGTCGATGGTCAGCAGCTGCCGTGTCAGGGGCACCATGAGTCCGCCGGCTCCTTCCAGAAGTACGGCATCGAACCGGCTGCTGAGTTCTGCCGTCGCCCGTTCTATTTTCCCGAAGTCGATATCCCTCCCGTCTATTTCGGCAGCCAGATGCGGAGAGCAGGGGTAGGAGAATATCTCGGGCATGGTCAGCCCCTGACGGTCCTCCTCCAGCAGTCCGCAGCCCATGATGCGGCGGTGCAGCTCTATGTCTTCGGAAATGTCCGTGTTTCCTGTCTGAATCAGTTTCTGTGTGATGGTGCGCCTGCCTTCGGAGTTCCAGGTGCGGGCGATATAGCCGGTGGCATAGCTTTTCCCTATGTTGGTGTCGATGCCGCTTACGAAATATACATTGTCTTTCATATCGCCTGCAAACTTAGGAAAAACTATTGGAAACTGCTTCCATGACCTCTGAAATTTTGCAGGCCCTTTTACCGGTTGAGTTTACATGCTGCGGACAACTTTCCCGTCCTTTTCAGAGCGCTTCTTTCCAAACAGTTTCTTCAGCGTCCTCTTCCTAATAGTTAGTGATAGCACTCCACCTTTCTCCTCCTCCCACAACGGCAGCGAAACCCGTAATTCGGTGCCGTTGTGGAATATTGTTAGCAATGCCGTGTTCCCTCAGCGCAAGTGCCGGGATCCTCCCCACCTCAGGTGGGTCCCCTCCCTTTTCGGGAGCCAAAGTCCCGGCACTTGCGCTGAGGGAACACGGCATTTTTATCGCTTTACTCTTAGAAGGCACTGCTTGCCAGTCCTTAACGTGATATATCCATTTCTACATGTACTTTCTTCTCGCAACTACATCGCAGAACTGCTGCATTTGCGGTAAACGGCAACACACACATCCGTGTCACAGGCTTTCCGGCTGTAATCAGTGGATATTCAGGAATTTTTCCGTGCAATGAGGTAGATCGGGTGGTAGGTGAGGGGCACGCTGCCATCGGGTGAGCCGTAGCGGGTGGAGTACAGGGAGGAGAATTCCTCCATGCGGCCGCGGGTCCAGGCGGTACGGGTGATGCCGGTTACGCCGGTATGCTTGAGGTGACGCAGTACGTCCATAGGGGAGGGGAAATGCAGGGCCATGTGCTCTTCCTCGGCTAACAGGACGCGGAATCCGTTTGTCGTAAGTATGTTGTGCAGCCATTCCAGAGGGAGGTAACTAAGTCCTGTTCCGGTGACCGAGGCTACTTCCTGGAGGTTGTCCGGGCCGAATGTGGTAAGGGCCAGGCAGCCTTTGTCCCTCAGCAGGGTACGGCAGCGGGAAATGAATGCTTCCTGGTCTTCGAACCATTGCATGACAGAGCAGGATACTATCAGGTCCTGTTCTCCGGGCAGCTGGCACAGCTCTGCGTCTCCTGGGACGAAACGTACAAGTGGCGTATGTGAAAGAGAGCTGCAGCCAGATGCCGTACCGGTGGCGGCAGGAGTGGGCAGGTCGGAGAGCGTTTCTTCCACTTCGGGGCAAATGTCGTTGAGGACCAACTCCTCAGGATGGAATTTCTGCAGGAAGCGGCGGGTGAATGTCCCTGTACCGCATCCCACCTCCAGCACTCTCCCTGGTTCTTCCGCGAGTACGGATGACAGCAGGGAGCACAGTTTGGATGCGATGACCGACTGGGCCTGCGCATACTCCGCATAGCTCCTTATGGATTTGGCAAATCTCTGGTGTATCAGATGTTTGTCCATGAGTCCTCCTTGTATAGCAGTCTCTGGAAAAGACTGTTGTCATAGTGCGGAATGTCCAGAAGGGAGACCGGAACGTCCAGTCCTTTCCATGCCTCCGTCTGGTTGGCGGCGGGAAATATCAGGTCACCTGAGCCAATGACGGCATGGTCCCAGGAAAAATCCCCTGAAGCATCAGCAGCCGCTGTCTCGGAAAACGTGCCGGCATCGCAGTCCGCACCGTGCCGGACGGCTTCCCGGATGGCCGAAAGCTCTTCGCGCAGCTCTTCCACGCTTCTGTGCAGGTTGCAGGAGAGAAGCTGTTCCAGTGCCTCCTGTGAACCGCACATCCGTCTGCGGAATTTGCCCAGACTCCTTTCCGAGAGACTGTCCAGCGTCCCGTCAAAGACAGCTTCAGGTATTCCCGTCCTGTCGTGTATGGGAAAAGGAGTCCCGTTGACAGCCAGCCGTTTTCCCGGAGCGGTTTTCAGGCCGGCGAGCGTCCGGCCCGCGGCCCACACACCCATGGACCATCCTAAGACCCTCACTTCGGTGTAACCGTCGAGCACTTTCGCGTCAAAGGCTGTATCCCTGTAGTCCCACAGCATGAGAATATCGTATGTGCCCCGTGTACCGGTATTGTCGGCAAACATCGATGGTTCTGCTCCCCAGCCGCTGAAAAACAGCAGAAGCGAGGTGCAGCCGTCCGTGTGTCTTAGAAATTGCTGTCTCATCTTCCGTTTTTGTCTGTCAAACGTTCTATGTCGCTGCTGTCCAGTGCGGCAGTAAGGGAAAACCGTAGTCTGGACGTGCCCTCCGGTACTGTTGGGGGACGTATGGGCAGAACGTAGAATCCCTTCCGCTGCATCTCTTCGGCACGCAGTACGGCGTCTGCGCTGGATCCTGTTATCATCGGTATGATATGGCTTTCGGACGGCATCAGCAGCCCTTGCATGGCGAATGCTTCCCGCAGCATGGAGGATATTCTGGCCAGATGTTCCCTCCTTTCCCGGAATTGCGGCAGCCGCTCCATGATGAAGAGGCTCCACGCCACATTGACCGGAGGCAGGGCCGTTGTAAAGATGAGGGTGCGCATCTTGTTGACCAGGTATTCCCTGATTACCCGGTCGCAGATCACGTATGCCCCCACTGATGCCAAAGCCTTGCCGAATGTGCCGCAGAGCAGGTCGATGTCCCCGATGCAGCCGCATTCTTCGGCGAGCCCCAGTCCGTTTTCACCACGTACTCCCACAGCATGGGCTTCATCCACATACAGCATCACGGAGGGCCACTTCCGTTTCAGCTCTACGAGCCTGTGCAACGGGGCCAGGTCTCCGTCCATGCTGAAGATACTCTCGGTGACGATGAATATGCGCCCGTATGCTGCGGCCTCCTTTACAAGGATGTTTTCAACCTGGTCATAGTCCTGGTGCCGGAACCTTATGCACCGTCCCTCGCAGAGCCGGATGCCGTCGATGAGGCTGGCATGTACCAGCTTGTCTGCCAGTATGAGGGTGTCCCGGTCGCAGAGGGCCGGCAGTATCCCGCTGTTCATGTGGTAGCCGCTGCTGAGGACGAGTGCGCTTTCCCTGCCGTACATTGCGGCAAGTTTTTCCTCCAGGGTGTTGTAGATATCGAAATTGCCGGTAAGCAGGCGGGATGAGGACGAGGAGAAAGGCAGGGAAGTCATATACGGCAGCTGCATGAATTCCTCGCGTAGCCGGTTGTCGGCGGCAAGTCCGAGATAGTCGTTGGACGAGAGGTTCAGCATCCACCGGCCACCGCTGACAATCCATTTGCCCGAGTGTTGTCCTTGTGGAAGTATTCTCAGGCTGCCACTTTCCTTCAGTCTTTCCAGCTCGGCGGCATAACTTTTACAGACATCTCTCATTCGGGTATCTCTCCTACGATTTTGAGCATCCCGGATGTGAGTGCCGACAGCTCCTCAGGTTTTATTATGAAAGGAGGCATGGTATAGACCAGTCTTCCGAAGGGTCTGAGCCAGATACCTTCTTCGACAAAACGTTTCTGTATCCAGGCCATGTCTACCGGACGGGTCATCTCGAGTACTCCTATGGCTCCGAGAACCCTCACGTCCGCTACGGACGGCAGATGACGGGCAGGTTCCAGTTCCTCACGCAGCTGCGCTTCTATCCTGCGAACCTTTTCCTGCCAGCCGCTCTCAAGCAGCAGTCTGGTCGAGGCTATGGCCACCGAGCATGCCAGAGGATTGCCCATGAAGGTTGGTCCGTGCATGAAGACCCTCGGGTCGTGGGAGGATATGGTATCCGCCACTATGTCATTGGCCAGTACTGCCGAGAATGTCATATAGCCTCCGGTAATGGCTTTGCCCACGCACATGATGTCCGGTTCCACTCCGGCATGCTCCCAGGCGAAGAGTTTCCCGGTGCGTCCGAAACCGGTGGCTATCTCGTCGAATATCAGCAGCAGGCCGTGCTCCCTGCAGAGTGCTGCCGCCTCCCGCAGGTACTGGGGATGGTAAAACCTCATTCCTCCGGCTCCCTGTACTATCGGTTCGAGTATCAGGGCAGCTATATCCTTTCCGTGTTTCCCGATAATCTCCCGCAGCGGGTCGATGTCGTGCGGATCCCAGCTTCCGTCGAAACGGCTGTGGGGCGAAGGGGCGAAATGCCTTACCGGCAGGGCAGGGCCGAAGAGGGAGTGCATCCCCGTGACCGGGTCGCAGACCGACATGGCGTTCCATGTGTCGCCGTGGTAGCCGGTGCGGATGGTCACGAAGTTGGTCCGGTCGGGATGGCCGGAAGCGACCTGATACTGTACGGCCATCTTCATGGCCACTTCCACTGCCACCGATCCGCTGTCGGCGTAGAAGATATGGCTCATCGACGGCGGGACAATGTCCAGCAGCAGTTTGCCCAGCTCGATGGCCGGCTCATGGGTCAGTCCTCCGAACATGACGTGGGCCATGCTGTCGAGCTGCCGGCGTATGGCCTCGTTGAGCACGGGGTGATTGTACCCGTGTACGGCGCACCACCAGGAGGACATGCCCTCGATCAGTTCCGTACCGTCCTCGAGGGTTATCCGGCAGCCGTGCGCGCTGCGGACCTTGTAGGTGGGCAGGGGATTGATGGTGGAGGTGTAGGGGTGCCACAGGTGGTCGCGGTCAAATGTGTCAAAGTTCATAACCGGCGGATTTGATGAGTTCTTTGTCTTCAGCCACTTTTGAGCCCACTGTGGTCAGCAGGTCTCCGGCAATGGCCGAGTTGATGCCGATGCGCATGGCCTTGAGGACGGCCTCCCGCGAAAGTCTGGCCCGTCCTCCCGCAAAGCGGAGGTAGGCAGTAGGGTGAATCAGGCGGAAAAGTGCTATGCACCTGAATATCTCCTCCTCGGAGATGGGTGGTGTGTTTTCCAGGGGGGTGCCCGGAATCGGCGAAAGTATGTTGAGGGGAATGGACTGCACTTCCAGCCCTTTGAGGGTAAATGCCAGTTCTATGCGCTGCTCCTCGGTCTCGCCCATGCCGATGATGCCGCCGGAGCAGATCTCCATCCCGACGCGGCGGGCAGCCTCCAGAGTCTGTATTTTCTGCTGCTGGGTATGGGTGGAGCAGAGGGAGGGAAAATAGGAAGGAGCAGCCTCCAGGTTGCAGTGGTATCGGGTGACTCCGGCCTCGTAGAGCTTGCGCAGGCTCTCCTCGGAGAGCAGCCCGAGCGAGGCGCAGATGCGGATGGAGCTGTTGCCGCGCAGGTAACGCACCCTTGCGCAGACCTCGTCCACTTCCCTGTCCGACAGCCTGCGTCCGCTGGTGACCAGGGAGAATCGGCCTATGCCGGATGCCTCGTTGACAGAGGCGTGCCTCAGGCATTCCTCTTCCGGAACCAGCGGGTATTCCTCGATACCGGTATGATAATGCGCTGACTGGGCGCACCATTTGCAGTCCTCCGGGCAGCGGCCGGACTTGGCGTTGATGATGGAGCACAGGTCGAAATGTCTGGAGGCATACTGACGTGTTAGTCTCTCAGCCTCAGTACACAACTCCTCTGTGGAGACTTCCCGGGATATCCTGACGGCCTCCTGATATGTGATTCCTTCTTTCATACAAGGTATTTTACAAGTCCGCAAAGATATACAGAAGCCGAGAGCAATGCAAATGAACTTGTTCGGTTTGCACTGCTCTATGTATTGACCTGTCTGCGGGACTACTGCCCCTGACGCAGCATCTCTTCCACGATCCAGTCCATTCCGGCGTACCGGTCAAGTATCCACAGGACGTAGCTGATGTCCACGCAGACAGTCTTGCCGTACTGGGGATGGAAGTAGACTTCCGAGCAGAGGGACTCCTTGTTGCCGTCGAAGGCCAGGCCGGTAAGCTCTCCCCTGCAGTTGAGTACGGGACTGCCCGAGTTGCCTCCGGTGATGTCGTTGTCGGTGAGGAAATTGACCCGCATTCCTCCGTCTGCCGGCCGGCTCCTGACTTCCTCTTCGAGCAGAGTCCTGAACTCCGGCTTCAGCCCGTATTCGTACTGTCCCGGGTCGTATTTCTCCAATATGCCGCGCATGGTGCTGCCGCTCAGGCAGGTCACTCCGTCCCTGGGAAGCAGCGGGCCTACAGTCCCACGGCTGAGCCGCATGGTGGAGTTGGCGTCCGGGTACTGCCTCATTCCCTCCTCCTTTCTCATGTTGTACAGGGCCGAGGTGTACTCCTTTTCGAGGGCATGTATCTCAGCTGCGTCCGACGGCGGCAGGGATACGGAAGTGAACAACTGTATCAGAGGGTCGGACATGATCTCTCCGTGTGTGCGCGGTCTGGAGGTAAATGCCTTGAATGACGCGCTGTCCCTCAGGAATGAGGCACCCACGACCGAATCCGTATAGCCATCTGCGTCATTCCGGATGGAGGCGGCAGCAGCCGTCAGGTACTCTCCCCAGTATTCCGGGTGCAGATGCTCTGTCAGCTCCCCCAAGGACCAGGCCAGCATCCGGGTCTCGGCCTCCGGCACCATCTCCCTGTAGTGTCCGAGGGCCGTGCGCATCAGAGCCGCGTGACGGCTGAAGTCCAGGATGTCCGCGCCGCCTTCATTCCGCTGCTGGGCACGTATCATGTTGTTTATCCTCATGGCCAGCAGGTAGTATTTGGAACTGCGCACGTATGCTTCCCGGTAGTAGACCCTCTGCACTGCATTGTCCTCGGTGGCGGCATACACTGAGTCCATTCTTTCCTTTAGACCTCCCCAGCGGCTGAGGCGGAGACTGTCGCTCTTTATCCATTCCCACAGCCTTGCCTCTTCGGCCTTCCTGATGTCCGTCACTCCGTAGCGTCTGACTGCCTCGGCCTGTCCCTGGTAGAGTTCCTGCACATTGGATGTACTGAAGTAGGTGTCCGCATAGATCAGCCTCACTGCCGGGTCGCTCTCCATCCATCCGGCCATGATGCCGAGCCGGTGGCCCTGCATCCGGCACATCAGCGGAGCTTCGGTCAGCGGACCTCTTTCCACAGACCACGACGAGGAGTACCGGTCTGTCCTTCCGGGATATCCTATGACGAATGTGCTGTCCCCGTCCTGCACGCTCTCACCGGCGATTTTCAGGATTTTGTCTGGCTTGAGAGGAATGTTGTCCGGTGAGTAAGACGCACCGCTGCCGTCAGGTGCCGTGTATATCCGGTAGATGGCGAAATCCCCCTTGTGCTGGGGCCATTCCCAGTTGTCTATATCACCTCCGAATGCCGCGATGGATACCGGAGGGGCCGCTACCAGACGCAGGTCGCGGTAAACCTCATACAGGTAGATTACCTGCCGCTCTCCCTTCCACATGGTTGCAAGGGAGGCTTCATAGCCGGTCTGTTCCGAGTATTTTTTCTCCAAAAGCCAGCCTATCCTACGGTTTCCGTACCCTCTGCCGGCACGCCGCTCGCTCTCGCGCAGGACTTCCATCTCCCCGGTTACGTCCACTGTCTCCCGGAGAAAATACGCGCTCTTGCCCTCGATGGGTATCTCCTCCGAGGCCCTGAAGGCCCAGAATCCGTCTTCCAGGTAGTTGTGTCCGGGAGTACTGATGGCCGCGATGTCGCTGTAGGCGCAGTGATGGTTGGTGATGAGCAGTCCTTTGTCCGAGATCATGCTGCCGGTGCAGCCGAAGTCGAGGGATACCACGGCCCCGCTTGCTGAGAGCAGTACCGAGTCGTTGACGGACTGTATGGGCCACATTCCTTCATCCGCAGATGCGGTGCGGGTCAGGGAGATGCCCAGAAGGCATCCCGTCGAGAGGAATATGGTAATGAATCTGTGTCGGAAAGAAGTTGTCATATGTAAATATCAAAATGTGAATCCTATACTCAGTCTGGTACAGTGCCGTGCAGCACCTTCGGGCATGAGGTCTCCGAGGGCGGTCTGCATGACCCATCCGGCGCTGACGCTCAGCACTGAACCCCTGGTCTGCGGGACAGTCCATCCGTAGCGGAGATCCAGTCCTGTGTCGATGCGGGAAGAGGCCAGGAAACTATATTCTTCCATAAGGGGACCCTCAAGCTGAAGCGGGGTCTCTCCGATGGTGATTTCCATGTCCGAGACATTGTACACGTGGTCGGGTGTACTGCTGTAGACGTGCTTCCACCGTACGGATGGGCTGATACTCCACTGGCTGCGTCCCTTGTACCAGTGTCCGGCCAGTTTCAGGTAAGGCTCTGCTGAAGAGATACTCTGGCTGAAATACACCGGGTATTCCTTCGCTGTCCGGCTCATGTCGCTCCAGGATGCGCCTGCAGTAACTTCCCAGCGGACCTGCATCATGCTCCGGGCTGACCGCCAGGTGTAGTGGAGGTCAGCATATCTCCACAGGCTGGAGTAGGAGTTGATGGGGTCGCCGTATGTGACCCATATCCTCACTCCCGAGTCCGGGTCCAGTTCCTGCCGCTGCAGGAAGCGGTAGCCCAGCATTTGGCCGGATACTGCGGATGCCTCCAATCTGTGCGAGACTCCCCACGTGAGTATAAGCCGGTCGCTCCATGTCAGGGTGCGGGTATCACCGTAGCGCAGGTTGTTGTAGCCGGTCTCGGTCTGGCTGCCGTAGTCGTAGTCCAGGGACAGGACGTTCATGATTCTCGTTTCCCCGAGCAGCAGCTCCAGAGTAAGATTGCCGCTGACAGCGGAACTGATGAGTATCCGGCTGTGGTCGGCCCCGGAATATCCGCTGCTGGTGTAAAGCCAGAGTCCGTAGATCTCGAAGAGGTACTTCTCTGTGGATTCGTCTATCTGAGTGTAGTCCGTTTCCTCGGTGTACCTGCTGTAGGTGAGGTCCAGTCCGGCCCGGAATGTCCTGGTGTGGAACACCACTGACGGGGTTATGCTGAAATCCATGACTGTATTTTTGTTGCGCAGGTCTTTGTGCTTGGACAAGAGAGAGGATCCGTAGGAGAGAAGCAGTCCCAATGAGGTGTGCTTTCCGGCCTGAAGGGCGGCTCCTGCGGCCATGGAGTAGGTCTCGCGGGAGATGTTTCCAGGAATGGAGTCGGCCAGCATGAAAGGACTGCGGTACGGGTCTGCGAAGCCTCTCCATCGGCTGTTCTGCCCGTAGTCGTAGGTGTAGCCGAAGCGTCCGTAAAGAAATGTCCTGCGTATGCGCATATAGGAGCTGACGGATGCCCCGGCCCTGACTTCGGAAGCAGGGGTATAGATGTTCCGCAGATTCCCTTCCGAGTAGTCCGCAGTGAGGGCGGCATGGCTTAGGGACGATACGGTATCGGTCAGGAAAAATGTGTTGAGGGTGTGCGCAGCCATGTTGCTGCCTTCCAGCCACGGACTGGCCCAGTACAGCCGTCCTGGAGTAATCAGGGCTTTGTCCGGCATTTCTTCTGCACGGACCGTACGGACTGTGGCCGTGAATAGAGACAGAAGCAGGAATATGTGACGAACCGTGCTCATGGGACTACTGTCTTAGTCTTGGGGACAGGGGACTGTCGGGGATGAAGTCCGTGTCCGAGTTGTTGGTGTCCATGAATATCTCTATGCCGTCCTCGACTCTGTCGAGGATGCGGGTGACGCACTTGCCGGAGTATTTGGCCGAGCGCATCCAGGTATAGGAGGCGTCCACGGTGGAGGGCAGGCGCTTTATGGCCCCTTCCGGAGTGTCCACACATTCTACCCCGTCGATAATCCACGAGGCGGGGATGTGCCAGTATTTGGTCCCTGAGGTCTTGCCCGGCTCATACCTTTCCCATATTTCCGGATGAGCCCGGTATTGGGTGACTCCCATCTCCGGCTTGAATACCACGAAGGCCGGCGAGCTGTAGGAGAGACCCCACGCCGTACCCTGTCCGGCCATGTAGCAGACCATAGGGGTGACTCCGGCTGATATTTCTTGTCCGGTCAGATGGTCGGCATAGCAGCCGAAATGGGCTTTGTTGAGCTGTAGCCCCGAGGTGGCTCTGTCAGAATGGTCTACGGCTGCCCTTACGGCCACTACACAGGATTCTCCCGGGGCCAGTGCCCAGGTATTGCCGTCTCCGGGGAACATCCAGAACATCTGGAAAATGGCTACGGTGTCACTGCCCTCCCAGGCATTGTTGCCGGTGGTGGAGTTGGCCGGGAAGACGCAGGCCACGCAGGTGGAGTCGAGGTAGATGACCTCTCCTTCCGGACCGGCGTTGTTGTACAGCTCGAAATACTGGTCCCTGAGGTAGTTGGCCCCCTCAAGGGTGGAGGATCCGTGGAAGTAGAGCTCGCGTATGATCAGGGGGTTGGGGGCGGCTACGTTGAGCAGCAGCTCTATGGTAGAGCCCTCCGTGCTGCCGTCGTCGGCGATAATGCCCTCTTCGGTGAGGATGAATTCCGTCGTGGAGCCGTTGACCGCGGTGCGGGTGTCTTCGAAATAGGCCGAGGCCAGCAGGTCGTATTTGCCCGGACGGACGTGGAATACGGCTTTGCCGGACGTATCGGGCCGGGCGGTGTAGGTCAGCTGGATATCCTTTGCCTGGAGTTTGATTTCCACCATGGAAAGGTCTATGCCGGCATCAGTCTCCTCCGGGAGGACCAGCTGCACTTCCAGCAGGGCTGAGCTGTCCTGCTCCCTGAGGCATGATGTCAGGGCCAATGCGGCTATCAGTATGAAGATATGGGCTTTTCTCATTTGATGGTGATTTTTACCTCAGCTCCGAAGTATATCGGGGTGTTGCGGTCGGAAAGGTAGCCGGTGACGCTGTTGCGCACCCGGCCCCGGAAATTGAGGAAGTTGTTGGCGTAGAAAGAGACGGTGGCTATGTCCTTGATCTGTTTTGTTACACGGATGTTGAGCATGCCGTAGAAGGGATAGCTCTGGCGGATGTAGTAGTTGGCGGTGTTGGTGCTCAGGATGAGGTTGGCGTATGTGGGATCTGCCTCCATTTCCTGCGTGAACGGTATGATGTCTCCTGCCCGGTTGATGATGTACAGGGGGTTGATGAGCTTGGTGTGTTCCCTGTCGTTGAGGGCCTCCGCGCCTGACACCCTGCGGCCTGACTCGTCGTAGAAATATGGCTGGGATACTCCGTTCACCTCCGACAGGCTCTGGCTGCGGTCGAGGAATACCATCTGGGCGGTGAGTGTCACGACCATGGCTATGCGGGGAATGTGGGTGACTATCATCAGGTTGGTATTCAGTCTCTCGCGGACTGATCCATTGGATGCGGAGGTGCTTCCGGCGTAGACTCCCACGTAGGGGTAGGAGCGGCCTCCGGTGCCTCCCGAGTAGAGCCTCATGGTCTCTCCGCCATTGTGGGTCTCTATATTCATGTATGCACCGCTTAGACTTATCGTGGTGTTGAGGGCCCTGATACGGGCGAAGTCCAGGGCTATCTCCACTCCCCACTTGCGGTTGGTGATGTTGTTGACTGGCCTGGAATAGGACATGAACGTCGTGTCGGTGATGAATGGCAGGGTCTCCCCGCCCACACTCACCTGTCCGTCGAGGAATACGGGCCGCACTCCCGAGGGCAGGGTCGTCTGGGACGGGTTGCCGTCCGCTCCCCATGTATAGCCGTAGCGGTTGTACATCATGGGGACGTATTCCGTGACGAAGCCGTAGCCGTCGGTCAGATATTCGTTGAAGTACACTATCGAGCCGCTGACAGCAGTGGCGTCGAACTCCACTCCGGCCTCTATGTTGCGGGAGCGCTGGGGGGTCAGGTCCGGGTTGACGGTTTCTACCTTCTTGGTGGTGATCACGTTCATGCCATAGCCGTTGGCGTCGAAGTCATTGTAGGAGAAAGACACCATGTCCTTATAGGCCGCCTCCGGATAGAGATAGACCATGGACGGCATCTTGTACGATATACCCCAGCCGCCCCTTATGCTCAGTTCCCGCAGCCATGATGACGGGCCGTTCCCGGCTATATGGTATTTGAGGTTGGCCCTCGGCTCTGCGGTGAGAAAATTGGATGTGCTGATGCCGCCGGCCATCAGTCCGTTGATGCGGACTCCGGCCTGAATTTCGAGTGAAGTGGGACCGAGAGGGAATCTCAGATTGTCCTCGATGTAGCCGGTCAGCCGGTGAAGGAACGGTATGTCGGAGTAGGACCTTTCCCTCAGGGATGTGGATGCTCCCGGGTTGGGAGGACAGAGGGGGTCGAACACCTTTCCCTCTCCCACATTGCCCTGAACCTTCCACTCTCCTCCCAGCAGGACGCGGTTGGAGACTTTTCCGTACTGTCCGAACTGGTTGGCCGTCAGTTTTATGTTGGCGTCTACAGGCTCTCCGTAGACACTCACGTCAGAATAGTACTGCGGCTGTGTGAAGAAGCCTGTGCCCGTGAAATCCTCCCGTACTGTGGCCACGGGAGTGTAGCCGGCCGAGCCCTGGTAGCTGCGGTCGCGGGAATACTGGTCGGACCAGCTTCCGGTGGCCAGATATTCCAGGCTGGAGATCCATGGCCGGTTGATGTTCCAGCGTCCGTTGATGTTGAGACGCAGGCTCAGGTCCCGGGACTGGGATATCTCGTCCAGGAAGAGGTCGGGGTCGCTGATGTTGGTCGCATTGGACCATCCTGCCCTCAGCCTGGCGTTGAAGGTAAGGCGCCGCTGTGCGAATGAGTTGGAGTAACCGGCCTGGAAGTTTACCCGGTTGAAGGCCGAGGTGGGGGTGCGCACGTCCGATACGGCATTGGCATAGTCCGCGTCGAAATTCATCACACCGCGGTTTTCCCCAAGGGAAAAGCCTTTCCCGAAGGAGACCTGCTTGAGCTGAGGGTCGGCCTTGAGCCTCACCTGCCAGGGAGTCACTCCTGCTTTTGTGTTGACTATCACCGCTCCGGAGGTCATGTCCCCATAGACTACGGAAGGGATGCCGCGGATGACCTCGACCGATTCAATATTGTCCGTGGATATCTGACGGACATCTATGCCCCCTCCTGCGGTAGAAGCCGTGTTGCTGTTGCCGGAGTTGACTGCCGTTCCGGCGGAGAGCATCTGCATGTTGGCGTCATTGCTCAGGGCTGCCCCGTCGAGGATGAGGGCCGTGCCGGCTATATTGGCCGAGTTGTCGCTGATGTCGCGGATGGACAGGGTGTTGGCCGATGTTAATGATGGGTTGGATGTCACGCTGCCGGGAAGGAGCTGCATCACGTCCCTCAGGCTGGAGGGCTGGACGTGCTCTATGGTCTGGGTGGAGATGCGGGATACGGAGCTGAGGCCTCCGCCCTCCTCGGCTGTGACCACCACTTCGTTCAGATAGAGGCTGGATATCCTCAGCCGGATATTCAGGTCCGTGATGTCGCGGCCGGAGATGCTGATGCCGATGCCCCGGGACTCATATCCAAGCAGGGAGATCTCCATGATGTAATGTCCCTGAGGCAATGGACCGATGCTGAACCGGCCCTTCTCGTCAGTAGCGGTCCACAGACCCAGTTCCCTCACTACGATTTCAGCCATGTACAAAGCCTCTCCGGAGGTGCTGTCGGTGACAGTTCCGGAGAGGCTGTATCCGTCCTGGCTGCTGCTTGCGCGGGCATCCGAAGCAGTCAGTCCAGCCAGCAGTACAATGGCTGCGATGATGCGTCTGAAGAGAGGCATCGGCTACTCTGCGTCCTTGATGCAGCGGACGTTGGCTCCGCCGTAGTTGGCGATGTTGGCGACGGTGAATCTCTGGTACTTGGTGGTTACGGTCTTCATCAGCCCCTTGTTCTGCGAGGTGATGACTCCTTCATCGTTGACGGTGTAGCTGTTGCCGGTAGAGAGGATGATATATCCGGGCATTGCTGAGGAGTAGCGTCCGGTTGCCCCTGAGTTGTTGCGCTGAACGAAACCGCCGAGGACTGTGTTGAAGCCGGCTGCATCCAGATTGTCGATGGAGGCACCCTCCTGGTCATCATCCCAATAAGCCTGTATCAGCTCCTCTGCCTCTGCCTGAGTGGGAATGTGCCAGCCGTCGGGGCAGATGCCCTGAGTACCCTCGAATGAGGTGTAGTTGCTTTCATTCACGTCCCCGGGCTCTATGCCCATGGCTGTGAACGGAGAATAGAGCAGGCCGTACTTGGCTATGCTGTCCGCATCTGTCATGGCCACGTCGCTGCCGAAGTTGGGATACCAGAGACCGGAGCCATCGGCGGGGTCGGAGGATACAATCATTCCATCAGGTATATACCTGAGGTTCTCCACCATCCATGTGCGGCCGTCCGCCAGCACGGCTGTCTGGTACAGTTCCCCGTCGATGAGAACTGTATTCTCAGGCTGTGCGGCCTCCTGGTTGACAGTGAGTGTGGCCGTAGCGGTGCTCTCACCGCTGGTACATGTGAATACGACGTTGAAGGATGTGGCTGTGCCCTCCAGTGGATTCTGCCCTACCGTGATATTTACAGTGGCGTCTCCCTCGCCGCTGGCCGGGGAGACCTCGATGTATTCTACGTCATGAAGTGCGCTCCACGAACTGTTGGATGTGATGCTGACTTGATAGGTGCCGCCCTCTCCGGGAACGGAGATGCTTGTAGGCTCGATTGAGATGCTGGGGGCGGGATGTTTTTCCTCGCATGAGACGGATGCCATGAGCACTGCACCTGCGAGGACAGAAATAACAACGCTTCTTTTCATGAATGTCAAAATTTTAAAAACAGGCCAAAGTTACGCGCTCGCCTGTATCGGCACAATCCCTACAAATGACTATTCACGGGGGCTTCAATCCCTATAAATGATGACATGATGCGGACACAAAACCGCTTTTAACTGTTTGATTTAAAAAACGAAAATGTTATATTTGCAATGTTGATTCTGATTTATTCCAAAACATCTTTTAACTATGAGTGACAACGATAGAACTGCCTCTATGTCAGGCCTCCTCGTAGGAAATGAACCGATCGCTAAGGTTTCCGACGTGGAGTACAGCAAAGTCCAGTCCTATTTCGAGATGCTCGATGCGGTCTCAAGACTTACTTATCAGTCGATCTATGTAATGGATTATTGTAAGATGAATTTTCTGTATGTTTCAGACAATCCTATCTTTCTTTGCGGTTATTCGCGTGAGGAAGTCATGGCAAAAGGTTTCGATTTCCTCCTCGAGCAGTGTAAGCCGGAAGAGGTTCGTGCATTGATTGAGATTAACAGAGCATCCCTGGAATTTATTCACAAAGTGCCGGTATCCGAGCGTACCCGGTACAGCGTTTCATATAACTACCACATCCGCAGTTCGCGTATGGGCAAGTGGAGGCTGGTCCACCACAAGCGGACGCCTCTGGCTCTTTCCGATGCCGGAGAACTGTGGCTTATCCTGTGTTCGATTGACTGGGCTCCGGATGACTCCAATCTGCGGGCCACTGTCACCAGCGAAATATCCTCCAAGGTCTGGTATTACGACCTTAATAAGATGTCATGGAACGAAAGTCCTCAGGAGACTCTGACGGAACTGGAAAAAGCGGTGCTTGTCCTTTCCAACAGAGGCTTTACCATGAACGAGATAGCCGATGCCATCTTCAAGTCGGTCGATTCTGTCAAGGGCTACCGCAAGTCTTTGTTTGTCAAATTGGGAGTGAGCAATATTACCGAGGCCATAGCCTGCGCCAAAGTCAGAAAACTGGTTTAGTTCACATCGTCTCTGGCGGAATAGAAGTAGAAGTTGGGGAAGAATTTCACGAACTTGCCGCAGGATATCTTGTACAGCAGATTTGTGCATACGCCTCCGGCAATGTAGGCAGCTATCGACATCTCTGGCAGATGGCTGTCTTTCGTGTCGTTCGTCGCCCAGAGCAGCTGGTCCAGCCACATCTTTGGAATGGCCTTATGGTCGAAATACCTGTCTATGTATTCTATGACTGCCCGTTCGAAGCGCTCTTCCGTAGCGTTTCCGTTCTCTTTAAGAATCGCCAGTCTGGGTTTCCCCGGCTTTACTACCACGACGAGTGAGGCGAAGCCGATATTGTAGGGATGTATGACAGTGATGTTCTGACTTTCGCAGACGCTGTCAAAGGCAAGGTTTGTCTCTGCTCCGGACTCGGTGTTGATGTCGATTGCATTGACGGCAATCGAATGTCCTTCCAGGATCGCTGCTGCGTTGTCTTTGTCAATGGTTTTGTTGATTACTCTGATGTCGGCATCGGGATTGATGGCCCGCAGACGTCGGCCTACGGCTTCAGCCTTGTTGTGTCCGATATCATCCATG